>NZ_JAKGTF010000002.1:0-329176 GCF_022324735.1 Clostridium sp. YIM B02551 | reverse complement strand
TTTAGCTGACTCATACTAATAGATCGAGGGCTTGACCAAATAAAAACAACTGGATATTGTGTGCAATTTTGAAAGAACATAAAGTTTTTTCAACAAATAATTAATTCCATAAGAGTTAATTCACGAAAGGATTTATTCACATAAGAGTAAATTCACAATAAATTTGATAGATTCGAGCAGTGCTAGGAGTCAAAGAGCGCGGAGCGGAACGTACTTCAAGTTACGTGAGCACCAAAGCGATGAAGACGACAACGCAATGCGAAGGATATAGCAAATTTAGAAGTAAAATTGGTGATGATGATACAAAGGTAACACCCCTTCCCATTTCGAACAGGACGGTTAAGCTTTGAGATGCCGATGGTACTGCACGGGAGACTGTGTGGGAGAGTAGGGAATCGCCAATAGAATCTTTTTTTGTTATTTAAAAGACTGTGTGGGAGAGGTTAAATGCATGTTATGCATTTAACGGATAATTTAGCAAAACTTGTTTTGCGTTAAAAATTATCCAGTGGCGAAGCGGAATCGCCAATTAAATCTTTTTCGTTATTATTAAAATAAAATATGGCCCCTTGGTCAAGCGGTCAAGACACCACCCTCTCACGGTGGTAACAGGGGTTCGATTCCCCTAGGGGTCACCAAAGACTTCATGTGCATATAGCATATGAAGTTTTTTTACTCTTTAGAAATTTTAAGCATGAGTATAATATTATAAACTTGTATAACAATTAAATAATCAACAAGGAAATACTAATAATCTGTTAATTAATTAAACATAACTGTGGATAAAAAAACAAGAAAGCTATAAAATAAGAACAGATGAAAGACATTCACAAAATGAAATCAAGGTGATAATATGAAATTCAACAATAATATTGAAGTGGGAGTATTTGTAGAAAGGCCGAATAGATTTAATGCTAAAGTAATACTAAATGGAGAAGAGATAGTAGTACATGTTCCTAATACTGGGAGATGCAGAGAAATATTAAAGCCTAATACTAAAATTATTTTACGTGAAGAACTAAACCCAAGTAGAAAGACAAAGTATGATTTAATTGCGGCTTATAAAGATGAAAGTAAATTAATAAATATAGATTCACAAATACCTAATAAGGTAGTGAAAGAGGCTTTACAAAAAAGAATGATTAAAGAGTTGAATGATTATGAGATTATAGAAAGCGAAAAGTTCTATGGAAGTAGTAGGTTTGACTTTAGATTGACAAATTCTTTAGGTGAAGTATATTATTTAGAAGTAAAGGGAGTTACTCTTGAATTCAATGAAAAAGCATCATTTCCAGATGCACCGACTGAGCGAGGAACTAAACATGTTTTAGAATTAATAGAAGCGAAAAAAAATGGTTACGGAGCAGGAATAATGTTTTTGATTCAAATGGAAGAGGTACTGAGCTTTACACCAAACTATATTATGGATCCTAAGTTTGGAGAAGCAGTAAAATTTGCAAAAAAAAATGGCGTTGATATTTATGCATATTCTTGTAAGGTGACAGAAAAATCAATTGAAATATTAAAGGAAATTGAAGTAAATTTATAGGTTGTTTGGGGAGTGGGTAGAATGAAGTTTAAGTATTGTCCATTATGTGGAAGAGAATTAGAACTAAAAGATAGTTGGGATGAAGGGGCAGTACCATTCTGCGAGCACGATGATACGTTGTTTTTTGATTTACCAAAGCCTTGTGCAGTAATAGCAGTTATTAAGGAAAAAGAGATTTTATTATTGAAGCAAAGTTATATATATAAAAATTCTAAAGTGCTTGTATCTGGATATGTTGGAGTAGATGAAACTGTAGAGCAAACAGTAGCAAGAGAAGTCATGGAAGAAACAGGGATACAGATAGAGAATATAGAATACTTAGGTAGTGATTTTGTATATGGCAAAGAACTATTAATGTTGACTTTTATGGCAAAATATAAGAGTGGAGATATAAATAAATCATCTGAGGTTGAAGCCTTAGAATGGATACCTTTAGAAAAGGCATTGGAACAGATGGAAGAAGATGCTATAGGAAAAAAAGTAGTAAAAAAAATACTAGAAAAATATAATTATTAATATTAATTTACATTTATATTAGTGTTTGTAGGTTGAAAAGAGTATCTTGAATAAGTTAGGAACTCTTTTTTTGTTTCATATTTCATATTAAGATAAATATTACAAATTATTTAAGATAATGTGAATATATTTTATACTGAAATTTTTAGTATTATAATATATTTAGAATAATTTTTCATGGAGGTAATTGTATGTCACAAAAAGAGTCTAAGTTTGTACCTGAGATTAAGGGAACCTTAAGGAATCATGTTATTGAGGTGCCTCAAGTTATTAGAAATTGTAGTGGAATTAAGATATTTGGCAAGAGAATAAAATCATTATTATTTACCACAGATGTAGCAATAATAAGAAATACAAATGCAGATGCTATTATTGCAGTGTACCCATTTACACCTCAACCTGTAATTACTGAGGCTCTAGTTATGGCAGCAGATGTACCTGTATTTTGTGGAGTTGGTGGAGGTATAACTCAAGGAAAAAGGGTTATTAACCTAGCATTAGATGCTGAATTTAAGGGAGCTATGGGAGTCGTATTAAATGCTCCAACATCAAATGAGATTATAAGTAAGATAAGAAAAACTATTGATATACCTATTATAGTAACTATTGTATCTGAGAATGAAAACATAGAAGAGAGAATAGAATCAGGTGCAACTATATTAAATGTTTCAGGTGGTAAGGATACTGCTGCAATTGTAAGAAAAATTAGAAGTCAGTTTCCTGAGTTCCCAGTAATTGCAACAGGAGGACCAACAGAAGAAAGTGTTGAAGAAACAATAAAAGCTGGGGCAAATGCAATAACATATACACCACCTCTTGGAGCAGATATAATGAGTAGTTTAATGGATAGATATAGGAATTCTTAATTTTTTATTGACAACTAAAAAGAGTATGTTATCATATTAACATCAAGTTGAATACAATATAATATATACCTAGGGTAGAGGAGCTATTTACTATTAGTACTTAAAAGGAACTGGCAAGTGATGATCTTTAAGGAAAGGAGAAATAGCCGAAGAGATAGCAACGGCAGAAGTTATCTCTGGTCATGAATAGAACATATTCATGATTGTCACTATAAGTGGAGAGCTACAAGGTAGGCTAATTGCAATTAATTATGATGTTTTTATTGTAATAATTGCAATATCCTATACAAAAGAACTCTACCCGTCACAGATTTTTCTGTGACTTTTATTTTTCTTTAGGAATCTATAATATTTTTAGGTTGTGGATAACATTATGAGTTTGAATTATAATCTAAGGATTTACCAGACTTCCCTAAAGAATAAAAATAGAATTAGTCGCCTGCCAAGTTTTCCTCACATGCGTTTGGAAAGGCAGATGCGAGAAAAAAATCGACGGCTCATAATCGCCTTGACGATTTTTTTATGGGGCAAATAAACAAGGGGGAATAAAGATGAAATTATTTGGTACAGCACAAATTGAGAACAATCAGCTTTATATTGGAGGAGTTGAAGCTAGTATTTTAGCTAAAGAATATGGAACACCTGTTTATGTAGTTGATGAGGAGCTAGTAAGAAATAATTGTAGAGATTACTATAAAAGCTTTCAGTGTTCAGAGGGCGGAAATAGGGTTGCTTATGCTGGGAAAGCCTTTTTAACACTAGAAATGTGTAGAATAATTAGAGATGAAGGCTTATATCTAGATGTAGTATCTGGAGGAGAATTATTTACTGCACTTAAGGCTGAATATCCTGCTGAAAAAATTTATTTTCATGGAAACAATAAAACTATAGATGAGATTAAAATGGGTATAAGTAATGGAGTTGGAAGATTTGTAGTAGATAATTTATATGAACTAGAGATATTAGATTCTATTGCTAAAGAATATGGAGTTGTTCAGAAGATATATCTAAGAATAACCCCAGGAATAGAAGCGCATACCCATGAATATATAAAAACTGGCCAAATAGACTCAAAATTTGGATTTGCTCCAGTTGGAGATCTGATTTTTGAAGCTATTAAAGCAGCATCATCTTACAAAAACATTGAATTAAGTGGGCTTCATTGTCATATTGGATCTCAAATATTTGAAATAGAACCATATGAAGATGCAACAGAAATAATGTTGAACTTATTATTTAAGGTTCAAAAAGAACTAGGAATTAAAATACCTGAATTAGATTTAGGTGGAGGATTCGGAGTTTATTATAATGAGGGAGATGAACCTAGAGAAACCAAGGAGTATTGTAAAGCAATACTTGATAAGGCAGAAGTTGTATGCAAGAAACTTGGAATGGAGATACCAACTTTATCTATTGAACCAGGACGATCAATAATAGCAAATGCTGGTACAACTTTATATACTATAGGTTCAATTAAAGATATTCCAGAAGTAAGAAAGTATGTTTCAGTAGATGGGGGTATGACTGACAATATAAGACCTGCATTATATAGAGCTGAATATAATTGTTTAGTTGTAAACAGATTAGGGGAAGAACAATATGAAGAGGTAACCATCGCAGGTAAGTGTTGTGAGTCAGGAGATATACTTATTAATGATATATCAATACCCAAAGTTGAAAGTGGAGATATATTGGCAGTATTTTCTACTGGAGCATATGGTTATTCTATGGCAAACAACTATAATAAGATTCCTAGACCTGCTGTTATTATGGTTAGTGAAGGTAAGGCTAGAGTTATTTGTAAAAGAGAAAGTTATGAAGATATATTAAGAAATGAAATATAATACAAATAGGATTCAGTTATTTTATAGCTGAATCTTATTTATTTTTTTACTCTTTAGGAATTTATAATATTTTTAATTTGTGGATAAAATTATATGCTTGAAGTACAATCTAAAGACTCACTAAAGAGTAAAAAATAGAATTAGTCGCCTGCCAAATTTTCCTCACATGCGTTTGGAAAGGCAGATGCGATAAAAAAATCGACGGCTCATAATCGCCTTGACGATTTTTTTATATTGACTAGTTAGGTTAAATTTTATAAATTCTTTATAGATTTTTTATTTTATTAAGGTTAAAATAAATAATACAAATATGATATACTATTTAATAATATCTTTATAGAAGGAGAATATTTTGAAATATATAATTGATAGAATTGAAGGAGACTTTGCTGTTTGCGAAAATGATGCAGGAGAACTTAAAGATATTGATATTTCTTTAATCCTTGGGGAAGTTGCAAGTGGAAAAGTTATAATTAGTAAGAATGAAACTTACGTTGTTGATGAGATATTAACAAAGCAGAGAGAAGAAGAAATAAATAAATTAGCAGACGGAATATGGGAGGAATAATGGAGGATAATACTAACAACTCAGAAGTTGAACAAAAAAGTATAAGTGGTTTTAAAAGATTTATATATGATTGGATATTTCCAATAGTATTGGCTATTATTGCAACAGTAATAATAAATAAGTTTTTACTATTTAAGATATATATACCTTCGGAGTCAATGAAACCAACATTGCAAGTAAATGATCAGTTATTTGTAACTAGAGTATATAAACCCGAAAATCTAAAACATGGTGATATAATTGTATTTTATTCTAGTGAACTAGGAGATACACTTATAAAAAGGCTAATCGGAATCCCTGGAGATAATGTAAAAATAAAGGGTGGAGAGGTATATATTAATGATGAAAAAATAAATGAGGACTATGTAAAATATCCATCTTCATACGACGGAGAGTTTCAAGTTCCTAAAGGAAAGTTCTTCTTTTTGGGAGATAATAGAGCAAATTCAGAAGATGCAAGATATTGGAACAATCCATTTATAGATGGCAAAGATATAAAAGGTAAAGCTCAATTAAGAGTTTATCCATTTAATAGATTCGGTTTTGTGAAATAACTAACTAGAGAAAAATGGGGTGAAGAACATTTATGTTTAAAGATAATAAGAAGTTAAAATATTTACTTATATATGGATTAATAGCAATATCTATATTAGTTACATTCAATTATTCTAAGTCACTTTTCATGACTAAACAGTTAAAATATAACGAATTCAAGACTATGCTAAAAGATAAGCAGATTGAAGAAGTCGTAATTGATACTAATGTAATAAACATATATCCTATTAAGGAAAATAAAGATTACGGAAAAAGTATATATACTGTAAATCTTAATGATCCATCATTAGTGAAGGAATTAGATGATGCAGGTGTAAAATATGGTGGAAAAAAACCAGATAGTTTCCCAGTTATGGAACTTCTTCTTTCTTGGATCTTACCAATGGTATTTGTGATCTTCGTAGGAAGATTGATGTTTGGTAAGATGGATAAGAAAATGGGTGGAGGAGTAATGTCCTTTGGTAAAAATACTGCCAAACTATATGCAGAGGATCAAACAGGAATAACCTTCGATAATGTGGCAGGACAAGAAGAAGCAAAAGAATCCTTAAAAGAAATTGTGGATTTCTTACATAAACCTGAAAGATATACTGAAATTGGGGCAAAACTACCTAAAGGAGCTCTATTAGTAGGGCCTCCTGGTACAGGTAAGACACTACTTGCAAAAGCTGTTGCTGGGGAAGCTAAAGTACCATTCTTTTCTTTATCAGGATCAGATTTTGTTGAAATGTTTGTGGGAATGGGAGCTTCAAGAGTTAGAGATCTTTTTAGACAAGCAGAAGAAAAAGCTCCTTGTATAGTGTTTATAGATGAAGTAGATGCAATTGGTAAGAGCAGAGAAGGAAATATAAGTGGAAATGATGAAAGAGAACAAACGCTAAATCAACTACTTGCAGAGATGGATGGATTTGATTCTTCAAAAGGGGTTGTTATTTTAGCAGCTACAAATAGACCGGAAATACTGGATAAAGCATTGCTTAGACCAGGAAGATTTGATAGAAGAGTAATTGTAGATAGGCCAGATTTAATTGGTAGACAAGAAATTTTAAAGGTACATGCTAAAGATGTAAAATTAGATTCAGAAGTTAACTTAGAGTCTATAGCAAAAGGAACTCCTGGAGCTGTAGGAGCAGACTTGGCAAACATAGTAAATGAGGCTGCTTTAAGGGCTGTTAAACATAAGAGAACTGAGGTTATTCAAGAAGATTTAGAAGAAGCAGTAGAAGTAATTATAGCAGGAAAAGAGAAGAAGGATAGAATCTTATCACCTCGTGAAAAGAAAATAGTTGCTTTCCACGAAGTTGGGCATGCATTAGTTGCAGCATTATTAAAGAATACTGATCCTGTGCATAAAATAACTATAGTGCCAAGAACTATGGGAGCTTTAGGATATACTATGCAACTTCCTGAGGAAGAAAAGTACTTGGTATCAAAGGATGAATTATTGGATCAAATTACAGTTATGCTTGGAGGAAGAGCAGCTGAAGAAGTAGAATTTAACTTAATTTCAACTGGTGCGTCAAATGATATTGAAAGAGCAACACAATCAGCAAGAAGTATGGTTGCGCTTTATGGAATGACTGAGACCTTTGATATGATGGCTTTAGAAACTGTAAGAAATAGATATTTAGATGGAAGAAACGCAGCCAACTGCTCAGAACAAACATTAACAAGAGTTGATGAAGAAACATTAAATATTATTAAAGATTGTCATAAGAAAGCTATAAAGCTTTTAGATGAAAATAGGGATCTTTTAACTAAGATATCAAATACACTATTGGACAAAGAAACCTTAATGGGGGATGAGTTCTTAGAAATGGTATTTGAAAAGTATCCAGAGCTTAAAGCCCTAAAAGAAGAAAAAGATAAAGAGAGAGAAAGTAGAGAAGAAGCAAGAAAAGCTATTTATGCTAAAAGCAAAGAAGAAGATTTAAGCATAAATAATGAAAAAGTTACAGAAGATACCACTGATGAAAATAATAATCAAAGAATAGAAGAGAAGATAGAAAATATATCACTAGAATAATAAAAGTTTATTTGAGTAAAATAGTTTCCCTAGGGAAACTTTTTTACATCATAGGGAGGATGACGCTTTTACATGGATAATAAAGACGTTGAATTTATAGTTGAGAAAAAAAAGTTAAGTGAAACTTTAGAAATATTGAATAATGAAATTTTAAAAGCACTAGCAAAAAGAAAAGCAATTACAGAATATATATTAGAATACAGAAAGAATTTTATAGATGAATATAAAGATGACGAGGATGCGGTAATTGAATTTTTTGATCATGAAAGATATGCGAAGGAAGAAGCTTTTAAAACAATAGATAGAAGATTAAAAGAAATGACCATATTAAAGGAATCACCTTATTTCGGAAGAGTGACGTTTGTTGAAGATAAAGAGCAGTATCCTGAAAGTCTTTATATAGGAAGATTCGGAGTAACTAATGAAGATAATCTAGAACCAGTTGTAATAGACTGGAGAGCTCCAATAGCTTCTTTGTTTTATCATGGAACTTTAGGAAAAGCAAAATATAAGGCTCCAATGGGAGAAATTGAAACAGAAATACTTGGGAGAAGACAAATAATTGTTAAAAAAGGAGCTTTGGAAGGAATATTCGATTCAGAAATAGATGTTAAGGATGATATACTTCAAAAGGTTTTAAGTGAAAATTCTTCTGAAAAATTAAGAGATATCATAATGACAATTCAACAAGAGCAAGATGATATCATTAGAATGAGTAGAGAAATAAATATGATTGTAGATGGTGTTGCTGGAAGTGGTAAGACCACGATAGCACTACATAGAGTTGCATATTTGTTGTATAACTATAGAAAAGCATTGGAAGGTAGAGTACTTATTTTAGGACCTAATTCTATATTTATGGAGTATATTTCTCAAGTGTTACCTAGTCTAGGTGAAGTTGGTGTTAAGCAAGATACTTTTGTTAATTTTGCACTAAATGAGCTTAAGGATATAGAAGTAATGGAGTTTCAAGAATATATTGAAAAAATATATTCTGGTGAAGAAGAGTTTTTAAATGAAGTAAGATATAAGAATTCCAATAAATTTACTAAGTTTATAGAGGATTTTATAGCTAACTGTGAACATGACTATTTTAAATTAGAAGATGTTTGCTACTATGGTGAAGTTGTTTACTCAAAAGAAGAAATAGAAAAACTATTTATTGAAGATTATAAGTATATGCCTTTATTTAAAAGAAATGAAAAAATTAAACGAGTAATTATTTCAAAAATTAAAAATAAAAGAGATGAAAGAGTTTGGAAATTAAATAAGGAAGTTGAAGAATATAAGAAGACTTTAACATCAGAACAGTTAGCTTTAGAGGAATTAAATTTAGAGTTTAGCAGAAGAATAAAAATAAGAGAAATTGTTAGGGAAGTTATTAATTCAAGAAAAGCATTAGATGAATTTATAAACTGTGAAAAGCCAATTGAATTATATAATAGAATAAATGAATATAGAAGACTAACTCACTTAGATTTAGCACCTATACTATATCTAATGGTAAAACTTTGGGGAGCTAAATATAAAGGAGATATAAAACATATAGTTATTGATGAAGCACAAGATTATTCTAAGATTCAATTTATGGCTATAAAAGAATATATAGGATGTAATAGCTTTACAATACTAGGAGATTCCAATCAACGACTAGTGAAGCTTGATGAAAAACCTGCTATGCTTAATTTAAGTGATATTTTTGATGAAAATATTCATGAATTTAAACTTAATAAGAGTTACCGTTCTACAAAGGAAATTATGGAGTATGCTAATAAATATCTTCAAGAAGAAAAGATAATCCCGTTAGTTAGATCAGGAGATGCAGTTAGGGAATATACTTGTAACAATGAAGATCTTCTAAATCTAATAATAAAAGTAATAAAAGAGATGCAACAAGAAGGCTTGGGAAGTATTGCAGTTATAAAAAAAGACATTAATGGATTAAAAGAATTGGGGAACTTAATTAAAGAAGAAGTAAGTAATGTTGTATTTGACAGAGAAGAAGTTATCTATAATGGGGGAATAGTTCTAATACCTTCATATTTTGCTAAAGGATTAGAATTTGATGGAGTAATAATATTAGACGAAGATGAAGATAATAATAAAGAGAACTTAATAAAGTATATTATGAGTACAAGAGCCCTCCATAGATTGAGTAGTATAAAAATTGAAAAAAGGTAAATTATGCATATTTTTATGCATAATTTACATTCGTCAAAAGAAAGTTTTAAGCTTAAAAAGGTGAAAGTAAGATAAATTTTAATTTTTATACGAAAATATTATAAAAGTATTGCATAAATATAAAATAGTGGTGTATAATTATTCCTATACTAAAAATGATATTATTTTTGATGGATATATAATTATACTAAGGGGGTTATTTATTATGAAAAAAGGAATGTTAAAAAAGGTAATGGCATTATCGTTAGTAAGTGTAATGGCATTAGGATTAATGGCATGTGGTAAGAAAGAAGAATCAAAAACAACTTTGCAAAAAATTAAAGATAGCGGGAAAATAGTTATGGGAACATCACCAGATTTTCCACCTTTTGAGTTTAAAGATACTCAAGGTAATGTAGTTGGTATGGATGTAAGTATTGCACAAGAAGTTGCAAAGGACTTAGGAGTAAAGCTTGAGATAAAAGAGATGGATTTTGATGGATTATTACCAGCTTTACAAGGTAAAAAATTCGATATGATATTATCAGGTATGACTCCAAAAGAAGAAAGAAAGCAAAATGCAGATTTTTCAAACCTATATTATAAAACTGATAATGTATTTGTAGTAAAGGCAGATAATAAGGATAAGTATACTAAACCAGAAGATTTCAATGGAAAGAAAATAGGAGTACAAAAAGGAACTGTTCAAGAAGATACAGTTAAAGAAAAGATAACTAATCCAGAATTAAATTCTTTAGGTAAGACTGGTGATGTAATCATGAACTTAAAGAGTGGTAAGATTGATGGTGTGTTATTAGAACAACCAGTTGCTGAAGCATATGTTGCTAAAAATCCTGATTTAGCTTTATCATCAGCTGTAATTAAGGATCAAGTTGGAGGATATGCAATTGCTATGGCTAAGGGAGATACTGATCTTCAAGCAGCTATAAACAAGACTCTAGATAGATTAGAAAAAGAAGGTAAGCTAAAGAAATTCTTTGATGATGCAAATGCATTAGCTGGAGAATAGAACTTTTAATAAAAATAGTGATCTATGGATTTTCAAAAAATGTTGGATAAATTGATGAATTTATTCAATATTTTTTTGAAAATCCTTAATTGATTTAATTGGAGGGAAGAGATTTGACATTACATTTTGATTTTCTGTCAAAATACAGTAATTATTTTGTAGTAGGAACTAAGAACACAATCATTTTGGCTTTATTTGCAGTTATTATAGGTACAATCCTTGGATTGTTCTTAAGTATGATGAAGCTTTCAAAAGTTAAGATACTAAAGGCATTTTCAATAGCTTATATTGAATTTGTTAGAGGAACTCCTCTTTTAATTCAAATTTGGATAATATACATAGGATTACCTCTACTTATTGGAAGAGATTTGCCAGATATGGCTACAGGTATTATTGCACTATCATTAAATTCTGCTGCATATGTAGCAGAGATAATCAGAGCAGGTATACAAGCTGTCGATAAAGGACAAATGGAAGCAGCAAGAAGTTTAGGAATGAAGCATGGTTTAGCTATGAAGGAAATCATAATCCCTCAAGCGTTTAAAAATATCCTTCCGGCATTAGGAAATGAATTTATTTCAATTATAAAAGAGTCATCTATGGTTTCTGTAATTGGTGTTGCAGAACTTATGTATAACTCTGGTACAGTAAGAGCAGCATCTTTCTTAGGATTAGAACCTTTGATAGTAGCAGCAGCTATTTACTTTGTAATAACCTTTATTCTAACTAGAATTATGGGTGTGGTTGAAAGGAGGTTAAAAGCAAGTGATTCACGTTAATGATCTTCATAAGTATTTTGGTAAAAATGAAGTGCTTAAAGGAATAAATGAGCATATAGAAAAACAAGAGGTTGTAGTTGTTATTGGACCTTCAGGTTCAGGCAAATCTACATTCTTAAGATGTCTTAACCTTCTAGAGGTACCTACTAAAGGGGAAATTATTTTTGAAGGACAAAATATCACAGATAAAAAAGCTGATATAAATAAGATAAGAGAAAAAATGGGTATGGTTTTTCAAAGCTTTAATCTCTTTCCTCATAAAACAGTATTAGATAATATAACATTATCTCCTATTAAGGTTAAAGGATGGAGCAAAGAAAAAGCAATTGCAAAAGCAATGGAATTACTTAAAAAAGTAGGCTTAGAAGACAAAGCAAGTGCATATCCAAGTAGTTTATCAGGCGGACAGAAGCAAAGAATAGCTATTGCAAGAGCATTAGCAATGGAACCAGATGTGATGCTATTTGATGAACCAACTTCAGCACTTGACCCTGAAATGGTTGGAGAGGTATTGGCTGTTATGAAGTCACTAGCTTCAGAAGGTATGACTATGATAGTAGTTACACATGAAATGGGATTTGCAAGAGAAGTAGGAGATAGGATTCTATTTATGGATGGAGGAAATGTAGTTGAACAAGGAACTCCAGAAGAGATATTTGGAAATCCTACACATCCAAGAACAAAGGACTTCTTATCAAAAGTATTATAAAAAATAAGAGATGGTTTGAACCATCTCTTATTTTTTGTATAAATATATTTTAGAAATTATAGGTTGATCTTGCTGAAAATGCTGCTACAGCTAAAAGCACAAGGAATATAATAACAAGGCCATAAAGCACTCCGAAAATTATTGGGACAGCGATATTTACGCCACCAGCCATGGAAATACGTCTTCTTGCAACTTCTTCATCGTTGGACAATCTCTTGATTTCCTTTATTTTCTTTTCAGCAGAGTACTTATAGATCCAATTACCTAATAAACCTCCAGCAACCATTTCTACAACACTTAAAATAAAACTAAATCCTGAGCTCTTAATAAACATTCTTGAAATGATATTAAAGCCTAAAACTGCAAAACCAAATGCATACATTTTTCTATAAAGTAGCCATACCCAGTTGATAAAAAATGCAGGCCAGTTCCAAGATATTTTTGATGCTGTTGCATCCATATCTGACCATTTTGTTAAGAAATAATCAGCTTTCTTTAATCCAACATAGTTTTCTAAATCTTCAGTTGTTACCTCAGATGAAGCGTAATAAGAATTATTAGAATAATTGCTAGTGTTCATTTCTGAAGCACAATAAGGACATTCAGTAGAATTTTCATACTCTCTACCACATTTAGGACAAATCATATATAGCCTCCTTAAAAATATGTTTTTATTATAATGCCTATTTATAATTAAGCATTGAATATATTACTAATTTAACGACCTTATACATAAATATATCAAAAATAAAGAATTATTACAAATTATTAATAATTATAACCATTATATTTTTATATTTATTAGTGTATAATAGCATTTGAATGCTTAGCTGGAGGTAGATTATGAATAATAGAAAATTTATTAAATATATAGATATAGTTGCCATTATAACCTATATACTTTTAGTTATAAAAAGTGATATATATCTAGCGATGATTAGAACTAATGGATCAGCATCTATTGATTTTAAGTTAATGTATTTTGGAAAACCAGATATATTAGCACATTTAGTTTTTCCACTCATAGTAGTTAGTTTTTCTTATTTATTTAAAGGTAAAGGGAAGATAGGATATAATCTGACCATAAATACCTTAATATCAATATTTTTTATTGCCGATATATGGTACTACAGAAGTAATGGAACATTTTTATCTATAAGCAATATATTATATACAAGTACATTTAATCCACTTCATAAAAACTTGTTTAATTTTAAACCAGTTGACTTAATATTTGTTATAGATATTTTTATTTCAATAATTCTTATTATTAAAACAAACGTATTTAAAAAGACATATGAAGTAAGTAGAAGTATAATAGCATTTATTATTATTTTCTTACTAGGAGTAGGATATACTAGTTATGCTCACTATGCAATTGATGTAGCAGATAAAACTAAGGGAGAAAAGATGTTATTTAGAACTTGCTGGGCACCTTTTCAGAGTATGTCTAATATGAGTCCTTTAGGATATCATGCTTATGATATATATGAATACTTAGTTTTGAATAGGACTGAAAAATTAAGTGATAGTGATAAAACTAAAATAGCTAATTGGTTTGAATATAATAATGAAAGTTTACCCGATAATAAATATAAAGGTATGCTTCAAGGAAAAAATCTTATTGCAATTCAAGTAGAATCTCTTGAGAACTTTGTAATAGGACAAAAAGCGTATGGACAAGAAATAACACCAAATTTAAATAGATTATTGTCTAATTCACTATATTTCTCAGGTGTACATGAACAAAATAATAGTGGTACAAGTTCAGATGCAGATTTTATGATAAATACTTCTGTATTCCCAATAAGAGAAGGGGCAACCTTCTTTAGATATCCTCAACGTGAATATACAACCTTAGCAGAGTTGTTAAAAGATAAAGGGTATAATTCCTTATCTACTCATCCAGAGGTAGCTGGTAATTGGAACTGGGCTCCAGTGCATCAAGGAAGCCTTAAGTTTGACAAAACATTGGATATCACAAGTTATAATGTAGATGAGGTTATTGGATTAGGATTATCAGACCAATCCTATTTAAATCAAGTAGCTGATAAGTTAACCGCATTAAAACAGCCATTTTATGGTTATATGGTAACATTAACTAGTCACGGACCTTTTGATATACCAGATAATAAAAAACTTTTAAAACTTCCAGAAGAATTTGATAAAACTATATTGGGTTCATATTTCCAAAGTGTTAGATATACTGATGAGGCTATAGGGAACTTTATTAAGAAACTTGATTCTGAAGGTGTGTTAAAGAATTCTGTTATTATGATATACGGCGACCATACTGGAGTTCATAAGTTCTATCCAGATCAACTTAAAGATGTGAAATTTGAAGGTAACTGGTGGCAACCAAATGATATGAAAATACCGTACATTATATATAATCCAAGTATTAATGGAGAAGAGTTTAAAGTAAATGGAGGAGGAGTTGATATTCTTCCTACTATATCATATCTTCTTGGAGTTGATAGAAAGGAATTTGGATCAACCTCAATGGGAAGAGTACTAGTGAATACAAATAGAGACGCAACTGTTTTAAACTCAGGTGAAATAATAGGAACTCCAAAGGATGCTAAGGAGGAAGAACATTTAAAAGAAACTTTAGATGTGGCTAATAAAGTTGTTTTAGGAAATTATTTTGCAAAGAAATAAAAAGAATTAAGTAGTAAAGTGCACTCCAAATGCTATGTATATAAAACATTTGAGGTGCACTTATTTTTGTTTATAAGAATATATTTAGCTGAAAACATAGTCGATAGTAATTACGCAATTATATTGGGGATGATATTCTTTAATAGATTTAGAAATACTTAATTTTAATTCTGATTCATTAATTGTTTTGTTTAATTCATTAGGATTTATAACTAAATCAAAAATTAAATTCTTAAATTCACCTTCTCCTACAATTCTAAAATCATGATAGGATTTTATTAAAGGATTATTTTTAACTATTCTTTCTAATTCATTTTTGGCAGATAGAACTTCTTCGGTTTCTATACATATAGGATCCATATGTATAACAAGATAAATATTCAACTTTTCAGACAATTCCTTTTCTGCCTTATCAATTACCTCATGAATTTTCATTATATTAATATCTGAAGGTATTTCAGCATGAATTGAGGCCATACATCTTCCAGGTCCATAGTTATGAATTATTAAATCATGTACTCCTGAAATTGGTTTATAGGATAGAATGCCTTCTTCTATTGATTTAACTAGATTAGGGTCAGGAGATTCTCCAAGTAAAGGACTAATAGTTTCTTTGATAAAGGTGAATCCAGCATAAATTATAGCTAAAGCAACGAGTATGCCTACATATCCATCTATATGAAAAGGTAAAAATCTAGATATCAAAAATGAAAATACAACTACTGAAGTTGTTAAAACATCTCCCATATTATCAGCTGCAATAGCTTTTAATGCAGTTGAGTTTATTTTATTGCCTACAGTTCTATTAAAAATAGAAAGAAGAATATTAAAGGATATAGATAGTAATAACAATAAGAAATGAGTTATCTTGAAAGTCACTGGTTCTGGATCAAATATTTTTCCTAAAGACGATTTTACAAATTCGAAACCAACAATTAGTATCATAAATGCTACGATAAGGGCAGAAATATATTCCATACGTCCATGTCCAAAAGGATGTTCTTCATCAGCTGGTTTCGAACCAATTTTAAATCCTATTATCGTAACAATAGAAGAGGCAGAATCAGATAGACTATGAAATGCATCAGCTGTAATGGCAATACTATTTGAAAATAATCCAACGAATATTTTAATTAAAAATAAAATAAAGTTTATAATAATGCCAATTATACCTGCAAAGAGTCCAATCTCATTTCTGGTTTTATCATCAAAGTTCTTTTGATTTTTATCGTAGAGAACTTGAATACTTTTTAAAATCATCATGTCAACACCCCAATCTAAATGTATTATAAATATTCTAACTAATATTTAAATTTATATCAAATACTAGATATATTAAAAACTATGATATAATTGTTTACATGGGATTTTTTATGAAAATAGGGGAGAATAGTTAAAGTAAATATTAATTAACATATAATTTAAAATAATATTATTGAAGAGGTGATTAATTTGGAAAAAAAGATAGCAAAAAATTTAATAGATTTTATATATGAAAGTCCTACTGCATTTCATGCTACTGAAAGAGTAAAGAAAGAGCTTAAAGCAAATGGATTTCAAGAATTAAGAGAAGAAGATAGATGGCAAATTACAAGTAAAGGTAAGTATTTTACTACAAAAAATCATTCTGCAATTATTGCATTTGCAGTTGGAAAAGAATCTCCAGCTAAAAGTGGATTTAAAATTATTGGAGCACATACAGATTCTCCTGGTTTTAGAATAAAACCAAACCCAGAGATGGTTGCAGAGAATGCATATATTAAATTAAATACTGAGGTTTATGGCGGACCTATACTACCGACATGGTTTGATAGACCTTTAGCTTTAGCAGGGAGGGTAACTTTAAGAGCTGAAAATCCTTTATGTCCTAAAGTGCAGTTTATTAATATAAATAAACCTATATTAATCATTCCCAATTTAGCTATACACATGAATAGAGACATAAATGATGGTGTTAAAATAAATAGACAAAAAGATACACTTCCGCTTATATCTATGATTAATGATGAATTAGAAAAAGGTAATTTAATATTAAAACTAATAGCAAAAGAGTTGAAAATAAATATAAGTGAAATTCTTGATTTTGATTTATTTCCGTATGAGTATGAGAAAGGAAGTATTATTGGATTAAATGAGGAATTTATAAGTTCTGCTAGGTTAGATGATTTATCAATGGTACATGCAGGATTGGAAGCTTTATTATCAAGTAAAACTACTGATGGAACCAATGTTTTAGTATGCTATGATAATGAAGAAGTTGGTAGCTTAACAAAACAAGGGGCTGATTCAGAATTCTTGGCTAGTACCTTAGAAAGAATAGTACTTTCACTTAAAGGAGATAGAGAAGATTATTTAAGAAGTTTAGCTAGGAGTTTTATGATTTCAGCTGATTTAGCTCATGCGATACATCCAAACTATAGCGAAAAATCAGATCCTGTAAATAAGCCTATAATAAATGGAGGTCCTGTTATCAAAATAGCAGCATCTCAAAGCTATACAACAGATGCAGATTCATCTGCGGTATATCAAGAAATATGCAAAAAAGCTGGAGTTCCATGCCAAAAATTTGTTAACCGATCAGATATGAGAGGTGGTTCAACTATAGGGCCTATTAGCTCATCACATTTAAATATAAAATCTGTAGATATGGGAAGTCCTATTTTGGGAATGCATTCAATTAGAGAGCTAGGAGGAGTAAAAGATCATTATTATACAATTAAGTCTTTTGAAGAATTCTATAAGCTTTAAATAATATTATAGAGTTTTTTATAGGAAGCTAAAGTTATTCTTGTTTGAATAAGTTATTAGTTGAACTTAGAATCCTATAATAAATTTGTTAGTTTAAAAACTTGGTGAACCCAAGTTTTTAAACTATATAATGCATTAAAGAATTTATATGTCACTTCAACGCTTAGACGTTTCAACTAAGGGTTACTCTATGAGATGTAATATGATTTTTTAATTATATAAATAGACAAAAAAGTTATTCTTTATATAAGCTCTGGTCAGTGTAATCAAATTCTTGATAGGAAATGTTATTACAAACAATAGGATCCTCAGTAGGATCAGGTAATTTTGTGTAATCACCATTTGGAGAATAGCTTCTAAGCTCATGTTCTTCAGGTTTATAAAAATCTCTGTTGTTTGGTAGGTAATCTTTATTTTTATCTACAATATTATGAGCTAGATTATTTTTACTTCTATGTTTATTCTTTTTCATATATAAACCTCCCTTCGTAAGTATATTTTTAACTAAAAATCAAAAAATACTATTGTAAAAGTTAGGAAGATATTATATAATGATATTAGGTAATAATAATTATTGTTTAATAGTGAACATAATTAGTTGAAAATTAAAAAAAGTGGAGGTAGAGTAAATGATAGAAAAAAAGCAAATATACAGATGTGAATTATGTGGTAATATAGTAGAGGTTTTAAATGCAGGTGGAGGGACTTTAGTTTGTTGTGGAAAACCAATGACGCTTTTAGAAGGAAATACAACAGAAGCAGCAACAGAAAAACATATTCCAGTTGTTACTAAAGTAGATGGTGGAGTACATGTAGTAGTTGGAGAAGTTGAGCATCCAATGACAGACGCTCATTCAATTCAATGGATTGAAGTAGTTACTGCAACTAAGGTATTAAGAAAAGATTTAACTCCAGCAGATAAACCGGAAGCTACTTTCCAAATAGATGAGGAAGTTATAGAAGTAAGAGAATACTGTAATCTTCATGGATTATGGAAAACAGTACTATAATTTATATATTTGAGCTTTCAAAGATAAGGATTAATATCCTTATCTTTTTGCATTTTAGTATAAAAATAGAATTATATAAGTGATTAGTTTTTTTATATATTTTAGAGTATAATAAGTAAGGATATTAATGAGTATTTTAAATTTATAAATAGAATAATGTAAATATTAATTAAGTTTCAATCTAGAGAAAATTTGAAGCTTATTTACTTAAGAAGATTAGGAGTGAGGAAATGAGTTATAAACTAGTATGTATCGATATGGATGGTACTTTGCTAAATAGTAAGCATCAAGTAACAGAATTAAATAAAAAAGCTATAAGAGAAGCTGTGGAAAAAGGAGTGAAGATCGCTATTACGACTGGAAGATTATATACTTCGGCTAGTCTTTATGCAGAACTTATAGGTGTAAAGGTAGCAGTAATATCATCAAATGGTACGTATATTAGAGAGAAGGATGAAGATAAAGTTATTTTTAAACATCCATTAAACAGAGATCAGTTTAATAAAATTTGTGATATTATTGATAAATATAATGTAAGAACAAATTTTAATACTTTTAATAGATTCATAACCAGAGAACTTCCAGCAGAAGATAATGCATATATGATTACAAATAAAACTGCACCTAAGCATTTACAAGTAGCATTTGGTGTTCATGAGAATATAAGAGAAGTATATGACATATATGAGGGAGAAGTTCTTAAAGCTATAATGTTTCCTGAAAGTCCTGAACTAATAGAGAAAATAAAAAAGGATTTAATTGAACTTGGAGGCCTTGAAGTAGTAAGTTCTGGTCCAGATAATATAGAGATTATGGCAGAAGGAACCTCAAAGGGAAGTGGCGTAAAAGCTTTTGCTGAAATATTAGGTATAAATAGAGATGAGATTATTTGCATAGGAGATCATGAAAATGATATATCTATGGTAAAATACGCTGGACTTGGAATAGCCATGGGCAATGCAACTGAAAGCCTAAAAGCAGTGGCTGATTATATTACAGATGATAATGAAAATTCCGGTGTTGGAAAGGCTATTAATAAGTTTATATTATAGGGTTTTTATAGGAAACTTAATTTATTCTTATTTGAAAAAGCTGGTTTCTAGACATTTTCAGGCATGAACAAATTATTAGTTGAACTAAAACTCTTTAAATAGGTAGCTTTAAAATCACAGAGTTATTCTGTGATTTTTATTATTTTTTTAAGGATGTTTAATTAAATTATATTTAAAGGTTACGTTTAGTATAAGATTTCATACGTTTAGGACAAATATATAAAATATATGTGATTTTTTGATACAATTTTATAGGGTGATATACATGGAGAGTGGAGCTAAAAGAAATATGAATGTAATGGAGAGATTAGCAGAAATAATTATTTTAAGAATAAATAAAGTAACTAATAAGGAAGGCTTGGAACTACAAAAAATGAAATTAGGTATGGAGATACTATTGATAAATATTTCAAAATTTCTAATAGTATTTTTTGTAGCTTTCGAAACTAATTTAATTATTGAAGCATTTATTATTATGATTGTATTTGCTGCCCTAAGAAGCAATGCCTTTGGAATTCATTCTAAAAGCAGCATTGTTTGCACTATAACAACACTGTTATTGTTTGTAGGGGGAGGATATTTAAGTCACATTTTTTTGCTTAGCAGATACATAGTATTTCTTATCTTTATGATAATTAATGTATTACTATATCAATATGCACCAGCAGATACCGAATATCATCCACTTTTAGGACAAGCATTTAGAAAAAGTCTAAGAAATAAAGCAGTAATAATTGGTGTAACTTTAATGGTAATAGCTTTAATTGTTCCAAGTGAACCCATTAGAAATTTAATTACCTTAGCATCATGTGCTGAAGTTGTTAGTATATTACCAATTACATATAAAGTATTAAATAGGAGGTATAGGAATTATGAAGGATATGAAAAAGCAACTATTAACTAAGATTGGTGAAGCTTCATCAAAAATAAGCGATAAAGCAATGGGTAAATGTATAATGATCGGTTTATATGAACCTAAGATACCAGCTGAAATGCTTAAAAAAAATGAAGATAAGTAAAGACTTTTAAAAGTAATAAGAGATACAATTTTAAATCAAATTGTATCTCTTATTATTTTTTATAGAATAATATTGTGATATAATGTAATAAAATGTAATGTAAGGAGAAAATCGTGCTTTATGCAGATATATATAAAGGTATTGGTAACTGTATTACTTATATACACAGCTATAATTAATATAGCACCATTTAAAATAAAAATAAAAGATATAATATCAATGATAGTCTTATCAGTATTCGTAGCAACAGTTGTTATTAATATTAATGAATTTATAATTATGTTACCAATTATAATGATTAGCATTATATTCTTATATAAAAATAGTAAAAACATGCTAATGGGTATAATAGTATCGCTACTATCTATTATTATTGCTGTGGTTATAGATTATAGTGCAAGTTATATTTTTATGTTTATATTTAAGATTGAACCAAGTAAGATTACTGATATTAGTTTGTTATATGCTGAATTTGCATTGACGGAGTTTATATTAATTTATGTAACTACTAAAATGATACGGTTTGTTATAAAAAAGAGAAATAATATTTTTAATATTGAACTAAAAAATAAGTTCTCAATATTAATAACCTTAAGTTTATTAATAACGCTTATAATATTTTACATAAATATTATATTGGGAAGTAAATTTGGATTTACAAATGAAGTTCTTAAGGTAAATGGATTATTATTTTTTATATACTTTATTCTTTTAGGAGTGGTGATGCTTATATTATTTAAGAGTATTACTAAAGAGATGGAACTAAAAAACAAACAGACTCACTTTGAGAGCTTACAAAAGTATACAGATAATTTAGAAAATCTATATGGTGATATGAGAGCTTTTAAACATGACTACGTGAATATAATTTCTTCAATGATTGGTTACATTGAAGATGATGATATGGAAGGACTAAAGAAGCATTTCAATGAAAATATTTTACCTTTAAGCAATGAAATGGGTAAAAATAATTCTAAAATAGCGCTGCTTAAAAATATAAAGATTCCAGAAATTAAGGGGTTATTATCTTCAAAGCTTATAAGAGCACAGGAAATAGGGATTGAATTATTTATAGATATAGTAGAGCCTATTGAAAATGTAGATATGGATATTATAGATATAAGTAGATCTTTGGGAATATTATTAGACAACGCTATAGAAGCAGGTGAAAAATGCGAAAATCCTACGGTGAAAATTGCATTTGTTAAGAGGGGACAAGCATTGATTATAGCAATATTAAACAAATGTCCAGAAGATACGCCTCCTATATATAAGATATATAAGAAGGGGTATTCTACAAAAGGAGAAAATAGAGGTGTTGGACTTAGTAATTTGAAAGAGATACTTGAAAAGTACAGTAATGTTTCTATAGACACAACTATAGAAAATGAGGAGTTCATACAAAAGATAACTATTGATAGTAATTTTGTATAAGATGGGGGAGTATAGATGCTTAAAGTATTTATATGTGAGGATAATGATGAACAAAGAAATGCCTATAAAAAGGCAGTTAATGATACAATAATCATTGAAAATTTCGATATGAGTATAGCCTTAGTTACTCCTAAGCCCCAAGATGTTATAGAGTATATTAAAAACAATGAGGGAACTGGTTTATATTTTTTAGATGTAGATTTAAAACAAGAGCTTAATGGGATAGCGCTTGCAGCAGAAATACGAAAATATGATCCTAGAGGATTTATTGTATTTATAACAACGCATGGAGAAATGAGTTATTTGACATTTACCTTTAAGGTGGAAGCATTAGATTATATAGTCAAGGATAATCCCAAAGAGGTAAAAGATAGAATAAGAGAATGTATTTTAAATGCTAATGAGAAATATTCTTCAAAAAATTCCGATATGGAAGTGTTTAATGTAAAGATAAATGAGAAGATAATTAATATAGAGTTTAATAAAATACTATTCTTCGAAACATCTACTAGAGCACACAAAGTTGTTGTGCATGCTACTGATAGACATATTGAATTTAATGGTAAGCTTAGTGATATAGAAGGGAAATTAGATGATAGATTTTATAGATGTCATAAATCTTATATAGTCAATAGGCGTAATATTAAGGAAATTGATACCAGAGATAGGATAGCATATATGATAAATGATGAAGAATGCATAATTTCTAACAGACATTTAAAAGGACTTACAAAAGCAAAATAGGTATTATGGAGAAATCATAAAGCGTGCTAAGGATAATTAGTACGCTTTGTTTTTATAATATTTTAATTACCAAGGAAAATTTGTCCAAAAAGTTATGGAGAATTACGAATATAGGATAAAGAATTAAAAGCAGGTGAATTAAAATGGATAAAAACATATTAAGATTACTAAATGAAAGCGCATATGAAGATAGTGAAGTTGAAGAATATATGAGCTTCGCTACAATCGATGATGAAAGCTTAAATAGAATAACAAATGATATTAAACTAAAAATAGCTAAAGATGCTTTAAGAGAGTCAGGAGTATATGTAGAAAGTATTTTATATGAAGGGGAGAAGATTGAGAAAGTAATTAAAGGAATAGATATAGATGTGCTTGAAAGTGGAACGATGGTGAATATGATGATGCCTATTCCATTTATGACAGGCGATGGATTTTCTTTTAATAAATTATTGTTTTGCACAAATGAAAGAATAATTGTTATTTCATCTAATTATTATAATAAACCATTAGCAATCAAGAGTTACATTAAAGAAGAAATAAAAAAGATAAGTATTGGAAAGAAGATAAAAAGAAGGGTCAGATTAAAGAACTTCTTGAAAGAAAATATATCAATAGCTAAGGTTTTTGTATTCCTTGTTTCATTAATGCCAATATTGTTTGGAATTGGTGTGACAGGATATGTTGTTAAAATGTTTATTGAGGAGTTTATTATAAACTCAGAATTTGTATCTATAATGTGTGCAAGGATTATTGTATTGATATTTCTACTCATACTAATTGTTCGGCCTAAGCTTGTAACAGAAGTATTAGTGGAAATAGAAGATGGAACAAGCTACGATTTAATAATTAGAAATTCTGATTATAAAGATATTCATAGCTATTTGTATAAGTCTTGGGTTAAGCGAGGTAATAGCTATGACAGATAGGGATATTGTTTTAGCAATACTGAGTCATAAAGAAATTGCATTAGAAGAACTCAAGATAAAATATGGAAGGTTATTATATGGAGTTATAAATAAGCTAGTAAATCCTTTAAATCATACTATGGACATAGAAGAATGCTTTAATGATGTATTATTAACTATATGGAATAATATAGATTGCTATGATGAAAATAAGGGGCAACTTAGGAACTTTTTAATATCAATAGCTAAATACAGGGCACTTGATTACAAAAGAAAAATATGTAAGGAGAAAATACATTTAGAGCTAAATGAAGAAATTATAAATCAAAGAGAAGGAAAAGAAGATGTTACAGAATTAGATGATGAATCATTTTATCATCTAATAGAAAACTTAAATGAAAAAGATAAAATTATATTTGTTAAGAAATATTTACTTGATGAATCGATAGAAAAAATATCTATAGAATTAGATATGAGTAAGGATTCTATATATAAGCGTTTGATTAGAGGAAGAGAGAAGATAAAAGAAAGTATTTTAAAAGAAGAAGGAGAAGAAAAATGTACTATGTGAAAATTTTCCCGAATGTATATGTAGTTAATTCAACCAATGAAGTTTTAAAAGATATTTGTTTTACCCTTGAAGGTATAAAAGGTACAGATATAAGGATTAAAAAAGTTCCAAAGAATATGATGGAAGCTAAAACAATAGTAACAACAAAAGCAAAGACATATAAAAAATTATTTATGTATCATTTTGATAAGGATAATGTAAAACGTGAGTATTTAATAAGTGATAAAATTATATGGGGGGATAATAAAGACATAAAGGTTGAAATAATAGATATTAATATAGATGGAACATATAAAATTATAGTAGATAAAGAGTTTGTTCTAAATTAATGATATTTAGAAGAGGGGGAAAAGAAAAGTGGCTAAATATGAAAAGATTATAAAGGGAGATTTTGGCTCAGTTGTTAATGCAATTAATGAAAAGGTACTTAATAGCGCTATGAGTATCAACCTAGTTGATGAAAGTAATTATGTCTATGGTGAAACATTAGTAGCAGTACGTGTATATGATAAATATTTCATGCGAAACGGAAATAGGGCGAGTTTGACTCTTACTATAGTGGGGAATGATAGTGAAGTTTTTATTTCTGCAATAGGTGCAGGAGGGGGCTCAGGGGTAATTTTTAATTTTAGTCTTGGAGCAGAAAATGATTTGGTAAAAGTTGTAGAGTCAGCAGTAAATGAATTGAATTAAATAGTTCTTTGTTATAAACACCACTTAACTTTAGTGGTGTTTTTTTTATTTAAATTTAGTATTGTTGTACTTTTGCCACATTATAAAGGCAATAAGTAGATAGCTTCAAACATTGACTGTAAATATATGGAAATATATAATAAAAGCATGGTAAACGTTTACAGAAATAGAAGTTAAGGGGGAAGTATGAGGAGGAGATTTTTAGTTACATTATTTCTAGCATTTACAATAATATTCTTCAGAGCTATCTCTGTTGAAGCACAAGAGAGAACTACAATTATTACAGCAATTGATAAGAATGAGGTTAAAATAGGGGAAGAATTCAAGGTATATATTAAGGCAGAAAATGTTTATGACTTATATGGAGTGCAATTTACTATAAATTATGACACTGAACTTTTAGATTTGGTTTCCAGTACGTTAGATATGAAAAATGGATTTAAAAGTTTTGGAGGAGAGACTGTAGATAAGGCCAAAGGAATAATAACATATCCATTAATAAATTCAAGTTCAAAAAAAGAGTTGCTAAAAGAACAATTGATTGGGGAATTGGTATTTAAAGGAAAGATTAAAGGTGGGAATATATTAAATGTTAGTAACATTAAAGCTGTGGATAGTGATGCAGTAGTAATAAGTAAGAATACCAACTATTCAATTCCAATAAATGTAGTATCAAGTGAAGTAGTTTCTGTTTCTCCAGCAAAACCCCAAACAGAAGATAACAACATTAAGCAAGGGGGCGACGAACAAAGTGCAAGTGATGATAAGGAACCAGCAAAGGAAGAGGCAGATAAAGAAGAAAATATAGCAAGTGATAATGAGCAAGTTGCTAATAAAGAAGGGAAGAGTAATATAGCAGGAAATAAAGAAAATAACGGGACATTAAAGAGTAGTGCAAATGTGAAAGAAGGACAAGCTATAAATGGAGAAAGTAAAGGAATTAAGGAGTATATACCATTAATATTAGCTAGCGGTGTTACAATTTTTATAGTAATTGGCTATAAAACTAAAGGAATTAAAAAGATAAAAGATAAGTTGAAAACCAATAAAGATAGGGGATGAATGATATGGTGAAAAAGCCAAAGAAGTTCAATATTTTAAGGTGGGTTAAGAGAAATAGGGTAATATCAGCTATTGTTTTAGCAATTATACTAATATCTGGCTCAATAGCTATATTAAAGTCCATACCTAGAAAATTTCAGATAGAATATACCATTGGCCCTAAAGATATAGATAGTAAAACACTTAATGTCAATGTAAGAATAAAAGCTAAAGGATTATTTAAGCCAAAACAATTTGTTTTAGTTAATGGAAATATGAGTGTAGCTAATGAAAGTTGTATAGATGATCAGAAAAATCAAGTTAATTTTAAAGGTGAGAATGGAATTGTAGTAATAGATGGATTGAAGAGTAAATCAGAATATATTGATTATAACTATAATGTTGAAATAGCTAAGTTAGGTAAACATGGCTATAATAGTGAAGTCTATGGCAAAATGTTATCTTATGAGGGGGAGTCAGTACTTGCAATGCCGCTAGCTGCCATTGATGAGAAAAATAAAAAAGCAGATAGGGTTGAAGATATTAAAATTCAGAATATAGTTCCTGATAAGTGGGATAGTATTGTTCCGTTTCAAAGTAAAGAATCTAAGTCAACTTCTGAAATAAATAATCCTTCATGGTTTGATTTATATGAGATAAGAAAATCTACATTTACATTTGGTAGTTTTAAAAAAGATGAACACATTACTGGGGATGGAGGATATACAGTTTATATTGATCCAGAAGCTGAAGGTTCTTATACAGAAGATGCAAAGAAAGGCTTAGAAGCTTTATATAACTACTATTCAAAAGTATTTAAGAAGAAGATAAATAACTATTCAATAGTAATCTTAAGAACTGAAGGAGAAAACAAGGGATATATAATTGGAGGAGCCAGTTCAACGAATATGGCAAGTACATTCAACCCAGAAAATGCAAGAGACTGGCAGCTTATGGGACATAGACTTTTTCATGCATTTTTTGAATCAAATGTAGCATTAGAGAAATTTAACGAAGCTCCTATGTTAAATTTCTACGAAGGATTGGCAACTTATTATGAAAATATGTCAATGATGAGCTTGCCTAAGGATTTAAGAGATAGATTAAACATTTTTCCAGAAAAAGAATTTGGAAATTTATTTGAGAGATATACCTACATGAAATTAAAGTCACCAGAAAATTTAAATTTTGCGCCATCAGATGAGGAAAGTATAACATCTTCACCAGGAAAAATAGAATTTTTACACTATACACAATCACCTCTAGTAGTTAAATATATGGAAGATACAATAGGTAAAAAAACATCTAAAGAAGATAACATACTTAATTATATACTTTCAAATAAAGATGAAAAAACCTTCAATATTTATAGTATGGTTAAAGAATTAATGAAGGAAGATGGGGGTGATTTTATAAATAAATATATTAAAGGATATGAAATTGTTCCGTTATGGAATTTAGCCAAATCTAGTGAAGGTGAGAATAAAGAGGTTGTAAATAGACTAAATGACTTTGAATATCTATTATATACATGGTTTGCTCAAGAAAATGATCTTTATCTAAAAGATAATTTGAGCTCAGAGAATCTAGTAAAGATTGCAGAAGAAGCAGATAAAGAAGATGTTAGATTTGCAAGTAAGGATTTAGAAGCAAAAATAAAGGAGACATCACCAACCATGTACAACCTTTTGAAAGAATACGCTCTAAGAGCTAAGATATGTTCTTTAGAAATAGGTTCACCTTATTTAAGAGAACAACTTCTTTCTAATAGAGAAAATGTTGAGAAATGGGAAGCATTTCTTAAGACTATAAAGTAGAGGGGGGATGTGTAAAAAATAGAATTAGTCGCCTGCCAAATTATCCTCACATGCGTTTGGAAAGGCAGATGCGAGAAAAAATAGACGGCTCATAATCGCCTTGACAATTTTTTTAGGAGGTGATAAGGCAAAGATTAGATAAATCTCATGAAATGGGGGAGTTTAAGTGAAGAAGGTCATAACTATTTTGTGTACTTTTCTTATGTTATTTACTTTTAGAACAATAACATATGCTGAAGAGAATACAATTCAAATTACTACTGATTCTAAAGAGTACCAAAAAGGCGATACGGTTAAGGTTATAGTAAAGACATCAAATGCAGAGGATCTATATAGTGTAGATTTATCAATGAACTATAGTATAGAATACTTACAGCTAATTAGTGCTAAGTTTGATGTGTTTAATGAGATGGGAAGTAATGTAGGTAATGGAACAGACAGATATCTTCTCTCTATCCTTGGAAAAGATAAAGGAGTAAATGGAGAAGTGAAAATAGGTGAGTTTGAGTTTAAGGCTTTAAAAACAGGAAATGCAGGAGTAACATTACCATCCACAATATTTGTAAATAGTAAGGAAGAGAAAGTAGAAGGAATTAAAGCTAACTCATTAAGTTTAAATATTATTGAGAAGCCACAAGTAGTGAATGTAGAAAGCATAACATTAAACACTAATAAATACAGGTTAAAGGTAGGAGAAGAATATAAACTAATACAAACCATTTTACCTAAAAATGCTTCAAATAAGAATGTTAGTTGGACATCAAGTAATGACAGTACAGTTGAGGTTAAGGATGGATATATAAAAGGAATAAAGGAAGGAAAGGCATTAATAACAGTAACAGCAGAGGATGGTAATAAGACAGCGGTATGTAGTGTGGAAGTATATAAAGAGAATTCAAATAATAATGGTAATGGCGGTAATAATAATGGTGGAAATGGTTCTAATGATCAACCAGGAGAACAAGAGCCAAGTGAAAATACAAATATAGGTAAACTACCACAGACTGGAAGATATAATTACTTTCCAATAATAGGATTAGGCATGATAGTTTTAGGAGTTATTATAAAGAAACACAATTAATGAAGGGGGAGAAACATGAACAGGTTATCTAAAAAGCTCGTTGGAATTGTCACAATGGCTTCTATGATAGTAACAGCTTTACCAGCAACAAGTGTATTTGCTTATGATAAAAGTCAAACAGTTCATGCACTAGGAAATTCGCATATAGATGCTGCATGGAACTGGAGATATGAAGAAACTATAAGAGAAGTTAATACAACATTTAAAAGAGCACTTGATTTAATGGATGCTAATCCAGATTATAAATTTACGCAATCTTCTTCTAAATTTTATCAATGGGCAGATGAATATTACCCAGAGTTAGCAAAGAGAATTAAGGAGAAAGTGAAGTCAGGAAATTGGGAAGTTGTAGGTGGACAAGTAATTGAACCAGATTTGAATACTACAAGCGGAGAATCTTTAGTTAGACAATCATTATATGCTCAGCAATATTTTAGAGATAACTATGGACAGACTGCAAAAGTTGGATGGGTTCCAGATGTATTTGGTTTTAACTATAATATGCCACAGATACTTAAGAAAAGCGGAATGGATTATTTTATAACAACAAAATTAAATTGGAATGACACTAATAAATTTCCATATGAATCTTTCAATTGGAAAGCTCCAGATGGAAGTGAAGTTCTTACCTATAAGCCAACTTTTGATTACTCATTTAGTGGAAGCGCTATAACTCAATCGAATGTATCAAGTACAATGAATTATCCAAGTTCTAAGGGACTTTCTGATAGTATACTTTTATATGGATCAGGAGATCATGGTGGTGGACCTAATAATACAGATTTAACCAACTTCAAAAATATAAATAGTAAGGCTGATGCTCCAAATGTTGTATTTGATACAGCTTTGAATTCTTTTAGTAAAATTGAAGCTAAGGCTGATACTTTACCAACTGTAGATGATGAGCTATATTTAGAAAAGCATAGAGGAACCTTAACCTCTGCAGCATATATGAAAAAATATAATCGTGAAAGCGAGATAAAGGCAGAAGAATCAGAAAAACTTAGTTCTATCGCAACGTTGTTAGGATCAGAAAGCTATCCTCAAAGCAAGATTAATAAGGCTTGGGATAAAACAAATTTAAATCAATTCCATGATGTTTTACCAGGATCAGCAATAACTGCAGTATATAATGATGCCTTTAATGATGCAGAAATAGCATTAAATCAATTAGGTGGAACAATGAAGAATGCCATGAGTGGAATAGCAAGTAGAGTAAATACTGATGGAGAAGGAAAAGCATTAGTATTATACAACCCACTTTCTTGGGATAGGGAAGATTCTGTTGAATCAGATGTTATACTTTCAGCTGCTGATAAAGATATAACTATTTTAGATGAAAACGGAAAAGAGGTACCAAGCCAAATAGTAAACAAGAACGGCGCAAAAGTTACTGTTTCCTATAAAGCAAAAGTACCTGCAATGGGATATACAGTTTATCGAGCAGTAGAAAAAACTTCTACAGCTAAAAATAATACTATTACTGTAGATAATACCAATAAAATAATAGAAAATCAATTCTTTAAACTAAAATTAGATACAAAAACAGGAAATATTTCTAGTCTTTATGATAAGGTTAATGGAAGAGAAGTATTTGAATCAGGGAAACAAGGTAATGAACTACATGTCCTAGAAGACACTCCAAGAGAATGGGATGCTTGGGATGTTGATGGAGATGATATGAGAAGTACTCCATATGTTATAAATGACCTTGTATCTATTGATCTTGTTAATAATGGACCTAATAAAGCTACATTCAGAGTCACCAAGAAATGGTCAAGTTCTACATTTGTACAAGACATATCTCTTTACTCTGATACAAATAGAGTAGATGTAGGAATGAATGTTGACTGGAATGAATATCAAAAACTATTAAAAGTTGCATTCCCAATGAATATAGCAAATCCAGAAAAAGCAACTTATGAAATAGCATATTCATCAATAGATAGAAGTACAGATAAGAGTAGTTCAAAATTCGAAGTTTCAGGGCATAAATGGGCAGATATCTCAAAGGATGGATATGGTGTATCAATATTAAATGATAGCAAATATGGATGGAATACCTTTGGAAATGTTATGCGTTTAACATTATTAAAGGCTGCAAATGATAGAGGTGGAGTAGAGGATAGAGGACATCAAGTAATTAATTATTCTATATATCCACATGCAGACGATTGGAAAGCAGCTAATACAGTTAAAAAAGGATATGAGTTTAACTATCCAATAATTTCTCAAGAAGTTGATAGTCATACAGGAGATTTAGCTAAAACTCAATCATTTGGTAAGGTTGATAAAGACAATGTTATATTAACCGTATTAAAGAAAGCTGAAAAATCTGATGATTATATCATAAGATTATACGAATCAAAGGGTGAGGCATCTACAAATGTTAAAATAAATCTTCCAGCAGGAATTGAAAGTGCTGTAGAGACTAATTTAATTGAAGACAATTTAGAGGGGGCACCAGCACCAGGAATAAGTGGAAATACCCTCTCAACAACCCTTGGAAAATATGAAATAAAGACCTTTAAGGTGAAGTTTAATAATTCATCATTATTTAAAGATGAAAAGCCAATAGTTAAGCCATTAGATTTAAGTAAGGACTTTAATATAGATGCAATAACTTATGATGCAAATAGAAAAGATGGTGACTTTAATGGTAAAGGTGAAACCTTCTCGGCTGAGTTAATACCAGATAAGGTTGTAAGTGAAGACATTAGCTTTAATATTGGTTCAAAAGATGATGGAGCTAAGAACTTCATTCAAGCAAAAGGGCAAAGTATACAAGTTCCTCAAGGAGAAAAACATGGCTTCCTATATCTTTTAGGTGCATCTGCAGGTGGAAGAAATGATGGAGAATTTAAGGTGAATTATAAAGATGGTTCATCTACCATCAAAGATATGAGTTTTACTGATTGGCAAGCAACCATAGGGAATGATCAAAAGACATATGTTAGGGATAATATTGCAATAAACCTAACACATACTCATGTTCCTACTGGAAACACTTATGATATAGACAATAATCTTTTTGTTTACAAGATAGCACTAGATGGAAATAAAGAAATAAAAGATATACAATTGCCAGATGCACAAGGAATTAAGATCGCAGCAATGAGTTTTGTTGATGGAGATATACTAGCAAATTCTGATACAGAAGCGCCATCAAAAGTTCAAAATCTTAAAGTTACTGGTCCAAAAGAGTATTATTCTCCATATTTAGATTTATCTTGGGATGCTGCAAGTGATAATATTGGTGTAGCTAATTACATGGTGTACAGAGCATCAAAAGAAGATTTGTCAGATTTGAGATTGGTTGGAGTAGCTGATAATACAAATTATAGAGATGAAAATGTTGAACAGTTAGGCAAATACACTTATATTATTAAAGCTGTGGATTTTGAAGGTAATACAGGAGAAGCTTCAGAGAAAGTAAGTCACTATGCGTGTGGAAATATCGCATTAGGATCTACTGCAACAGCTGATGGATCCATGAATGAGAGTGAGAGTCCTCAAAAAGCTGTAGACGGAGACCTTACAACAAAATGGTGTATAAATACAGGTAAGATTGAACCACACTGGATAACTATTGATCTAAAACAAGAGCGTACAATTGATGGATTAAAACTTTTCCATGCGGGTGCAGGTGGAGAATCAGCAACTTGGAATACTAGTGATTACACTGTATTAGTTGGAAATGATTTAAACAATTTAACAGAAGTAGACAAAGTAACAAATAATGTTAAAAATACTACTGAACATCAATTTACAACTCCTGCAAAGGGAAGATATATAAAGATAAATATAACTAAACCAACAGCAGATGGCAATGCTGCAGTAAGATTATATGAGATAAAAGTATTAGGAGACGATAAGGATTTCGTTGCATCAGTTCCTGAAGAAGCACCAGCTATTAAGGATGTGAAACAGGAAAACACTTCTGTTATAGTAAACTTTAATGAAGTAGCTAAAGCTGATAGCTATATATTGGAGTATGGTACAGAAAAAGGAAAGTATACTAATAAAATTGAAAATATAAATACAAATACTATTTCATTAAGCGGATTAACAATAGGAGCAACTTACTACTTTAGAGTAACTCCAGTTAATATTATTGGACAAGGTAAGCCTTCTGAGGAAGTTAGTTATACTGTTAGAAAACCAGTAATAACAACTGTAGATTTAAGCAGTTCATTTAATTTAGATGGAATAGCAACAATAGAAAATAAAGCAGATGGTAGTTTTGACGGACAAGGATGGGCATATGATGGTGCTACTATTCCAGAATCAATAACTTATGAAAACTTGCTATTTAAATTAGGTTCAAAGAAAGATGGAGATAAAAATGTAATTAAATCGCTTGGACAAGAAATTACATTACCATCAACTAATGCAAATAAGATATACTTCTTAGCAGCATCAAATAAGAGTAATCCACAAACAGCAAATGTAGTAGTAACTTATGATGATGGAACTACTGACAATAGACAATTTATTGTTAGTGATTGGTGTAAGAGTGCAGCAACAAGTAGTGGTGAGGTTTCTGTACTATATAGTGAACAAAGAATTCAGAATTCTTCTGGTTATACTGGTCCTGCAACAAATATATATATGAATAGTATAAGTGTAGATCAATCTAAGAAACTTAAGAGTGTAACATTACCTAACAATGATGGCATTAAGATATTTGCTATGACATTAACAGGTTTAGATGCTGAGACTCCTAAATCAGATAATGCCTACTTGAGTGGAATTAAGATTGGAGATCAAGACTTAGCTAATTTCAACAAAGAAACTTATGAGTATAATGTTATACTTCCATGGAATGAAGCTAGTGCACCAAAAGTTTCAGGAATTGCAGAAGATTCGAAGGCAACTGTAGATGTAACTCAAGCAGAAAAGGTCCCAGGAACAGCAGTAATTAAGGTTAAGGCAGAAGACGGAACAGAGAAAGACTACAAAATTAATTTTGTAAATGAAGTATCATTAAATAAGGTTGAATTAAGTGCAGATACTTTAGCTCTTGAAACTGAAAAAACAACAAATCTTAAGATAAAAGCAACTTTAAGTGACGGAAGTGAAGCTGATAATAGTAAACTTAAGGTTCAATATACAGTCGGAGATTCACAAGTTTTAACTGTTAAAGATGGGGTTGTTACTGCATTAAAGGCAGGAGAAACTACTGTTAAAGCATCAGTTACCTTAAATGAAAAAGTAGTAGAATCTAATACAATTACTATAAAGGTTACTGAAAGCGCAATGGAACCTGTAGTTGCATCACTTACGCCAAATAAGAAAGTTGTTAATGTAGGGGATGAAGTAGAATTTAAGGTTTCAGCTGATAAGGCAAAGGATTTAGCAGGATTTGATTTCACACTTTTATATAATAAAGAGTTATTTGAGTTAACTAAAGTTTCAGCAAATGAAAAGTTTGGATTTAGTGATTACAATGTGACTTCAAATGGAGTTAGAGTATTAGGCACTATTGTAGGAAATAATCCAGGAATAAGTGAAAAGACAGACTTGGTGACATTTACCTTTAAGGTTAAAAAGACAGATAAAAATATGGAATTTGTTTTGAATAAGGGAGCAAATTACACTGATGTTAACGGTAAGATTTTCACTTCTACTGAAGATGTAAAAACTTCACTTAATACTATGCGTAGTGCAGATACTAATAATGATGGTAAGGTTATGATAGATGATTTGACAAAAGTAGCTAGAAGATTTGGTCAACCAGTAACAGGAGAAAATGAAAAGTATGATTTAAATTATGATGGAGCAATTGACATTCAAGATATAGCTATAATTGCAAAGACAATTTTAGGCAAATAATGTGGAGGGAGGAGCTGTTTCAAAAGAAAAATATACTACTTTTGGGCAGCTCTTTTCCTAAAAATAATTTTATGAATTAATTATAAGGGTGATAGTTATGGAAAGAGCAAATGAAATAATAAATATGTTACTTTCTGAAAATGATTATTTAACGACAAATGCAATTGCTGATAGACTAAAAGTTTCTAATAAAACTATTAGAAATGAATTTAATAAAATTGAGGAAATAATAACTAAATACAATTTAGAACTAGATAGAAAACCAGGAAGTGGAGTTTCAATTATAGGGAATGAGTTAGATATTATTAGTTTAAAGGAAGTAGTAAAACATATTAAAAACATAGTACCTTATTCATCAGAGGAGAGAAGGAATTATATACTAAATAGACTTTTTAAAGACAACACTAATTTAACAATAAGACAATTAGCCACAGAATTATATGTAAGTAAGTCTACAATTCATAAGGATTTAATTCTAGTTTCAGAGTGGCTTTCAGACTTTGATCTTACGCTTATTAAGAAACCAAACTTAGGAATTGAAATAGAAGGAAAAGAACAAGATTGGAGAAGTGCATTTATTACGTTATTGTCTACGTTAAATAATAGTGAAAGCAACGATTATGTATTTAAAGATAATTTAAATATTAATAGCAGGTTGGATGGGACTGTTTTAAATAAATTAAATTCTATAAGTCAATTAGATTATTATATAATTGAAAAAATTCTTTCAGAAGCAGAAGAAGAGTTACAGTATGATTTTTCAGATGAGGCGTTTATAAATTTAATGATTCATATAGCATTGAGTATAAAAAGAAAAGAGACAAAAGGAAGTTCTAATATAGCCAAAGGTTTAATTAATCCAATTGAAGGCAAAAAGGAATATGAAGCAGCTAAAAGTATAATAAGAAAAATAAATGTATATTTTAAAGTTAAACTGCCAGAATATGAAATTTACTATATAACTGTCCACATATTAGGATCTAAAAGATATGAACAAATTGATTCACCTATAGTCACAAATATAGAAAATAAAAAAGAGGATTTGTCAGTTACAATTGCTAATGAAATTATAGGTATTATTGAAAATTATTTAGGAATTTATTTGCAAGAAGACAAGCAATTCAAGAATGCACTTATAATGCATCTTAGTCCAACAATAAATAGAATTAAATACGGATTAACTTTAAGAAATCCAATAACAGATGATATAGAGGAAAATTATCCAGAAGCATATGGGATAGCGTGGCTTAGTAATACAATATTTAAAAAGTATTTTGGAAAAATTATTTCAAGAGAAGAGTTAGGATATTTGGCACTCCATATAGCAGCGGCTATTGAAAGAAATAGAAAGCCATTAAAAGTAGTAGTTGTGTGTTCGAGTGGAATAGGAACCTCGCAGTTATTAGCTCTTAAGATAAAGAGACATTTTAGTGACATACAAGTGTTGGATGTAATTTCAGCATTATCAATTAAAAAGATGGATTTGAATGGAGTTGATCTTATAATATCAACAGTTGCAACAAATGTGAAAATTCCACAGATACTTATAAGTCCTCTGCTTTCTGAAAAAGATATAAGAAAATTAGAGATTGTAATAAACTCAATAAAAAACAAAACTCCTAACTTAGACAAGAAATCTGTAATTAATGAGGATTTCATATATATTAATGAACAATATAATAGCAAGGAAGAACTAATAAAAGATATATGTGAAAAATTAAGAAATCGAAGTTATATAAATGATGGATTTCTACAAAGCATTTTGGAAAGAGAGGAAAAATACACTACAGAAGTGGGAAATGGAGTTGCAATACCCCATGGAAACTTTAAATATGTTAATGCACCTATAGTTGTATACATTAAGCTTAAAGAACCGATTAAATGGAAGGAAGCTCAGGTTCAAATAGTATTATTAGTATGCACTAGGGAAAAAGATACTACACAGTTCATAAAATTCTTTAGAAATTTTTATCAGGTTCTTGAATCTGAAGAAGAAATTAGAAAGTTAGCAAGTTATATTGATAGAGGGATGGTTAAAGAATATTTAGATAATGTCTTTTATGAAATTTAAAAGAGTATAATTTGAAAATCACTAGGAACATATGTTTTTAGTGATTTTTTTTACTGTTTAATTGTATGGAATTTACCACATCATTCTGTGAATAATAGTAAACGGTTAAACCGTTGAAATCAGTGGGGTTTGGAGTATAATTAAGATATGGAAATAAGTGGTAATTACTAAATATATAGAAGTTAAAATAGATAGCTATAACTATTTAATAGAGAAGGAAAGGATGTTTTTATGATAGTAGATGAAAGACTAATTGAACTTGAACTTAACGTAAAGGATAAAAATGAAGCAATAAATAAATTGGCAGAAATGGCAGCTAAGGCCAATAAGATATCTTCAGTAGATGAATTTGTGAAATCGGTATTAATGAGGGAGGAGGAATTTTCAACAGGGGTAGGAAATGGTATTGCCATACCTCATGGCAAAAGTAAGGCAGTAAATGAAGCAATGATAGTACTTGGAATATGTAAGAATTTTATAGAATGGGATTCTTTAGATGGAGATCCGGTCAAGATAATTTTTATGCTAGGGGTACCAGAAGAAAATGCTAATAACATACACCTAAAGATATTATCGAATTTATCAAGAAAGCTTATGGATGAGGATTTTGTAAGGCGATTAAAAGAAAGTAAAACAATAAAATCAGTACTAGAAATATTAAATGAAATTGAAATAAAGAATATCTAGAATATCTTTATCTTGTGAGGATAATTGATATAAATAAATGAAGGGAGAAATGAAAATGAAAGAGGAATTAAAGCGACTAAGGGAGTATCTAATGACAGGGGTATCGTACATGATACCAATAGTAGTAATCGGAGGAGTTTTTATAGCGTTATCTATTGCTCTTAGCGGAGTTCAAGAAGGTCAAGGAGCAGTTGTAACTAATCCATTTTTGACAAAGTTAATGGATATTGGTAGTGCATCATTCTCTTTAATGGTTCCAGTGCTTGCAGGATTTATTGCTTATGCAATTGCTGATAGACCAGGTTTAGCACCAGGATTAGTTGGTGGTGTTTTATCTAATAATATCAAGGCTGGTTTTTTAGGTGGAATTATAGCAGGTTTGCTCGCAGGATATATAGCTAGATGGATTAAAGGATGGAAGGTAAATAAAAATTTAAGACCAATAATGCCTATATTTGTAATACCATTATTAACTTCTTTGGCAGTAGGATTGTTAATGTTATTTGTAATTGGTAACCCAATAGCATCATTAATGGCATCTATGACTGAAGGCTTAAAATCAATGAGTTCTGGAAATTCAGTTTTATTAGCAATTGTAATGGGTGCTATGATAGCATTTGATATGGGTGGCCCAGTAAACAAGGTTGCGTTTATGTTTGGTTCAGCTATGATTGCTGAAGGCATATATACTGTAATGGGTCCAGTAGCAGTAGCAATTTGTATTCCTCCACTAGCTATGGGAGTTGCAACATTATTAGCACCTAAAAAATATACTAGAGCAGAGAAAGAGGCTGGTAAAGGTGCACTTGCAATGGGGCTGATAGGAATAACAGAGGGAGCTATACCATTTGCAGCTGGTGATCCTTTAAAAGTTATACCATCAATAGTAACTGGTTCAGCTGTAGGAGCTGCAATAGCAGCAATAGGAAAGGTTGGAGATCATGCACCACATGGTGGACCAATAGTTCTTCCTGTAGTTGACAACAGAGTAATGTTCATAATTGCAGTTTTAGTTGGAATAGCAGTAGCTGCAATAATGGTTAATTTATTGAAGAAGGAAGTTCCTGAAGAGGAATTGGATGATTTGGAAGTAGAAGACTAGAAATAGTTAAAATATTATTTGGTAAGTGAAAAGAAAAGGGGAATTATTTATGAATATTGTTGCTATAACAGCATGTCCAACTGGAATTGCACATACTTATATGGCTGCTGAAGCCTTAGAAAAAGCTGCAAAAAAGTTAGGACACAAGATTAAAGTTGAAACTCAAGGATCAATAGGAATTGAAAATAGAATTACAGAAAAGGAAGCTAAAGCTGCTGACTTAGTGATTTTTGCAGCAGACGTTGCAGTAAAGGAAGAGAAAAGATTTAATGGCAAAGTGATTTATAGAGTTGAAGCTCAAAAAGCTATTAAAAATCCAAAGGATGTAGTTCAGAAGGCAGTAGAGCTTATAAAGGAATAATTTCAAGTTTTAATTATAGTTAAGTTAGTTAAATGTTGTAATAGTTTATAGACACAGTGTAGAAAATACAAACTTTTTGGTTATAAACACCTCCAAACTAGTATAGATATACTTAAGGAGGTGTTTATTTTATGGACTCCTCAATATAAGTAAGATAACGTTAAAGGAGCTCAAGTGAATGAAGTAATATTTATTGTAATACTATACATTTCAATTGCAATTCATGAATTTGGACATCTTATAGCATTAAATATATTTAAAATTAGAGTGAAAAAATATCAGGTTGGAATAGGGGCCAGTATATTAAATTTTTATATAAAAGGAATAGAGTTTAATTTAAAGCTTATACCTATAGGTGGAATGATAATGCCTCAAGAGGAAGACTATGAAGAAATGAAATTAAGTAATAAATTAATTGTATGTTTAAGTGGAATCTTAGCAAATTTAGCTATATCAATTTTAGGATTATTTATATATGCTAAAGGTGATATCAATATAGTTATTACAATAATAAGTGATACATTTATACTTGTTAAAAACTATCTAAGTTTTGATAAATTAACCTTCTACGATAATAGTTTTTCATTATTATTAACTGATGAGGTAAATAGCGTAAGTTCAATAATATTAAATCAAACAGTTTTAATTAATTTTGGGCTTTTTTTATTGAACTTAATTCCTATACCTCCTCTAGATGGAAGCAAACTTATAACTGAACCACTCTCTCTTTTTTTTATTAAATTAGGTATTAGTAAAGCTAAGATTATTAGTGCTATAAATGTCATTTCAGTTTTAGGGATTGTATTAATGTTTATACCTACAACCTCAAATATAATTTTGAGATTTATTAGAGATAGTATCAGAATATCAACTATATTTTATATAATAATAGTAATTTTAATTTGTTTGATTATTTTAGAAATTAAAACAGAATACTTATCTAAAAAATTTTTTAAAAAATAAAGGGAAACAACTTATAATTGTTTCCCTTTCACTTTTTATAGGTTAAGCTCCTTCATTCATTAGTTTATATTGAGACATGTAAAGTGAATAATAGGAACCTTTTAATTCGATTAATTCATCGTGAGTTCCACTTTCAATAATCTGGCCATCATCAATAACCATGATTCTATCACAATCTCTAATGGTAGAAAGTCTATGAGCTATAACAAAAGATGTTCTTCCAGTAAGAAGTTTCTCAATTCCTTGCTGAACAAGTTTTTCAGTATGAGTATCAATATTTGAGGTAGCTTCATCTAGAATTAATATCCTTGGATTTGCAAGGAGTGCTCTAGCAAAGGAAAGTAGTTGTCTTTGACCAACTGACAATTTTGAACCTCTCTCACTTACCTCAGTATCATATCCCTTTTCAAGCTTCATTATAAAATCATGAGCATTAACAGCTTTAGCTGCTGCAATTACTTCTTCATCTGTAGCATTTAATTTACCATAACGTATATTTTCTTTTATAGTGGAAGAAAACAAGAAGGTATCCTGAAGCATTATTCCCATTTGGCTGCGAAGAGATTCTAAGTCCATGTGCTTAATGTTCTTATTATCTATTAGGACTTTACCGTTAGTTGTATCATAAAACCTACTTATAAGATTAACAATGGTTGTTTTTCCAGCACCAGTAGGTCCAACTAGAGCAATATTTTCCCCAGGGTTAACCTTAAAGCTAACGTTGTTTAAGACTTTTTTCTTAGAATCATAGCTAAAGGATACATCTTTGAATTCCACAGTACCTTTTATTTCAGGGAATACTTCAGCTGAATCTATAGAATATATATCTGGGTTAATTTCCATGATTTCAAATATTCTTTGGGCAGCAGCGAAATTAGTAATTAGTGTATTATAAAAGTTGCTTATATTTACAATTGGTCTCCAAAACATCCCGATATACATAGTAAAAGCAATTAAGGTTCCTATTGTTATTTCATTAGAATCAATTAGTCTTATACCGTTTAGGAAAACAATTATGGTACCAATTCCCCAAGATAGTTCAACAAGAGGCCAAAAGAAGTCATTGTATCTAACAGCATCCATGAATCTATCTAACATATCAGTTAGCAAAGTGGAGAAGTTTTTATTTGTTAAGTTTTCATTTGCGAAACATTGAACTATTTTGACTCCAGAAAAATTTTCGTGAGTATAGGCATTTAAATTAGATCTTTTACTTCTATAGACTTCCCACTTCCTTCTAGAAATTGTCTCAATTGAAAACATTAAGATAAATAGTACAGGGAGTAGTGCTATAGATGCCAATGCTAACTTAGCATTCATAAAAAACATAATAAAGGTAACACAAATTAAACTTAGTAATTCAGGGATAAGACTTGTAACACTGTTAGTGAACAAGTCTCCAAGAGCATTTACATCCCCTATAACTCTTGCCAGGATTTTCCCAACTGGCCTTGAGTCAAAGAATGCAAAGCCAAGCTTTTGTATATGAGTATATAAATCATTACGTATATTTACAAGGGCATTATTTGTAACAGAAGACATTATTAATATTCTAAATCTTGAAGCAATCATAGAAGCAACATTTAAAGCAATAAATAATAGTGCTAAAAGCATCAATCCAGTGTAGTCATTGTTACCAATGTATTTATCAATAGAAATCTTTAGAAAATATGGATTTACAAGTCCTACAATCATTACAAATATTAAAAGTAATATTACTATAAAAACCTTAAGACCATAGGGTTTCAAATAAGAGAATAATCTTTTTAAAACTTTAGTTCTTGGTAAGGTTAGTATCATCTCATCTTGTTTTGTGGAGTTTATACTCATGCGATCACCTCCTGAGTAATAGTTTCAAAATCTTTAAATTGTTCTTTGTAAATTTCATAATACTTTCCTCTTAGCTTTATTAGCTCATCATGAGTACCTTTTTCAACTATTTCACCATTTTCAAGGAAGAGTATTATATCAGCATTTTTAACAGCAGAAATTCTATGAGCAATGATAAATACAGTAGATTTATCATTTAAGGAGTTAAGGTTTTTTAGAAGTTGAAATTCGGTTTCCATATCTAAAGCAGAAGTAGCATCATCAAGTATAATAATTGGAGCTCTTCTAACTAGTGCTCTAGCAATAGATATTCTTTGCTTTTGCCCACCTGATAAACCTAATCCTCTTTCACCAATTACAGTGCTATAGCCTTCAGGGAGTTTAGATATAAATCTACTTGCACAGGCTAGGTTTGCAGCTTCAATAATTTGTTCATCACTCGCATTTCTATTTCCAAAACGAATATTTTCTTCTATGGTATCAGAGAATAGGAAGACATCTTGAGGAACTATAGCAATATTACTTCGAAGGTCATTGAGTTTAATATTTTTAACATCAATTCCATCAATCAATACTTTTCCTTTTGATACATCATAGTATCTTCCAAGTAGGTTAATTATAGATGTTTTTCCGGAGCCAGTAGTTCCCATTATAGCAACTGTACTTCCAGCTGGAATTCTTAGATTGATATTATTTAGTACTTCCTCTTCACCATATTTAAAAGAAACATCTTTGAAGTCAATATTACCGCTAACTTTAGGTAGAGTGACTGAGTCAGAAGAATCTTTTATAGCAGGTTCAATATCCATTATTTTAAATATTTTGTTAGCTGAAGCATTATTTTGAGCAATTATATTTATAAGCCATCCAAGCATTCTCATCGGCCAGATTAAGTTCCATATATAGCCACTGAATGCTACTAAAGTTCCTAAAGTAATCTCTTTATTTATTACAAGAATTCCTCCTAAAGCAATCATAATTACTAAAGAAATGTTAGTTAAAAGTTCAATTGGAGGAAAATAATCAGCAGTAATTTTTGCTTGCTCCATATTAAGCTTAAAGTTCTTGTGATTCATTTTAAGAAACTTAAGAATCTCATGTTTTTCTCTACCGAAGGCTTTTACAAGTCTAACACCTGAAATGTTTTCTTGAGCAGTTGTATTTATAACAGCATTTTGATCACTAATTTTTTCATAAGAATCTACTATTTTTGATTCAAGTTTTATAGCGATATAAGCAATTGGAAGCATTATTAGTATACATGCTAAAGCAAGTTTCCAATCAAGATAAAGTAATATAACACTGCTGAATACAAAGTATAGAGAATTTTCAACGAATAATCTTAAACCAAATCCTATGGCTCTCCAGATATTTTCTATATCTTCACCAATTCTAGACATAAGTTCACCAGTGTTCATTTTGTCAAAGTAACCAAAGGGAAGTTTTTGAATGTGAGCAAATAATTCTTCCTTTAAATCTTTAGTTACCTTAGCAGACAAAAGATCAAATAAATATTCTTTTATATAACCAAAAATAGCTTTAATTATATTAATAACTATTATTCCGCCTATTAAATAAGGGATTAAAGTTCTATCTCCACCAGTAATTACTTTATCAATAAATAGTTTTTGAACATAAGGTTCAAACAAACATACCACAATAACAAGAAGCATTGAAAAGGTAGGTATAGCGAGTAACCATTTGTGTTTAAAAATATAATTTAGTATACGTTTCATAAAAGTGTAACCTCCTTTTAAAATGATTTTATTTGAAAAAATACATTCTCCGCGCTAGCAATGGAGAGCATTTTTATTAACAAAAATGAAAAAGCCATGGATATACCATGGCTAAAAACGTAAAAAAACGTATAAAAAAACCATGGAACAATAGTCCATGGTGTAATAAACCCTTTTTATTAATTACTTATAATAAAAGAGACAGGACTATCGAATATTTTATTTAGTTTTGTTAAATTGTTAAATCTAAATATGGTTAACATATTTCCTACCTCCTTAAATTATTTTTGTGATACAAGTAGAATAACATCATTGGAAATGCCTGTCAATAAAAAATACTAAAAATTTAATCTTTTTATAATATAATTAAAATAATGAATATTCCAAAATTTATAAAATAATGATTTATATTTTGTCAGAAATAAAAAAGTTATATACGTATTAATGGTATAGGAGGTGGAAGCCATGGAAGATATTGATATAGTGAGAGGAATTATGTGCGGTAATCCTGAGGCTATTAAAGAATTAAACAGTAGGTATGGGAAAATATTATTTGGAGTTTTAAATAAAGTATTACATGAAGCCTATGAAAGAAATGAAATAGAGGAATGTTTTAATGATTTATTGATGACCATATGGAATAAAATAGTTTTCTATAGAGAAGATAAGGGAAGCTTACTAAACTTTCTTGTGGCAGTTGCAAAATATAAAGCTATTGATTATAAAAGAAAACTTGTGAAACAAAATAGTCAGTTAGAGCTTAAAGAGGAATTTTTACTTGAGCAAGAGTATCAAGAAGATGGATTTAATTATGATAGTGATGAAGGATTTTATAACTTAATTAAAAGCTTAAAGGAAGAAGAAAAACAAATATTTATAAAAAGATATTTATTTGAAGAATCTATAGAAAAGATTGCAAAAGATATAGGTAAGTCCAATGATTATATTTATCAAAAATTATCAAGAGGAAGAAAAAAGATAAAGTTAGAATTGGAGGTGGCACCATGTTAGAAGATAAGATAATAAGTGAATTAAATGGTATTAATTTTAGTATAGATGAGCTAAAAGAATATGAAGATTGGGGAACAATAAGTGATGAAAAATTGAGTGAAATATCTTATGATGTTCAAGCACGGTATTCTAGAGATAAGGTTAAAGATATAGGTAAATATGTAAGTGAGCTTTTACAAGAAGGAGAGTATATTGAGAAAACAGTAAAAGCTACAGATCCTAAGATATTAGAAACAATGATGGCATTTGGAGCAATGATGCCAGTGGCCTTTATAGGTGGTGGAAATATAAAATATAGCCACATAAACTTCTTTACCAATAGGAGAATTATTGTTGTTGGGTATAATGTTACATCTAATAGATACATTACTTATATATATGACAAAGAAGAAATAGTAGATATAAAAATGGATAAGAGTATTGCAATATATAGAAATGAAAAAAACAAGAAAAAAAGTAAATACGCAAAATGGGAATTTCTTGTTTCTATCAATTCAATTATGATATCATTTATGCTGTTTTTTTATCCATATTATTTATTAAAAAAGGCTACTGGATTTAGCAATGAAATAGTAGATGATATTGTAGGGTTAGTATGCATAATCTTAGGATATCAAGTAGGAAGGTATGTAAGACCAAGAGGAAATTCTGAGGTTATAATTGAGATGAAGGATGGTAAAAAGTTTGATTTTTACATTAGAAACTATAATTATAGAGAGATTAAGAATTACTTGAAGTATATGAATAAATAATTAAAATAAAACCCCACTAGAATATTTTCTAGTGGGGAAAATTTATTAATCTTCACTTTTACCTACATCAGAAAGAACTAAGCCTTTATTGTGATCTAATGCCCAAGAAATACCCCAGTCATTTTGGAATATTAATAGGTTTCTATCCTTTAAATCCTTAACCTTCTTTGTGTCTGAAGTTAAATTTAACGAGTCAATATCTATAGTAGTATTTTCAATCCATCTAACGTATCTATAAGAAAGTCTATCCATTTTAATATCTACATTATACTCACTCTTAAGTCTATATTCTAATACTTCAAATTGAAGTACACCAACAACACCAACTATTATTTCTTCCATTCCTACATGGATTTCTTTAAATACTTGTATTGCTCCTTCTTGAGCTATTTGAGTAACACCTTTAATAAATTGTTTTCTCTTCATAGTATCTACAGGTCTAACTCTTGCAAAGTGTTCTGGAGCAAAGGTTGGAATTCCTTCGAATTTAAACTTCTTACCGCTACATAAGGTATCACCAATAGAGAAAATACCTGGATCAAAAACTCCAATTATATCACCAGCATAAGCTTCTTCAATAATTTCTCTATCTTGAGCAAGGAATTGTTGAGGCTGTGATAATTTTATCTTCTTTCCACCTTGGATATGATGAACCTCAAGTCCTTTATCAAATTTACCAGAACAAATTCTCATAAAAGCAATTCTGTCTCTATGAGCTTTATTCATATTTGCTTGTATCTTAAATACAAAAGCTGAAAAATCCTTATTAAATGGGTCTATTTCTCCCATTGAAGAATTTCTAGGTAATGGAGCTGAAGTAAGCTCTAAAAAGTGTTGTAAAAATATTTCTACACCAAAGTTTGTTAGAGCTGAACCAAAGAACACTGGAGATAATTCTCCTGCTTTAACTTTTTCTATGTCAAATTCATCTCCAGCAACATCTAACAATTCAATGTCTTCTTTAAGTTTATCATGAAGCGGTGCTCCTAAAAGATCTCTAAATGCAGGATCTTCGATGTTCCCTTCAAGCATTTCAACTTCAGTTTGACCGTGATTACCACCATTAAATACTGCAATTGCTTCTTTATCTCTTTCATAAACACCCTTAAAGTCCTTACCTGAACCTATAGGCCAGTTAAGTGGATATGATTTAATTCCGAGTTCATTTTCAATATCCTCTAATAATTGGAATGGATCTTGAGCTTCTCTGTCCATCTTATTTATGAAAGTAAATATTGGAATTCCTCTTAATGAACATACATGGAATAATTTTTTTGTTTGTTCCTCTACACCTTTAGCGGCATCAATTACCATTACAGCAGAATCTGCAGCCATAAGTGTTCTATATGTATCTTCAGAGAAGTCCTGGTGTCCAGGGGTATCTAATATATTTATACAGTAACCTTGGTAATTAAATTGCATAACTGAGGAAGTAACAGATATTCCTCTTTGCTGTTCTATTTCCATCCAGTCAGAAACTGCATGCTTTGAAGCTTTTCTTGCTTTAACTGATCCAGCAAGTCTTATAGCTCCACCGTATAAAAGTAATTTTTCAGTTAGGGTAGTCTTACCAGCATCTGGGTGAGAAATGATAGCAAAGGTTCTTCTTTTCTCAATTTCTCTAATAAAATCTGCCACCTTGAGTTCCTCCTTAAGTGAATATATTAATCAAATAGAATTACTATCTTTAAAACAAACTACATTATATCAATTGAAGCGAGAAAATTCAACTAAAATAGAGGAACAAAAGTGTAGAGATTGAAGAAATAAGAGTGTATTTGATTTTGAACGAAATTCAAATATATGTTTATTTTCATTTTTAGAAATTTGCACTGCAATAAATAGAAGTATTATTATATAAGTAATAATAAAATATAGACATTCATTATGTCGAATTAGATTTGGGGGAATGAATAAAGTGTATAAGTTAGTATCTATTGATATAGATGGAACATTACTTGGAAGTAATAGACTAGTATCAGAAAAAACAAAGGAAGCAATCAAAAAAGCTACAGAGCTTGGAGTAAAAATTGTTATAACATCAGGAAGACCAATTAATAGAGTTATTGATTTAGTCAAAGAACTTGGATTAGATAAAGATGAAGAATATGTTATAGCCAATAATGGGTCTACAGTGCATAATACTAAGGATTTATCTATTATTTATGAAAGACACTTAAGAGGAAAGGATCTTAAAAGAGTATATAAAGTATTCAAAAGAGATGGACTAGCTTTTGAAGCTCATATGGATAGAGGTTCATTAGTAGAAAAAGATATTGTAAATGTATTGCCAAACAACTGGAGATTATCTTCTGAGGACACGAAGATAATTGATTTAAATAAAGAGTTAGATGATGAAGAGAAAGTCATTAAGTTTTTAATCATATCAAAAGTTGATGTGCTAGAAGATATATATGAGGACATAAATAAAAAATTTAGTAATGAATATAGTATTGTCAGAAGTTTTGATCATTTATGCGAGTTTATGTATAAGGGATGTAATAAAGCAACAGGGTTAATGGAGCTTGGAAAACATTTAGGGATAAAACAAGATGAAATAATGTCCATTGGTGATGAACTTAATGACTTTGAGATGATAGAATATGCAGGACTGGGAGTAGCAATGGGAAATGCTAGAGATGAAATTAAAAATATTGCAAACTATATAACAAAGAGCAATGATGAAGATGGAGTAGCTTATGCACTAGAAAAGTTTATAATTAATGCAAAATAACTAAAGACATTTATTATAGGAGGGTTAATCATGTACAAACTTATTGCTATTGATATGGATGGAACTTTGTTAAAAGATGATAAGAGCATATCTGAGATAACAAAAAAGAGCTTAAAAAGAGCCCAAGAATTAGGGGTAAAGATAGTGCTTACTTCAGGAAGACCAATTCAAGGTATAAAAAATTATTTAGATGAATTAGAGCTTACAGGAGAAGAAGATTATGTTATTGGATTAAATGGAGCCTTAATTTGTAAAACAAGTGATTATTCAGTTATAAGCAGTAATGCCACATTAACAGGGAAAGACCTAAAATATATTTATAATAAGGTAAAAGGACTTAACACATATATACATGCATTTACCAATAATGGTGACTTAGTTAATAAAATAAGCAAGTTTTCTGATAATGAAGAAAAGAGATTAAACATAAAGATAAAGCAAGTGAATATTCTAGAAGATGTGTTAGATAATGATGAAATACTTAAAGTAGTATTAGAAGAAGAGAAGGAAGTGTTGGATAGAATTACGCCAAAAGTTCCTAAGGAATTATTTGAAGAGTATAATGTTATTAGAAGCGTTGACTTTATGTTGGAATTTATGAATAGAGGGTGCAATAAGGCTTCAGGATTGGAGAAACTAGGTGAATATCTAGGAATTGCTAAAGAGGAAGTAATCGCAATCGGAGATGCAGATAATGATGTTGAAATGATTGAATATGCAGGCCTAGGTGTTGTGATGGGAAATGCCAAGGAAGAAATTAAAAGTATAGCAGATTTTATAACCAAGAGTAATGAAGAAGACGGAGTAGCTTTTGTAATAGAAAAATTCATAGTAGACTTAGCTAAAGGAGAGAAGTAATTTGAAGAATGAAAGATGGAAGCATGGTGGAGATATATATACTAATGGTGTATTTAAGGGAAAAGACCTTGTAGATTTTAGTTCTAATATAAATCCTTTAGGTGTTTCTGATTTACTTAAAGATTGCATAGAGGAATTATTTAGTGAAGTAGTGAGATATCCTGATTATCAGTATAGAGAATTAAAGGCAAGTATTAGTGAATACTTATTAAGATATGAGAATATAAATGTATCTAGTGATGAAATGATACTTGGGAATGGTGCCTCAGAGATCTTAGACTTAATTTTAAGTAAAATAAAAAAATTAGGAATAGTTGTGCCGTCTTTCGTTGAATATGAAGATTTTGCATTAAAGCATAGTGCAGAAATTGAATATATAAATTTGACTGAGGATTTTCAGTATGATTATAGTGAAATATTAAGCTCTTTAAAGAAGTTTGATGGAATAATCTTAGGGAATCCCAATAACCCTACTGGGAATATAATAAATAAAGAGAAATTTCAAGATATATTGAATTTCGCAGAGAAAGAGAATAAAAAGATTATAGTTGATGAGGCATTTGTAGAGTTCTCTAGATTAAATAGTTCATTAATAGATAAAATAGCTAGTTATAAATGCTTAGTAATTATTAGAGCATTTACTAAGTTCTTCGGTATGCCAGGAGCTAGACTTGGATATGGAATAACTAGTGATAAGGAATTTATAGAAGAATTAAAGAAATATCAGCTTCCTTGGAATGTAAATTCTTTTGCAGAAATAGCTTTAAAAAAATCTTACAAAGATGAGAAATATATAAGTAAAAGTCGAGAATGGATAGCTAATGAAATAAGTTATATGAAAAATGAATTAGCTAAGTTATCAATATTTAAAAAGGTTTATGACACAAATTGTAACTTCATTCTTTGTAAGCTAGATACAATGAAAACTAGTGAGTTATATGAAATATTATTAAACAAAGGAATACTTATAAGAAATTGTTCGAATTTTAAAAAGCTTGATGATACTTATGTAAGGTTTGCAATAAAGTCTAGAAATTTAAATAAATTACTAATAGATAATTTGAAGAATTTATAGAACATTTACAAAGAATAGTTAGTGTGATATTATTTATAAAACTGAATAGTATATCTTATGGTGCCTAGTAAAGATAGTATTTTCTAGATTAAGAGAAGTTATTTTGCTGGTTAAAAGGGAATTGGGTTAAAAGCCCAGGCAGCCCCCGCTACTGTATTGAGGATGAAACCTATATAAACCACTGAGGGAACAAACCTTGGGAAGGATAGGGAGTAGGATGAATCAAAGCCAGAAGACCTGCCTAAGATGTGATAAGGTAAATTTTTCGGAGGGAGAAAGGAAACCATTAAGTGATTAGCATTATGAAAGATAAAAGGAATTACATAGACTTATTTTATATTGCTAAAATGTTAGATTAATGTTTCCAGTGGGTATCCCACTGGTTTTTTTATTTATTATATATTATTGGGGGGATGAAGATGCACAAGAATGCTATGATTGAAGCAAAGACAAAGTTAGATAATTTAATTAAACCTATTGGTAGCCTTGGGGAATTAGAGAATATAGCAATTAAATTTGCAGGAATAACAGGCAAGGTAGAAAATGAAATAAATAAAAAAGCAATTGTTATTTTTTCAAGTGATAATGGTGTATGCGAAGAGGGGGTAGCATCAGCACCTCAAAGTGTTACTGCTATGCAGACAATAAATTTCCTAAGAGGAATTACAGGCATAGGGGTTCTTGCTAGAGTTAATAATTGTGATCTTAAAGTTATAGATATTGGGATTAATGAAGAAATTAATTATCCAGGTTTAATAAGAAAAAAAATAAGAAAAGGTACATCTAACATAGCAAAGGGTGAAGCAATGAATCTTGAAGAAGCAAACGAGGCTATTAATATTGGGATAGAAATAGCCCATGAACTAAAAAAGCAAGGGTATGATATTATCGGTACAGGGGAAATGGGAATAGGTAACACTACTAGCTCTTCTTCAGTACTTATTGCACTAACCAATTGTGATATTGACGAAGCTGTAGGAAGAGGAGCAGGGCTTAAAGATGATCAACTAACCTTAAAAAAGCAGGTTATCAAGAAAATAATAGAAGTTAATTCACCTATTAAAGAAGATCCTATGGATGTATTACATAAAGTTGGAGGCTTTGATATAGCTGGAATGGTTGGATTGTATCTTGGAGCTAAAAAGTATGAATTACCAATAGTTATAGATGGATATATTTCAGCAGTAGCAGCTTTAATTGCATATAGAATAGATCCTGAAACAAAGAGTTATATGTTCCCATCCCATATTTCAAAGGAACAGGGTTATAATATTGCAATTAATGAACTAGGATTAAATCCAATGTTAAATCTTTCAATGAGACTTGGAGAGGGATCAGGATGCCCACTTGCAATTAATATTATAGAAAACTCATTAAAAGTTATAAATGAAATGGGAACTTTTGAGGAAGGAAATGTAGATATAAAAGATTATAAAGACCTATGGAGGGAAGAAATATGATTTTAGTGACAGGAGGGGCCAGAAGTGGAAAGTCTTCTTTTGGAGAAGCGTTACTTAAGGATAAAGAAAAAGTATTATATATTGCAACATCAATACCTTTAGATGGTGAAATGAAGAAAAGAATACAAAAACATAGAAGTAGTAGAAATCCAAATTGGGATACATTAGAAGCTTATGAAGATATAGCTACAAAAATCAAAGATGCATATGATGGAATTATCTTAGATTGTATTACTGTTATGATTACAAATCTACTATTTATGAATATGGAATCTTTTGAAGAGGAAGATATAATTAAAGTTGATTATAGTAAAAAAGAAGAAGATATTTTAAAAGAAGTTTCTTTTATGATAAAGGAATTTAAAAATATTGAAGATAACTATGGGACAGAGATTATCATTGTTACAAATGAAGTTGGAGCAGGGCTTGTTCCAGAACATAAGTTAGGAAGAGAATTTAGAGATATTGCAGGAAGAGTAAATCAATATATTGCAAAAGAAGCAGATAAGGTATTTTTAGTTATAAGCGGTATACCAGTTAAGATTAAGGGGGAATAACCTTGAAAAATTTCATATTGATACTTCAATTTATGACTAGAATACCTATAAATATTAATTTAAAAGTTGAAAGAGAAAACTTTCAAAAAGGCGTAGCTTTTTTTCCATTAGTAGGACTTATTGTTGGTGTTTTAGAAGCAGCTATATTTTATATAGGTAGTAGAGTATTCCCTTTTAATATTTCTATTTTTATAACCGTAATTTCTCATGTAGTTATTACTGGTGCTATTCATATAGATGGTTTAGGTGATACCATAGATGGGATTTTTTCAGGTAGAAGTAAAGAGAAAATACTTGAGATAATGAAAGACTCAAGAGTTGGAACCTTTGGAGCATTAGGAATAATATTTTTAATAGTAGGTAAGATTAGTACACTCTCTTCAATAAACCCTATAGAAGTATATAAAGGTATCATTTTAGCACCTATCATTTCAAGAACTTTGATTACTCTTCTAATGTATAAAAGAAAGTATGCTAGAGAAAAAGAAGGCATGGGGGATTTATTTATTGGAGTATTAGAGAAAAAGAACTTTGTTATTGCATTATTGACAGGGATTACGTTGATTTCTATTATAGGAAGAAAAAAAGGAGTGATTTTACTAATCATTTGCTTTTTTTTCACAATACTATTTAGGAATTATATAGAGAAAAGAATAGGCGGGGTAACAGGAGACATATTAGGTGCATCAGTAGAATTAAATGAGTTACTGGTATTTTTGATTTATAGTTGTTATTTATTTTAGGAGAAAAAATGAAGATATTATTAGTTAGGCACGGAGAAACAGAAGGAAACTTCAAAGGTTTATATCAAGGGAAAAGTGAATACGCCTTAAATGAAGAAGGAGAGAAACAAGCAATTAAGTTAGGAGAATTACTTAAGGAATATAATATTTCAAAAGTATATTGCTCACCTCAAAAAAGATGTATAGAAACATTGCAATTAATGAATAAGAAGTTTAAAGATATAGTATTAAGCGAAGAACTTCGAGAAATCGATTTTGGGAAGTGGGAAGGCTTAAGTTATAAAGATATAGAAAGATTATTTCCTGGGGAATGGAAAAGTTTCATAGCAGATTATATCAGTTTTACATTCCCAGAAGGAGATTCCTTTAAGGATTTTTATTATAGATGTAATAGTTTTTTAGATAAACTCAGGAGTGATAAAGATAATGAAGTTATATTAATTGTCACTCATGGAGGGGTAATAAGAGCTTTGTTTAGTAGCATTTTGTCTTTAGGATTAAAAGGATTTTATAGAGTAAGTCCTATGCAGGGAGCTTATAGTGAAATAAATATTTTTGGTGGTGAAATAGAGATAAAGTATATTAATAAGGACAATTAGGGGAGGGGATAACTGTGAAAAAAGCAAAAAGTATAATGTTACAAGGAACAGCATCAACAGTAGGGAAAAGTATTTTGTGTACTGCTCTATGTAGAATATTTACAGAAGATAATTATGATGTTTTCCCTTTCAAGTCGCAAAATATGTCTTTGAATTCTGGAGTTACACCTGATGGACATGAGATGGGAAGAGCACAAATAATGCAAGCAGAAGCATGTTATAAAGTTCCAAGTTCCAAAATGAATCCTATTTTGTTAAAGCCTACTTCAGACAGAAAATCTCAAGTGGTTTTATTAGGTGAGGTTTGGGATAACTTAGATGCTGTTGATTACTTTAAAAAGAAAAAGGAATTAAAAGAAAAAATTCAGAATGTTTATGGAGATATTAGCTCTAGACATGAAGTCATAGTTATTGAAGGGGCAGGCAGCCCAGCAGAAATAAATCTTTCGGATGAATTTGTAAATATGGGTATGGCAAAAATCGCAGAAAGTCCAGTCTTATTAGTAGGAGATATAGATAAGGGTGGGGTTTTTGCATCCTTATATGGGACTATTATGCTATTACCTGAAGAGGAGAGAAAATTAATTAAAGGAATTATAATAAATAAGTTTAGGGGGAGTATAGAACTTTTAGAACCGGGACTTAAGCAGATAGAGGAGCTTACAGGAGTACCAGTTGTAGGAGTAATTCCACATTTCAAGCTAGATTTGGAAGATGAAGATAGCGTGACAGACTTTAGTAAGTTTAATAGAGATGGGGATTTGAAAGTTGCGGTAATAAAAGTACCGTATATGTCTAATTTCACGGATTTTAATTCATTGGCCCTAAATACTGGGGTTAGGGTTGAATTTGTTGAACTAAATCAAGAAATAGATAAATATCATTTAATAATACTTCCTGGAAGCAAAAGTACCATTGGAGATTTAAAGGCCCTTAAGGAAAGTGGCATGTATGACAAGATAATTAAAGAGAGAGAGAAAGGAAAGTTCATCTTTGGTATATGTGGTGGATATCAAATGTTAGGAAGAGAAGTTAGTGATGTTTCAGGTGTAGAAAGCAATTTATCGAAGGAAACGGGCCTAGGATTACTTCCAATATACACAGAATTTGAGAAAGACAAGAATACTGTGCTTTCAGAAGGATACGAAAACCTATCAGGAAATAAGGTCAAAGGATATGAGATTCATATGGGAAAAACTTATATAACTGAAACATCTGGTATTAAAAACTTCATAAAATTGACCTCAACTGATGGCGAAGATGGAGTTTTATCACAAGATGAGAAGGTGATAGGAACTTATTTTCATGGTATTTTTGATAATGGAGAATTTACATTACAATTATTAAATAAAGTTAGAAGAACATTTAATATAGAACTTCAAAATAAAGTATTTAATTATTATGATTATAAGAATAGTCAGTATGATGAACTAGCATCAATAGTTAGGAAGTCTTTAGATATGGAGAAGATATATAGGATTTTAAATGAGGGGGTATAAGTATGGATTTGTTTTTGAGTTTTTTACTAGATATGGTAATAGGAGATCCATACAGGTTCCCTCATCCGGTAAAATTTATTGGGAAATATATAAAAGCTTTTGAGAAGTTTGCACGGAGTAAAAATCCTAGTAATAAGAAATTAAGATATTATTGGGGACCATTATTATGTATTTCAACAATTCTAATTGTGTTTATGGTCACATATGGAATTTTAAAATTAGCTCATAATATAAATATATATTTATATCACTTAATTAACATCTTAATTTTATGGACTACAATTGCACCCAAGTGTTTAAGTGTTGAAGGATATAAAGTATATAAGCCATTGAAAGAAGAAGATATAAGTAAAGCAAGAGAAAGGATATCATATTTAGTTTCTAGAGATACCAAAGAATTAGATAAGGAAGGAATATGCAGAGCTACAATTGAGACAATTCTTGAAAATACTTCAGATGGAGTAATTGCCCCATTGTTTTTTGCAATTATAGGGGGGGCTCCCTTAGCTATGGCATATAAGGCTATAAATACACTGGATTCTATGGTTGGTTATAAAAACGATAAGTATATGTACTTAGGATTTTTTTCAGCTAAAATTGATGATTTGTTTAACTTGATACCAGCTAGAATAAGTGGAATTTTAATTGTTATTTCATCATTTTTCCTTAGATATGATACTAAAGGAGCATTTTATATTTTTGTTAGAGATAGAAAAAATCATAAAAGTCCTAACTCTGCCCACCCTGAAGCTGCTGGAGCTGGTGCATTAGGAATAAGGCTAGGTGGACCTACTAGTTATTTTGGAAAAAAACTAGAGAAACCATATATAGGAGATAAGAAAAAAGAACTAGAAGCATATGACATAATTAAATCAATTAAACTTCTTTACACATCAACCATATTAATTATGGTCATATATATCTTACTTATGATAAAATTGAACAATTTAATTTAGGAGGAAATTCAATGAGAATTAATAAGAAAGTAATAACAGTAATCATAACTTTAATATCAATTTTTGTATTAGTGTCATGTTCAAGTAATAACGTAGAAAAGAAAGATACAGCTATAAAGATAACTGATTCATATAACAGGGAAATAACTTTAGATAAAACTCCTCAAAGAGTTATATCAGTATCTCCAGGAGCAACAGAAACTATATTTGCCCTTGGATCTGAAGAAGTATTAGTGGGCAGATCAAATTATTGTGATTATCCAGAAAAGGCAAAAAATATTGAATCAGTTGGGGAAATTACTGAACCTAATATAGAAAAAATAACAGAATTAAAGCCAGATTTAGTAATAGCAGGAGCTCATTTTAGTAAGGAATTAGTAAATAAGCTTGAAGCATTAGGAATTAATGTAGCGGTACTATATGGAGAAGATTCATTTGATGGAGCTTATAAAAATATTCAAGACATTTCAAAGATATTAGGTAAAGAGAAAAAAGGTCAAGAAATAATAGATGGAATGAAGAAAAAGGTAGCAGATGTAGAGAAGAAGATTAGTGGATTATCACGTCCCAGTATTTACTACGTTGTAGGATTTGGAAAATCAGATTTTACTGCAGGAGGAGATACTTTTATTGGTCAAATCATAGAAAAAGCTGGTGGGGATAATATAGCAAAAGACGTAGATGGATGGAATTATTCAAAAGAAAAACTTATGGAAAAAAATCCACAAGTTATAGTTTTGTCAGATAAATATAATTCTAAAGAAGGTTTTACAACTGGCGAAGGATATAAGGAATTAAATGCTGTTAAAGAAGGAAAAGTATATGAGATAGATGATAATATGTTATCTAGACAGGGACCAAGACAGGCAGATGGATTAGAAGCATTGGCTAAAATACTTCACCCAGAAGCTTTTAAATAATAGGAGAAAAAAGTGAAGCATAGAAAGTTATTTTTTATAGTTTTAATTTTATTAGTTATATTAGCATTATATTCTCTTACGTTGGGAGCAGCAGATATTTCATTTAATAAGGTACTAGCAATTATTAAAGATACTATACTAGGTAAATATAACGGAGATATAATGTCAAAAATTATAGTGAATATAAGGGGACCAAGAATACTTATGGCAATGCTAACAGGAATAGGTTTGGCTGTTAGCGGAGCCACTTTTCAAGGGATATTTAAAAACTCTATGGGGGATCCCTATGTTTTAGGAGTATCATCAGGTGCAGCTTTAGGGGCAGCTGTTGGATTAGTGTTTAATCTAGAAAGTAGTAATTATATATACATAACACTTCTGGCATTTATAGGAGCTATAACTACAATATTGCTTGTGTATAACATAGCTAAAGTAGGTGGAAAAATACCTACAGAAACACTATTGCTATCAGGAATAGCCGTAAATTTCTTATTTAGTTCCTTAATCTCACTTATGATGATTCTTAAGAAGGAGGCAATGGATAAAATAATATTTTGGACCTTGGGCAGTTTTAATAGTTCAAGTTATTCACAAGTATTAATGGTTCTGCCAATAGTACTCATTGGGGGATTTTTAATATATTCAAAATATAAAGATATTAATATACTATCACTTGGTGAAGATAGTGCTTATAGTTTAGGCGTCCAGGGAGAAAATATTAAGAAGTTTCTAGTAATATTATCATCATTAATCGTGGCAACTTTAGTTTCTTTTAGTGGAATAATTGGATTTGTAGGTTTGGTAATTCCACATATAGTTAGAATTATAGTAGGAAGTAATAATAGAGAAGTTATACCGTTTTCTGCGTTGTTTGGTGGAATTTTTTTAGTCGTTTGTGATACAATATCAAGAACTATAATCCCTCCAACAGAACTTCCTGTAGGAGCCATAACAGCTCTAATAGGAGCGCCGTACTTTATGTATTTATTAGTACAAAAGAAAAGAGGTTAGTAATGAATTTTTTGAATGTTAAAGATTTAAGTTATAAGTCTAGGAATAATTTAATATTAAAAAACTTATCAGTAGAATTTTCATATGGAGGATTCTACTCAATAATAGGACCAAATGGAAGTGGAAAGACTACATTTATAAAGCATTTAATTAGAGCACTTAGAGCACAAGAGGGAGAAATATTACTTGAAGGTGAAAATATCAATAAATACAAAGCAAAAGAGTTTGCAGGAAAAATAAGCTATGTGCCACAAATAGCTTCATTTGATATGGAATTTAGTTGCTATGATACTGTGATGATGGGTAGAAGTTACTTGCAGAAAGGTTTTTCTAGTGAAAGTTTAGAAGATATCAATAAAGTTAACGAAGCTATGAAGATTGCAGGTATATTTGATTTAAAAGATAGAAGTATAAGAGAAATAAGTGGGGGTGAGAGAAGTAGAGTTTTTTTAGCAAGGGCACTATGCCAGGATGCTAAGTGCATTATATTAGATGAACCACTTGCACACCTTGATATAAAGCATCAGTTATCTGTAATGGGACTACTAAGAGAAATAAATAAAAAAGAAAATAAAATAATAATTGTTGTAAATCATGATATAAATCTTGCTTTAAAATTTTCCAAGAGACTGATAGTTTTTCATGGTGGAAAGATAGAGGGAGAGTATGCTCCAGAGGAATTTTTAGATATAAAGTTATTAAATAAGGTGTATGGATTAAATTTAAAAGAAGAAAATTTAAATAGAAATGAGCTTTTAGTAAACTTCTATTAAAAATACTTATATTAGGTAACTTAAGTTGTAAAAAGTTAGGAGGAAATGTATAATATAATTAAAAAAGTATATGAATTTGTTAGAAAGCAGCTGATTGCATAACTATTATTCTGGAACAGAGATAGCTATTTTCTAATTAATCTCATATAAATAACTATGGTTATGGAGGGAAAGTTTTGAAAAAATACAAATCAATAAGGATTATAGTTTTCTTGTTAGCGTTTGCTCTTATTTCTACTGGAATAAAGCTAGATGCAAAAGCTTTATCAGTTAGTGGCAAAGTGAGGTATAGCGGCTCAACAAGAATAGAGACAGGTGTAGCTGTAAGTAAAGCAGGTTGGAGTACTTCTGAAAATGTAGTTTTAGCCTATGCGTATGATTTTCCTGATGCATTAGCAGGTGTTTCACTTGCATATAAATTAAATTGTCCTATATTATTAACTGAGGCTAAGTCAATACCAGAAGCTACAGCTAATGAAATAAATAGACTAGGAGCTAAAAATGTATATATATTAGGAGGTACAGGTGTTATTTCTAGTAATGTAGAAAATACATTGGTATCATCCGGAAAAAAGATAATAAGACTTAGTGGACAAGATAGATTTAAAACATCAATACAAATAGCTAATACTATTCAAGGGGGGAATTCAACTGGCACTGCGGTTATTGCAACAGCAAATGATTTCCCAGATGCCCTTGCAATAGCTCCATATGCTGCTATGAAAAATATTCCGATTTTATTTACAGAAGCAAGCTCGTTCACGAGTGATACTAAGAATTGGATAGTGGGTAATGGTATAAAAAATGTTATTATTCCTGGTGGTACAGCAGTGGTATCTGCAGGTACTGAAAATGAATTGAATAGAATGGGAATAAGTGTACAAAGAATTACTGGAAACAATAGATTCTTAACAACACTGAATATTGATAAAACATTTGCTTCAAGTTTTGGAAATGATGTGATGCTTGCAACTGGCGATGACTTTCCAGATGCATTAACAGGTGGAGTGTTGGCGGCAAAAACAAAAAGCCCAATTTTATTAATGAGAAAAACAGAGATAGAAAAAGATGTACAAGACTATTTGGATTCTAAATCAAGCTTTAATATGTCTATTTTAGGCGGCGCTGGTGTTATACCTGATGATCTAAAACCATTATTCAGAAAGATTGTTGTTGTAGACCCAGGTCATGACTATGGAGCTGACTACGGAGCTGTAGGAACTTTTGGAGAAACTAAATATGAAGAAACAGATTTAGATATGCAAGTGGGTTTAAATGTAGCTAAAAATCTTGAAAATCAAGGTTACAAGGTTATCTTAACTAGACAAGCATGGGAAAAACCTGCAGCTAAGACTTTAAATGATTCACTACAAAATAGAGTAAATATTGCCAATAATGCAAATGCTGATTTGTTTATAAGTATACATCATGATGTATCAGCTGATTCTTCTGTAACAGGAGTAAGTACACACTATAGCACATATAGACCGAATATAGATAATAGTGGAGTTATAACTGGAAATGATCCTAATGGATGGTATACTGGAGTAAATATTGATACAACCCCAAGTAATGCAGCTATTGTAAGTAGAAATTTAGCTACCAAAGTAGTTAAAGATCTAAATTCAAAAATGGGATATGTTAATAGAGATACTCATGACCATAATTTGTTTGTAACTGTTAATACAAATATGCCGTCTATATTAGTTGAATGTGGATTCTTAACTAATCTAAATGAAGCTAAAAGATCAGCTGACCCTAAAAATCAAGATCTTATAGGACAATATATTGCACAAGCAGTAAAAGAAGTGTTAAATTAATAAATATAAGGAGAAGATCAACATATTATAATTAATGTAAATTATAATTATGAAGTATCTCCTCCTTTTAATTTAAAGATAAAATATTGATATTTGGAGGAAAGACATGTATAAGATTATAGCTATCGATATGGATGGGACTCTGTTAAGAGAAGATAAAACTGTATCAGATAGAACAAAAGAAGCAATAAAAAAAGCAAAAGAATTAGGTGTAAAAGTTGTATTGGCCTCTGGAAGACCTATTGAAGGAATCGACCAATATTTAAAAGAATTAAACTTAATCTCAGAAAAAGATTATGTTTTAAGCTATAATGGAGCACTAGTGTTAAACACTGAAACTAGAGATGTAATAAGCAGTAGTTTATTATATGGTAAAGATGTACATAAACTATATGATATAAGTAAAAAGTTAGGGGTTAATATACATGCATTTTCAAGAAAAAATGGCCTTATTACTCCTAAAAATAGCACATATACAGAGGTGGAAGCAAAGATTAATGGAATTGAAATAAATATAATGCCATTTGAAAATGTAGCTGCTGATGAAGAGATAGTAAAAATTATGATGATAGATGAACCAGATATATTAAGTGATGCTATTAAGAAACTACCAAAAGAGTTATATGAAAAATATACAGTTGTACAAAGTACACCATATTTTCTAGAATTTTTGAATAAAGATAGTAACAAAGGAACTGGTATAGAGGCTTTGGCAGCACATTTAGGTATTAGCAAGGAAGAAGTTATATGCGTAGGAGATGCAGGTAATGATCACCATATGATAGAATATGCAGGATTAGGTGTTGCCATGGGTAACGCTACAAATGAAATTAAAGATATTGCAAGTTATGTCACCAAGAGCAATGAAGAGGATGGAGTAGCAGAAGTTATTGAAAAATTCATAGTAAAATAAAAGAAGATGGCTTAAAACCATCTTCTTTTATTTTTTATCTTCAAAAATAAAATCATGCATTTGTTTAGTTGTTAAGTCCTTATCAAAAGTTTCATAGAAAACACCTTTGATCATTGAACCTTTACCATTATCATCTCTAGGGAATCTATCTTGCTCTAGTGTTGATAATGATGTGGCATTAGTTGCAAGCTTTAATAAGTCAGTGCTTGAAAGGCTTGTCTGAATTAATGGAAGTAATTCGTTTAATATTGAAGGATATTTTGCTTTGTTAGTAGCTTTTATCTTTTTGAATAAAGCATCCAAAACTGTCCTTTGTCTTTGAGTTCTTTCTTGATCTCCACCGTCATATCTTATTCTACAATATGCAAGAGCTTGAGTTCCATCTAAGTGATGGGCGCCTGTACTTGTTATATGAGGAGAAGAAGTTTTATTTACACTATTAAGACCATCGATATAGCCATTAATATATTTTAAATCACCAGAAGTTATGTCAATATCTATACCATCTAAGTCATTTATAACCTTAGGTAAACTTGAAAAATTTACTGTTGCGAAATCTTTAATATTTAAATCAAAGTTTGTGTTTAGTGTGCTTATTGCTAATTCTGGACCGCCGAAAGCATAAGCATGAGTTATTTTATCTTCTCCATGGCCCTTAATAGTAACATAAGAATCTCTCATAATTGAAGATAATCTTACATTATTTTTATTATTATCGATAGTAAGAATCATTATAGCATCTGAACGACCAGCCTCATTATCAGTAGCATCAATACCGAATAGGGCAATGTTAGTAACATCTTTATATTGTGCATCTATTGTTTTAGATATATCTAAGTCTTGCTTGTCTACTTTAACTGTGTCCACTTTGTTGAGCAGTGAAAAAGCATACCCAACGCCTATTGCAGCAATTATTAAGATAAAAGCTAAAACTGAGAGAATAATAATCTTTTTCTTCTTAGGTTTCTTAGAAGATTTATTACTTCTTTTTTTATAATTGTCCATAATAAGAGCAACCCCCTTCTTTATCCTTTGTATTTTAACACATTAATAAATTTAAGTAAATTACAAATATATTTCAAAATTAGGTAAAAAGTTAAAAAAATATAAAAAATCTCTATTAATAGACTTTTAAAGCTAATAGTAGTATAATTAATGTCGGTATTTTGTAAAAATAATTAGACTATGAAAAAATATGTTTTGGAGGTATAAAATGAAAAACTTCAAAAGACTTTTAGTTATATGCATTGATTTGTTTTTGGTAAACCTTGCATATTTATTAGCGATAGATTTGACATTCTATGACTCATTTACTGAGATAACAACAATTTATAAACAAGATGCATTAGCTATAAATTGTATATTTATAGTTTTCTTTACATTGTTTAAATTATACGATTCATTATGGGATTTAACTGGCACAGATGAATTTTTAATGGCTGTAGGAGGAAGTGTATTAGCTGGATTATTTTCAATATTATATACAAGATTCTTAGGTAATACAATCCCATTAAATGTATCAGTTATTGGAGTAGTATTTGCTATCTGTTTTGTATTAGGCTATAGAATATTATACAGGGTTTACAGAAGATATATGATATATGCACCATTTAAGTATGCGTCAGGACAGAAACGGGTTATGATTGTGGGAGCAGGTTCTGCAGGGGCAATGATAATTAATGAAATATTATCAAGAAGAGAATTGAAATATAATCCTACAGTAATTGTAGATGATGATAAAAGCAAAATAGGAAAAAGAATTTCCGGTGTTACAGTTGAAGGAGATAGAGAAGATATTCCAAGACTTGTAAAGGAAAAAGAAATTGATTTAATAATTATTGCAATTCCATCAATTGATGAGAAAAATAAAATGGAAATTATAAACTTATGTAAAAATACAGGATGCAAGATTCAGATAATACCTGGAATTTATGAAATATTAAAAGGTGATGCAACAATAAGCAAAATAAAAGATGTTGATGTTGAAGACTTATTAGGAAGAGACCCTATTAACTTAGATAATAAGGGTATAAGTGATTATATAACTAATAAAACTGTTATAGTTACAGGCGGAGGCGGCTCAATAGGTTCAGAGTTATGCAGACAAATAGCTACATTTAAACCTAAAATGCTTATAATATTTGATATCTATGAGAATAATGCCTATGATATTCAGAATGAACTTAAATATAATTATCCAAAGTTAAATTTAAAAGTATTAATTGGTTCAGTAAGAGATAGTGAAAGAATTGAAGAAATATTCAGTTTATATAGACCAGATGTTGTTTTCCATGCTGCTGCTCATAAGCATGTTCCTTTAATGGAAGACAGCCCTAAAGAGGCAATCAAAAATAACGTGTTAGGAACTTATAATGTTGCATTAGCTGCAGATAAGTATAATGCAAGCAGATTTGTATTGATATCTACAGATAAGGCTGTTAACCCAACTAATATAATGGGGGCTACCAAGAGACTATGTGAGATGGTAGTTCAAGCAATGGATAAAAAAAGTGACACAGAATTTGTAGCTGTAAGATTTGGAAATGTATTAGGAAGTAATGGTTCCGTAATTCCATTGTTTAAGAAGCAAATTTCACAAGGTGGTCCAATTACAGTAACACATAAGAATATAACAAGATTTTTCATGCTAATTCCAGAGGCAGCTCAGCTTGTACTTCAGGCTGGAGCATTTGCAAAAGGTGGAGAAATATTTGTACTTGATATGGGTAAGCCGGTTAAAATATACGATTTAGCATGTGATTTAATTAGATTATCAGGTTTAGAGCCTAATAGAGACATAAAAATAAAGGTTACAGGATTAAGACCTGGTGAAAAACTATATGAAGAGTTACTTATGAGTGAAGAAGGACTTACCAATACCTCTCATAATAAAATTTATATTGGGAAACCATCATCTATTGAAATAAATGAGTTAGAGACTAAATTAGAAGAGTTAAGAAGAATTCTACTTGAAGATAATCATGACATGATAAAAGAAAAAATGAAGCAGATAGTACCGACTTATCAAGAAATGCTAGAGAATGAGACTGCAGCAGATTCTGAAAATTAATAATTTTTTAGTGGAGGATAAAATATGACTGAAAAAGTTTGTCATATAACAACAGTTCACAAAAAGAATGATGATAGGATTCTTTATAAAGAGTGTATGACATTAAAAGAAGAAGGATATGAAGTATATCTAATTGCAACTAATGAAAAGGAAGAAACAATAAATGGAGTTAAAATAATTCCTATTAATAAATATGAGGGTAGACTAAAGAGATTTTTCTCTATGAGAAAAGAAGCACTTGAGAAAGCCATAGAGCTAAATGCTGATATATATCATTTTCATGATCCAGAGTTAATTTTATTAGGCAATAAACTTAGAAAAATGGGGAAAAAAGTAGTATATGATGCCCATGAAGATGTTCCAGCACAAATTATGAGTAAAACATATTTAGGTAATAAATTTGTAAGACAGATAGTATCAAAAGCATTTAATATTTTTGAAAAGGGTAGTACCAAAAAGTATGCTGGCTTTGTTACTGTAACTGAAGGGATTGGAAGTAAGTTTAATAATAATAGAAAAATAGTTTTAAAAAATTATCCAGTAAAACAAATAATAGATAATAGTGTTCCGATAGAGATTGATAAAGATAAACCAGTAGTTATATATGTTGGTGGATTAACTAGGATAAGAGGAATAAAGGAACTTGTTGAAGCGACAGGAAAGCTAAATGGAAAATGTCAGTTGTGGCTATTAGGGGAATGGGAAAGCGAAGAATATCATAAAGAGTGTATGAATTTAAGTGGTTGGCAAAACACTAAATATTATGGATATATGCCAATGGATGAAGTGTATCAGTACATAAAGGCAGCTGATATAGGAGCTTGCGTATTATATCCCACAGGAAATCACATGGGGAGTTTACCAATTAAAGCTTTTGAATATATGGCCTGCTCTAAGCCAATTATAATGTCTGACTTCCCATATTGGAGAGATAATTTTGGCGATTTTGCAGAACTAGTACCTCCTCAAGATGTAGATGCTTTAGCTAAAACAATTGAGAGTTTGTTAGATAATAAGGAAGTATATAACGAAAAGATAAGGAATTCTCAAAAAGTTTTTGAAGATAACTTTTCATGGGAAAGTGAAAGTTTAAAATTAAAAAAACTTTATAGACAAATACTTGAGTCAAAGTAAATTTCCTTAAAATATTTAAAAGGAGTTAGTAAGAGGTTAAATTATGAGTAATATTACCGTGAGAGCACTTAATAATGATGAAATGAATTTATGGGATAGTTTTGTAGAAACTTCACCTCAAGGTAACATATTTAATAAAAAATTTTGGTTAGACGCAGTTTGTAGTAATTTTGAAATATATGTAGCAGAAGAAAATGGTAAAATAGTTGGAGGAATTGTAGTTCCCAATATTAAAAATAGAATATATAGTATGCCAAAACTTACTCCACAGCTTGGAATACTTTTAGGAAAAGAAAATGATAATATTAAGTATAATAAGTTAATATCTAGAGGGGTCACTATTACAAGTGATTTAATCAATATATTACCTAAAAAGCCATTGCAGTTGGAATATAACTTTAGCGTTAATTATACAAATATGTTGCCTTTTATTTGGAATGGTTATAACGTTAATTTAAAATATACTTACAAAATAAATGATACTTCTGATTTAAAAGTTGTTTACGACAACTTTGACTATGGTATTAAAAGTGAAATTAAAAAAGCCATGGGAAAGAATATCAGGGTTAGCGAAGAATATTCAATTGAGGATTTTTATAGAGTAAATAATTTAACATTTGAAAGACAAAATGCTGTTATTCCTTATTCATTAGAGTTCATAAAGAAACTAGATGAAACACTAAAAGAAAATAATTGTAGAAAGATGTTATTTGCAGTTAATGAACTAGATGAAATTGTTGCTGGTGTTTATCTTATTTATGATAAAGACACCACATATTACCTAATGGGAGGAGCAGATCCTGATTGGAGAAAGTTTGGAGTTCAATCTTTACTTGTATGGGAAGCTATCAAATTTTCGTCAGAAATCAATACAGCTTTTGATTTTGAGGGATCAATGGTTCCTAGCATAGAAAATTATTTTAGAAAATTTGGAGGAACTCAGACTCCAATTTATAGTATTAATAAAGCTAATAAAATATATGATGCAATGTATAGTTTTGGTAGAAAGCATAAGAATACAATTAGAAAGTTTCTTAAGAGCAATTAATCTTTATAGTTTACTATGATATAAAATATGGTGGTATAGGATACTACCATTATTTTATATAAGGATAAATTATGAATTTATTTGGAGGGAATTTATGATAAATATTGTTGTAAATAAAGATAGAATTAATAAAGAATTAGCTTATACTATATTTTATCTTCTTCGTAAAATAGATGATGATGTAGAAATATCATATGAAGAAAAGCAAGGTTGTATAAATATTTATTATGGAATTGAGGCAGAAACTGGCATAGTAATACCTTTTTCAGAAAATCATAATGAATTAAATTTTTCGGACTATAAAGAAAGTAAGTTCTGTTCATTTGAAAAAATTGATGAACCGTATTCTGTTTTTGACCAAAAGATTAAGTTTAATTTTGATATCATTTTTACTTCAAAATATTTTATAACATTGCAAGAAGAATATGAGATTCAAAAAAGAGATGACAAAGAAAGATTTTTATGCCAATTCAGTAAAAGAAATAAATATATAAATGTACCTTTTTTTGATATAAATGCTGAGATTTTATATGATGCTATTAAGATGAAATTTCCACAAGTTAAGTTAAAAGAGAAAAGACCTGAGATAATGTTAAGTCATGACGTAGATAGTTTAAATAGTAGAGATAAGTATGTTTTCCTTCATAATTGTAAGAGTATTTTAATGGGAAAAAATGATTCTCTATCGAAGAGAATAGGGATAATGCTTAGGGATATAATTAAAAATGTACATTTACAAATTCCTAATTACTTAGAAATAGAAAATAGTTATGGGGTAAAATCAGAGTTTTATTTTATTGCAGGATACAAGCATAGACTTGGCAAGAGATATGAGTTAAGTAAATATAACGATTATATAAAAAAAATACATGAGAGTAGAAATCATAAGATAGGGATACACACAAACTATTTTTCTTACCTAGATGAAAAAGAAATGAAAAGAGAGATAGAGGAAATTGAAAATAACACTCATGCAAAAGTAGATAGCTGTAGGAATCATTATCTTAGATTTAAAATGCCTGAAACACTTGAATGTCTAGAAAAGGCTGGGGTAAAGTTTGATTCAACCGTTGGATATAGTGATGTAAATGGATTTAGGGCAGCAAGTACAGACTCTTTTATCCCTTTTAACTTAAATACTAATAACATAGTTCCAATTTATGAGATACCTCTTGCAGTTATGGATGGAATAGTAATGGAGAAGAATGTGTCCTTTGAAGAAAAGTGGCAAGAAATTAAAGTTCTTTTGGATAACACAATTAAACATAATGGAACAGCATCTGTACTTTGGCATCAGAGAGTAATATTAGATTCTCAATATAAGGATATGTATAAAAAAATTATTGAGTATTGTTTAAAACAAGGATGCAATTTTATATTTACTGATGATTTAACGAAGAGATATCTTGAAGAAAGAGAGAAGATTAACACACTTTTAGAGAAGATTAAATAGCATGTATTTTGGACAAATATATAAATATAGTTTATAATTTTTGTGTGTTATGTTAAGTTATTACAAGTTTATAAATGAATAATTTTGGAGGAAATTATTATGAAAATAATAACCATTGTAGGAGCAAGACCACAGTTTATAAAAGCAGCTGCGGTTTCAAATATAATAAGAGAAGAAAATAAAGAAATTCTTATTCATACAGGACAACATTATGACAACAATATGTCTGACATTTTTTTTAATGAATTAGGAATTCCTTATCCAGATTATAATTTACAAGTTGGCTCTGGAAATCATGGAGAACAGACCGGAAAAATGTTAATAGAATTAGAAAAAATATATCTAGAGGAAAAACCAGACTTAGTATTGGTATATGGAGATACCAATTCCACATTGGCAGGAGCTCTATGTGCAAGTAAATTATTAATTCCTGTAGCACATGTAGAAGCAGGGTTAAGAAGTTTTAATATGAGTATGCCAGAAGAACAGAATAGAATATTAACAGATCATATATCTAAATATCTTTTTGCACCTACAGATACAGCTGTAGCAAACTTAAAAAACGAAGGTGTTGTTAATAACGTACATAATGTTGGAGATGTTATGTATGATGCGACTATACATTTCAAAAACAAGGCTTTAGAAAAGTCTCAAATTAATGAGAAACTAAAGCTTACACCAGGTGAATTTATATTAACAACAATTCATAGAGCTGAAAATACTAATGATATTAATAGATTAGAAGGAATTATCAAAGCTTTAAATGAGTCTGAAGAACAAATCGTTTTACCACTACATCCTAGAACTAAAAAATATATAGACGAATATAAGCTTATGATTAGAGATAATATTAAGATTATTGAACCAGTTGGATACTTAGATATGCTGTATTTAGAAATGATGTCTAAAAAAATAGTAACTGATAGCGGCGGAGTTCAAAAAGAAGCTTACTTTATGGGAAAACCTTGTATTACAATGAGAGATGAAACTGAGTGGATAGAAACTGTTAATGTTGGCTGGAATTGTATTGTTGGTACAGATACTACAAAAATTTTGAATGCTATTATGAATTTCAACCCATCAGGGGAGCAAAAAAATATTTTTGGTGATGGAAATGCATCGAATAAAATTGTTAGGACAATTGTTTAGGAAGGAAAAGGTATAATGAAAGTTTTATTTTTAACTCAATACTGTCCTCCGGAGGTTGGAGCACCACAAAACAGGATATTTGAGTTTGCTAAAGGATTAAAGAGAAGAGGGCATGATGTAACAATTTTAACAGCTATGCCAAACTACCCTAAAGGGGAAGTATTTGAAGAATATCAAGGAAAAAAGATAGTAAAAGAAGAAATAGACGGAATAAAGATAGTAAGAACTAGGATTTATGCAACAAAGAGTAAATCTTTCACTAAGAGAATGAAAAATTATTTGTCATTTACATTTTCTTCAGTAATAGATGGTCCTAAACATATTGAGAATCAAGACGTAGTAATAACAGAATCCCCTCCATTATTTTTAGGATGGTCAGGATATATCATATCTAAAATGAAAAAGGCAAAGTTTGTTTTTAATGTTTCTGATTTGTGGCCTGAGTCAGCAGTAAAGTTAGGCGTGCTAAATAATAAGTTGTTTATTAAGATGTCTACTTGGTTAGAAGAATTTTGCTATAGAAAAGCAAAGCTTGTAACAGGTCAAACTAAAGGTATTGTAAATAATATAGTTGATAGGGGCTTTCCTAAAGAAAAGGTTCACTTAATCACTAATGGTGTGGATACAGAGTTCTTTAAAAAGGAAAATAGGGATGATGAATATAGAAAAGAATTAGGCATAAGTGACAAGTTTTCAGTTTGTTATGCAGGTATACATGGTATAGCGCAGGGACTTGAAGTTATAATATTAACTGCAGAAATATTAAGGGAATATAAAGATATTCATTTCATGTTTTATGGGGATGGGCCAGAAAAGGACAAATTAATAGAAATGATGAAAGAAAAAGGTCTAAACAATATAACATTCATGCCAGTTCAAATGAAACCAGCTATGCCTAGAATTATAGCATCAATGGATGCAACAATAGTTCCACTAAAGAAATTGGATTTATTTAAAGGTGCTTTACCTTCAAAAATGTTCGAAGCTCTGGCTTCAGAATTACCTATAATTTTAGCCGTTGAAGGAGAAGCAGAAGCATTAATTAAAGATGCCAATGCAGGTATTGTTGTAGAACCTGAAAACCCTAATGAAATAGCAGAAGCAGTTTTAAGGCTTTATAAAGATGCTGAGCTTAAAAAGCAACTAGGAGAGAATGGAAGAAGATATGTTATAAAGAATTATTCTAGAGAAGCAATAGTAAAAAATTTAGAAAATCTATTGATAGATATCACAAATAAATAGAATTGAGGATGTGAAGCATGAAAATTATCAATAATATAGTTAAGAGATTTTTTGATTTTTTTCTTTCATTAGTTGGATTAGTAATATTGTCTCCAATTTTAATTGTTGTTTGTATCTTAATTAAACTTGATTCCAAGGGACCAGTTTTTTTTATGCAGACTAGGGTAGGAAAAGATGAGGAATATTTTAAAATATTTAAGTTTAGAACTATGGTAGTTGATGCAGAGAAGCAAGGCAAGCAAATAACAGTAGGTAAGGACAGCAGAATTACTAAAGTAGGAGCTGTCTTAAGAAAATATAAAATTGATGAATTGCCGCAGCTTATAAATGTACTAATTGGAAATATGAGTTTAGTTGGACCAAGACCAGAAGTACCAAAGTATGTTGATTTATACACAGATGATCAAAAAAAAGTGTTACATGTTAAGCCAGGAATAACAGATTTAGCATCTATTAAATATAGAGATGAAAATGATATTTTGGCAACAGTAGAAAATCCTGAAGAGTATTATATTAATACTATAATGAAAGATAAAATTAATCTGAATTTAGAATATATAAATGCAAGTAATATACTCTTGGATTTCATGATTATCATTAGAACAATAATAAAATGTTTTGTATAGAGGAAGGTAATATATTATGAAAAGATTAAAGTTTGCAATTATAGGATGTGGAAGAATATCATATAAACACGTAGAAGCATTAGTAAATAATAAGGAAGAAGCTGAATTAGTAGCTATTTGTGACGTTATAATAGAAAATGCTAATAACAAAAAAGAAGAATATAAAAAGAACATGTCTGATGAATCAGTTAGCGTTAATGCGTACACTGACTATAAGGAAATGATTGAAAAAGAAGATATAGATGTTGTAACTATTGCAACAGAAAGCGGATATCATTATGAAATAGCTGTATATTGTATGAATAAAGGAAAACATGTAATAGTAGAAAAACCTATGGCGCTATCAACAAAAGATGCAGACGAGATGATTGAAGTAGCACATAAGAATAATGTTAAGTTATCTATTTGTCATCAAAATAGATTCAATAAACCAATAGTTAAGTTAAGAGATGCTATTGAAAATGACAAGTTTGGTAAACTGATAAATGGAACAGCAAGAATTCTATGGAATAGAAATATGGGATACTACGAGCAAGCACCATGGAGAGGAACATGGGAATTAGATGGTGGAACATTAATGAATCAATGTATACATAATATTGATTTATTGCAATGGATGCTTGGAGGAGAAATTGATACAGTATATGCACAATGTGATACTTTTTTGAGAGATATAGAAGCAGAAGATTTTGGAGCTATATTAATTAGATTTAAAAACGGAGCAATTGGTATAGTTGAAGGTACAGCTTGTGTATTCCCTAAGAATTTAGAAGAAACATTAAGTATATTTGGAGAAAAAGGAACAGTAGCAATTGGTGGATTAGCTGTTAATGAGCTTGAAACATGGAGATTTGATGGAGATGACGAAGAAGAAATTAAAAAAGAGTTAAAGACAGAAATAGATAATGTTTATGGAAAAGGACATACTCCATTATTTAAAAATGTTATAGATGCAATTAATTATGATAGACAGCCATTGATAAGCGGAGAAGAAGGTAAAAAAGCTATGTCTATTATTTTAGCGGCATATAAATCTAGAAAAACTGGATTGCCAGTTAAGTTCCCAGTGGGAGATTTTTCAACACTAGACATGAAATAATATTATAAGCAACGGAAGGTATATTATGTTTAATTTTGTTAAAAGAAATATAAAATTCTTTATTTTCTTTTTCGTCATGTTAGTTGGAGCTATTGTATATAAAAATTATATGCAAATTGGTGATGTTAAAGATACGGATGATCCTTTGATGAAAGGAAAAGAAGTAGTAAATGTGTGGCTATATAAAGATGATAGTAGTGGTACATTTGAATACTTAGCTAACAACTTTAATGCAGAAAATAACGATATATATATAAAAACTAATATGTATGACAAGAATTATGCAAATATTTTAAAGACTACAATGGTGAATAGTGATAAAGTTGATATAGCTCAATATGGATTTTATCAAATGTTTACTAACAATGAACTACTTAATTTAAATGATATTGGCTTATATAATAAGCAAGATAGAGATCCTTATTTCTACTATGATGGTGAACCATATGGAATAAAAATTTCGTCTAATATTGTTAAGATAATCTGGAACAAGGATATGTTAAAAAAATATGGTATAGGTGCAGATTCAGCTCCAAAAACTTGGAATGAGTTGATTTCTATTTGTGAAAAGTTAAAAAGTAAGGACCAATCTATAATTCCACTACAGTTAGAACTAAAAAACATTGAGGATGTAAAAGCTATATTTGGAGAACCAAGTGCAATAAATGATAAAAATGTTTACGCTTCACTTTGGAGTAATAAAGATGGTAAATATTCTTTAGATAGTATGAAGGATATAATAAGCGTATATAAGGAAATGTATGCTAAAGGACTTATAAACTTCGTTACTAATCCAAGTGATAAATTAACTAATAAATATGATTTTGCTAATCAGAAAGTTGCAGTGACTTTATGTACTTCAAATGATAAAAACTTTTTTGCGCGAACAATACCTTTAAATTTTGAATTAGGAATTTCTGATTTACCAGTATTTGATTTAAATAAAGAAAATAATTATTATTACTTAAATTCAAAAACACTTGTTATTAATGGAAGTATAAAGCCTAATAGTGAAAATGATAACTTTGCAGAACAACAAAGACATTTAGATGCGGTTAAAAAAGTAATGGAATATTTGATAAGTGATAAATCTAATTTAACGGTATTTAAATCAGAAACTCAAATACCTAATCTATTAAAGAATAAAGATACCAGTGCCTTGAGATATGGAGAATTTTTTAATGATTCTAAGTTTAATTATGAGGTAAAAGATCCTTCAGCATTTGTAGATTTAAATAGTACAGCTATTACTAAGATATTATTAGATGCAATAAAAGATAAGATATCTATAGAAGATGCAATTAAACAACTTAATGATCAATATAGTGGAGCATTAAAGAGAGCTTCTGATTCTGGAAATATAGACGTTGATAAATATAAGGAGTAGGGAATTTATGAGTGAAATTAAGGAAACAATAGCTTCAATAAAAAGGATCAATAATAAATACTTAATTGCTATACTCCTATTTTCAATTTTATCGGAGATATTTCTAATAAGAAAAATAGGAATAAAAGACTCAACAACATTTGCATTAGCATTAGCATTGGTTTTATTTGAGATAGTACTATCTAAAGAAGATATAAATAGATCTATCCTATTATTTATACTGTCATTACCTGTTCTAGTTACAGCCAGAAAGGTATTTTATCTTGACGTAAAGCTTATAATATTAAACTTTGAATCTATATATATAATAGGTGTATTTGCTCTAAACTTTACAAGAATAAAAAATATGCTGGGTGAATATAACAAATCAAAAAATCTTACAAGAAACCTATTTACTTATATAATATTTTTTGTTATTTGCAGTTATATTAGTGCAATCTTTTCTCCTGATATTATGAAGAGTTTTGCATTAACTACAACAAGTGTGCTAATACCAATAATGTTTATGTTCGTTTTAGCTGCAGTAATAAGCAAAGATGAAATGCATAGAGTTATATTTATGCTTATCTTGGCAGTTAACTTAAGCTGCTTATATGGATTTGTTCAAATTATTAAAAATCATGCATTTTCATTTGCAGCACTTAAGGCATCTAGAGATATTATTACATTTGGATTTCATAATTCAAACAATTTTGTATTTGTAATACTAATTGTATATCCATTACTAGTAGATACTCTGTTATATAAAAAGTACAGCGAGACTAATAAGATATTTTATATAGTATCATTTTTGCTTCAATCACTTAGTATTTTTGTAACGTTCTCTAGAGGGGCTTGGTTAGCTGTTATTATTATCTTTATTTTATTATTATTAAATAAGAGATATATTAAGATTTTCTATGCTTTTATAGGAATCGTTCTTGCAACTGCAAAATGGACCATTCCATACATTATGCATAGGGGAATACAGGGAGTATCTCTTTTACAAAATGAATCAACAATGGCAAGGGTTCAAGCGATAATTACAAGTATTTATGTGTCAATTAAGTATCCCTTTGGTATTGGAATGGGATTCTTTAACGAATTTTATAGGAAATATGTTTTAGATGGATATATGATGTTGCCTGAGGATCTAAGAAATAATTCTGCAGTTCCTGATTATACTATGGAGTTAGCACATAATGTATTGATGCAAATATCTGTAGAACTTGGGATTTTTGCTCTTATTGTATTCATAATGATATATGCAAATAGAATTAAAGCGTGTGTATTAAGTTATACTGAGAGCAAGGCAATAAATGCATCATTAGTAATGTATATGTTTTTAGGAATTACAACAGGAATAGAATTTAACCATAAAGGGGTAGTTACTCCAACAATTATGCTTTGGATAGTAATTGCATTATCAGTAATTAATACGAGACCTAAAAAGATAGAAAACTAATGAATATATATTCTACTTAATTAAATGAATTTGAGTATAAAATGTAAAATCTGGAGGAGTTTATGAAAATTTTAACCATCCCATCTTGGTACCCAACAGAGGATAATAAAGTTTCTGGAGTTTTTTTTAAAGAACAAGTTGAGGCTTTGAAGGAAAATGGGATTGAGGGAATAATACTTTATGTACACTTCATTAGTTTAAAGCAGATGTTTACTACAAAATTAAAAGTTGGATTTTCATTTTCAATAGAAAATGGAATTAAAGTATATAGGTATAATACATTTAATGTATTTCCAAGAATGTATGGATTGTTCTTTAAATACTATAGTTATTTAATTAGAAAGTATTTCAAAAGGGTTGTAGAAAAAGAAGGAAGTTTTGACCTAGTTCACATTCATTCTTCTATTTATGGGGCTATTGCATATAACTTGTCAAATATAGATACTCCGTATATCATTACAGAGCATTCATCTGCATTTTCTATGAATGAAATTAATGATACTGTAAAAAGATATTTATACGGAGCCTTTGGTAATGCCAAAGAAGTTATTGCTGTTGGCAAAGGTCTTCTTAAAGATATCTCTGTGTATAGGGGTGAAGGAAACTTAAGACTTATTCCCAATATGCTAACCCTAAAGGAACAAAGAATAGAAAGTGACAAGAATAAAACTAGATTTAGATTCTTTAGTTTGGGAACACTGTATCAGAATAAAGGAATGGACATTTTAGTGGAAGCCTTTAATAAAAATAAAGAAGCATTCAGTAATGTGGAACTTTATATAGGTGGAGATGGAGAAGAACGTGGAAGATTAGAAGAACTAATTGAAAAATACGATTTAAAAGATAGAATTATAATGTTAGGTGGTTTATCAAGGGAAGAGGTAGCGATACATATGGCAAATTGTGATGTCTTTGCTCTTGCAAGTAGATTTGAGACATTTGGCATAGTTTTTTTAGAAGCTTTAACATTTGGTAAGCCAGTAATAGGTACAAAGACTGGTGGGCCAGACACAATTATAAATGATATTTGTGGAAAAATTGTGGACGTAGATGATATAGATGGTTTTGGTGAAGCCATGTTAAATATGTATAATAACATTAATAAATATGATTCTGATGAAATTAAAAGCTATTGCAAACATAATTTTAGTAAGGATGTTATAGCAAGTAAAATAATTGATGTTTATAGAAGTGTTATTAAGAATCAGGGGTGAATGTCATAAGTAATACATTAAGTAGTTTTATTAAAAAATTTCTAGGATTCTCGATTGGTCCGGTTGTTTCAGCCTTTTTAGGATTGATTATAGTTCCTATAACCACATATTTTGTTTCTCCTGAAGAATTCGGGAAATCATCAATGTACACACTAGGATATACATTATTTTCTTTGATAATATACCTAGGAATGGATCAAGCGTTTGTAAGAGAATATAATGCTGTAAAAGACAAGAAAAAGTTGTTTTGGAGTAGTTTTACAATACCATTTATATTTTCGCTTTTATTTTCTATAGCTATTTTAATATTTTACAAGCCAATATCAATGGCACTATTTGATAGTTATGAATGGTATATTATGCTTTTATTGAGTATATCTATGCCTTTCGCAGTTATGGATAATTTTAATATGCTCATTTTAAGAATGCAAGAAAAAGCAGTTTTATTTTCAATGATGAGTGTTATTAATAAAGTAGTTAACCTATTCGTATTGTTGGGATATTTCCTATTAGTTGAAAAAAGCTTTAAAGCTATTATAAATGCAACCTTTATTAGCTTAGTTATTATGGTTATGGCTGAAATAATAATAAATAGAGAATATTGGTTGAGTAAGATAAATTTTGATAAAGTTCTTATCAGAAGAATGTTTAAATTTGCATTACCATTAATTCCTGCAACTATTATTAGTTGGATATTTGGATCAATGGATAGAATGGCATTAAAAGAGTGGTCAACATATTACGAAATAGGATTATTTGCCGCAGCACTTAAAATATCAAATGTACTTGGAATATTTCAACAGGTCTTCGCAACTTTCTGGGTGCCAACTGCATATAGATGGTATGAAGAAGGGGAGCCTAGGGAGAAGTTTATCAAGGTAAGTGATTATCTTACAATAGTAATGACATTCTTGTTTATTTGCATGTTGATATTTAAGAAAATCCTTATGATGGTATTAGCAAGTAGTTATGATAATGCGGCTAGTTCATTAACATACTTACTATTTATGCCTGTATTGTATACAATGTCAGAATCTACTGCAATCGGGATTACATTTAAAAGAAAAACAAGCTTTAACTTGATAATTTCCATTTTAGTTGCAGTAATTAATTTTATTTTAAATTTCATTTTAGTACCTAAGTTAGGTTCATTAGGTGCAGCAATATCATCAGCTGTGGCTTATATAACCTTCTTCTGGCTAAGAACAATATTCTCAAGTATTGTATGGGGAAAATTTGATTATAAAGTTTATATTGCAAACACAAGTATTATGATTGCTGCGTCAATTGTTGATGTGGTATTTAATAATTCATTTTTAAATGCAGTATTTATTATAATTTTCCTTTTACTTAATATTAAACATGTTAAAGAGGTATACTCCTTGGCTTCAGGTTTTTTGTCAACAAAACTTGGAAAAGGTAAAGAAGAATTGTAGAACTTAAGATAATATAAATAAAAAGATGATTCCATATAAAGAAGGAATCATCTTTTTTTATTGAAGTAAATTTGTTTATTGATTCAATTTTATGTTATTTATGAAATTATCAGAAAGTAATCCTGCTCCTCCAAGAACATATAAATTTGATGGACCATCTCTCTTAACAAAATTCATAATATTGCTATCAATAGAGTTGCCGCTTGTCAAAATAATAGGTAGTCTCATCTTGGCTGCAAGCACACCTCCAGTTAATGCATCAGGAAAATCAAGTCCAGTTGTAATCACATTTCCAACAGAGAAAGTATTCTTATAAGCATTTAAAATTTTTAAACAAGTACTAAATCTATCTTGACCATCAAGTCTGACTATAGTAATTCCTAGGTTTTTTAATTGATTTTCAACATTTAAGGAGACAGCTCCATAGCTTCCTGGAATTACAATTTTATTAATACCATTATTAAGAATAAATGATTGAATAGAAGGTTCTAGAGTACTTGGAGTAGTAAATAGTATAGGATATCCAAGTAATGCTGCAGTTGGACTGATTGATAGAGCATCTGGAAAATCGAATGCAGTGGTTAACACAGCTGTCTTACTTGAAGTACTATTTAAAACTTGCTTGGCAATTTGTATTGAGGTTGCAAATCTGTCACTTCCACCAAAACGAAACACCTTATAATTGGTTTTCAATGAATTTTCAACGTTTGAAGAAATAACGCCAGTGCTTCCCAGTATATAGATGTTTTGGGGATGTAATCTTGCAATTTCATACTGAACGGAGCTTGGTATGGAATTAAGATCAACCAGTAAAATAGGAGCATTTAATGAGTAAGCTAGAGGCACTGCAGCTAATGCATCTGGAAAATCATATGCGTATGCAAGAACCACATTATTAGAACCTGATGGCCAACCTTCTCGACTGATAGCTGTAGAGGTACCATATCTATCTGATCCTCCTAATCTTGAGATGCCTGTGGGAGACAATATGCTTAAGTTAAGAGATGTTGAACTAAAACTAACTTTAGAACCGCTGCTATCTGATAGTTTAATCTGCATTGTATTTATATTTTGAGAAGAACTTCCTCCATTAATTGTTGATAAATTTATAGCACCATTTTTCAATGCCTTACCATAAATTTTAAATAAAGTTCCGTCCGTTATATTTAAGCCAGGAACATTACCTATTAAGGTTGAATAGAAGGATATCTTACCGTTTGCGGTATCAATAACTGGATTTCCATAAGTAGAATTACCATTACTAAATATGTCTCCAACTGTGATATTAGAAACTTGGATATATGATTTGTCATAATATAAATCTATAGATGCACCAAATAAATTTTGAACACTTTTTGCATTTACATTGATTATAAAATTATCACCAACGTGAATAGGTGATTGCTCAATAGAATAATATATTGATGGAGTGCTTATTGCTTTGGCTGGTAAAACGAAAGTTGCTGAAATTAAAAAAGTAATAAGAGAGAAACATAAAATTTTAAAAAGTCTTTTATTATAGAAATTATACATAGACTATTCTCCATTCATTTATATTGTAAAGCATTAATAAGTTTATCTTTATTATACAATAAGAATAATACAGTTGTGAAGAAAGAGAATTAAATATGAATAGTTAACTAATATTGATGTAATATCCTTATTATGTTAAACTTTAATATAGGATAAAGAATTAGAAAGGTAAGGATGAAGATATGAAGGTTAAAAAAGCTATAATTCCAGCAGCTGGTTTAGGAACAAGATTTTTACCAGCAACAAAGGCTCAACCAAAGGAAATGTTACCTATAGTTGATAAGCCAACAATACAGTATATTATTGAAGAGGCAATAGCTTCTGGTATAGAGGAAATATTGATAATTACTGGGAGAAATAAAAAATGTATTGAAGATCATTTTGATAAATCCGTTGAATTAGAAATGGAATTAGAGAAGAATGGCAAGGAAGAACTATTAGAAATAGTTAGAGACATTTCGGATATGGTTGATATCCATTACATTAGACAAAAAGAGCCTAAAGGATTGGGACATGCTATACTATGTGCTAAAACTTTCGTTGGGAACGAGCCCTTTGCAGTTCTTTTAGGAGATGACGTAGTTTATAGTGAAAAACCTTGTTTAAAGCAATTGATAGAATGCTTCGATGAATATAAAACTTCAATTTTAGGCGTACAAACAGTGCCTAGAAGTGATGTAAGTAAGTACGGAATTGTTGATGGAAAACATATAGAAGATAGAGTATATAAAGTTAAAAATCTTGTTGAAAAACCAAATGTTGAGGAAACACCAAGTGATGTAGCCATATTAGGGCGATATATTATAACTCCTCAAATATTTGATATTTTAAAGAATACTAAGCCTGGAAAGGGTGGAGAAATACAATTAACTGATGCACTAAAGGAATTAATATCTCAGGAAGCAATGTATGCCTTTAATTTCGAAGGAAGAAGATATGATGTTGGAGATAAATTAGGATTTTTAGAAGCTACTGTAGAGTATGCATTAAGAAAAGAAGATTTAAGAGATGAATTCATAGAGTATCTAGCTTCTAAGCCATGGGAAAGAGTATAATAAAAAAAGAGAGTATTACTCTCTTTTTTTTATTTATCTAGGAATTAATCCAATTTTCTTTTGAACTTTTCTTAAAGTTTTATTTGCTACGTAGTTTGCTTTAATAGCACCATTTTTATAAATTTCCTCTAAATAAGATTTATTTGATAAAAGGTTATTGATTTTTTCTTGTAGAGGAGCCAATTCATCTACAATCGCATCACCAACATCTTTCTTAAATTCAGCATACCCTTTGTCAGCATAATTAGTAACTACATCCTCTGGAGTTATTCCTTTAATCGAACTAAGGATATTTATTAGATTTTTAATCCCTGGCTGATCATCAGAGTAATTAATTTTACCTAAAGTATCAGTAACAGCTCTACTTATCTTCTTTCGTATAACATCTGGTGGGTCCATAATTAATATATAGGTATTTGGATTTTCATTTGATTTGGACATTTTTCTTGATGGATCTTGTAAATCCATTATTTTAGCACCAGTTGCAGGAATATAGGGTTCAGGTATGATGAATGTATCACTATAAGTATTGTTAAATCTATTTGCAATGTCCCTACATAGTTCTAAGTGCTGTTTTTGATCTTTACCAACAGGGACTAGGTCTGCATTATATAATAATATATCAGCAGCCATTAATACTGGGTAGTTGAATAAGCCAGAACCTATAGAATCCCCTAGTTTTTGCGATTTGTCCTTATATTGAGTCATCCTTCCAAGCTCACCCATATAAGTATTACAAGCCAATAACCAAGATAATTCACTATGTGCTGAAACATGAGATTGAATAAATAAAGTATTCTTTTCAGGGTCAATGCCGGCTCCTATATAAATTGCTAACATTTCTAAAGTTTTTTTTCTTAGGTTAGCAGGGGTTTGTCTAACAGTTATTGCATGCAAGTCAACTACACAAAAATAACAATCATATTCTTCTTGCAACTTTACCCAGTTTTTTAATGCTCCTAAATAGTTTCCTAAGGTTAAATCGCCTGATGGTTGAATACCACTAAAGATAACTTTTTTACTTTCATCCATTGTATTTCTCCTCTCAAAATTAAAATAAGCCCTATGGATATAATCCATAGGGCGTATAAAACGCGGTGCCACCTATCTTTTAGAGTAATACTCTTCTTAAATAAGATACAAATATATCTTGTTCTTTTAACGTAGAACAATCGTTTTAGCCTACTTAAAATTCAGCTAAAAACCTCAAAGATCCATTCAGCTTAATCTTACTTACTGTAATCTCACCAGCTACAGCTCTCTTTAAAGAAGTTATTAAGCTTACTATTTCTTTTCATAGGAATCAACTAGTATTATATTATAATATATATTATATGATTATGAAAGAAGACTGTCAACGAAGCGAATTAATAGTTTTTTCTTCTTCCAATTAAGGCATCGAGTAAAAAAACAATTGCAGCTAAAACTAATAAAAAATTAATAGCATAACCACCGATTTTAAAAATAAGTCCTAAAATCCAAAAGAATAATACAAATCCGCCAATCCATCTAAAAAAAACCATACATAACACCTCCTAAAGCATTCTGTATTTAGTATTCCATCATATAAAATAATAATTCAAACTGTGTTAGAAATAATTCAAAGTATATCACAGGGGCTGTAGGAGTGGTGTTAGCTATTCAAATTAATAAAATACAAGACCCTTACCTAATTAGGCAAGGGTCTCTTAAAAGAATTAGAATCTGTCTCTGTTGAATTTTTGAGCTTTTCTAGCTTTTCTGCACTCAGGGCATCTTACAGGATCATTTTCGAATCCTTTTTCTTTAAAGAATTCTTGTTCACCAACAGTGAAAACAAATTCCTTTCCACAATCTTTACATACTAAAGTTTTATCTTCCATATCTATGGACCTCCTTAAAAATCTGTAGGGTCATTTTAGAGATAATTTTAACCTTCCAGATCTTAAAGAAAGTAAAAATTTATCATTAAAAATTTCCCATATACTGTACAAAAATATTATATCATATCAGTACTTAAAAACAATATTTTTCAAGGAAAAAATTTCTACTAACTGGCTTTATGGCTAAACTTATAAAGCATACACGCTATTAGCGGAATTATCAAAATAACGACTAAATTTGCTAAGGATAAGTAGTTTAATTCTACAATAAAATTATAAGTATTTTTACTAAAATAAAAGCAAAACAAGAATATGAATATTGATATGATGGTGAAAAATTTAAGTTTGTTAGTGAGTTTGCTTTGATTAATATAGAATATTCCGTATATGCATAATAAATATTTAATAATAAAACCAAGCATATATTCCATTAAAACAAATAATTCACCACTTTCAATATATCCTCCGTAAGATATCCTTTGTGCCTGAATGAACTCTGGGTAAAATAAGTTGTTAGCTCTTATTGGCCCTAAGGAGCAAATAATACTGAAGACTGAGTAGACAATAATTATTACTGCGATAATAATAGATGTAAAGTAATGGGCCTTAAGATTGTTTTTCTTTGAAATATTCTTTATATATGGTAAGGAAATTCCAAAGGTTGACATAAGCCCCAAAGCATAGAGTATGCTAAAAAATGAGTTTAGAGTTAATTTATTTTCTAGAATAGGAGTTACATTTAAATATTTATTATATTGAAGTCCAAGTATTATTAGCAGAAATGTGCATATAAGCATAAATGTTATTGAAACTAATGCAAGTTTAAAAATACTTTCGATGCCTTTTGAAGCCATATAAACACAAGGTATTATCAAAAATAAATAAGAAAAAAATAAAGGCGTTTCTATAAATAAATTTGTATGAATAGCACTAGATAAAGCTGTTATACTTTCACAACAATTCAAAAATAAAACTGCTGAAAAGAGTAATAAAAAAATAGTTCCAAAGGATTTACCAAAGGATTTAATATATAGAAAGTTTAAATCTGGAATACTGTATTTCACAAATGTATTTATTATTATGTAACCAACAGTAATAAGTATTAACCCAGCAATAAGTGTATATAACCAGGCATCTCGTCCCCCCCACTCAATAACTAGACTAGGATATAATTTTATAGAGAGCATAGTCAAACATATAATAAAAAACATAAAATGTTTACTTGTTATTTTATCCAAATTAGTCCACCTCTTCTTAATTTTATTCTGAAATAGTATTTACTATTTTGGGGAATATTAAACCCTATGGAAGAAAATAATAAGGAGTAGTGAGGGAAATGAGCAAGAATAATTTAGATATTATTAAAGAGAAGTTTAATAATGCTTTTGATGTAAAGTATAGAGAAATTGAAACACAGATCGGAAAGGCAACACTGGTATTTATAGATGATCTATGCTCATCTGATTTCATAAGTCAGTATATTATTAAACCACTAATAGCCAAAAGAAATAATATTAATACTACTGAAGATCTTTTAACTAAAGTATTGGATATTAATTTAGCTGGAGACGTTAAAGATATTAGTGATGCTGAATTACATATATTAATGGGTGATGTAGTACTTATTTTCAATCAAAATGAGAAAATGCTTTATTGTGAAGTTAAAGGTTTTGTTAGGAGAAGTATAGGTATACCTGTTACAGAATCAGTACTTAAAGGCCCTAGAGAGGGGTTTGCGGAAGCACTAGTTGATAATGTAGCATTAATCAGAAGAAGAATAAAAAATCCTAGCTTGAAATTTGAAGTAATGTTTGCCGGAACTGAATCTCAAACAACCATTTGCATATGTTATATGGATGGTATTGCTCCAAGTAATTTAGTTGAAGAGGTAAAACGTAAAGTAAAGAAAATAAAATACAACTTTATATTAGATACAAACTACATAGAAAATGAACTTAAGGAAAGAAAAAGTGTTTTTGATACTGTAGGATATACAGAAAAGCCAGACGAAGTTTGTTCAAAAATTATGGAGGGAAGGGTATCAGTAATTGTTGATGGAACACCTTTTGTCATTACTGTTCCATATTTCTTCTTGGAGAATTTTCAAGCACCAGATGACTATTACTTAAATAAGTATTTTGTGAATTTCACCAGAAGTCTTAGATGGATTGCATTTTTTATAGCAACATTTTTGCCAGGTATATACGTTGCTATAATAACATACCATTATGGAATGATTCCAACATTATTTGTATTTAGATTGGCAGTAGCGAGGGCGGGAGTTCCATTTCCAACATTTTTAGAAGTCATTCTAATGATGGTTTTTTTTCAACTGATAAAAGAAGCAGGTTTAAGATTGCCTCAACCAATAGGAGGAGCCATGAGTATAGTATCTGCATTGATACTCGGAGATGCAGCAGTAGGGGCAGGCTTAGCTTCAAGAACTACTATTTTAGTTGTTGCAATAAGTACCGTTAGTTATTTTTTGATACCAAAAGTATATGGAGCAGTTTCTATATGGTCTATTATTATTGTGGTTTTATCTACAGCTTATGGATTAATAGGATTTACTATTGGGGAAATGGTATTGATTACTCACTTGGCTTCGCTAAAAACAACTGGATATAGTTATTTATTTCCACTAGGTACAACTAAAAAGCATGAATTTAAGGATATTATCTTTAGAGGTGATTTAAGAAAGATATCTGGAAAAATATTTAGTAAGGGGGAATAAATAGTGAGAAAACTAAAGAGGACAATAGGATTATTAATGGTAGGGATTCTTATGGCAGCATCTACAGGATGCTATAACTATAGAGATATAAATAAAGTTACATTTGTGACTTCTGCAATCTTAGACTTGGATCCTTTTGATAATGTTGTAATATATTTGGAATGTATAAATCCTTATAGAAACACAAATGAAAGTTCGGATAAAGGTAAGAGAATAGTCTATGCGGGTACAGGAAAGACTTTTCTCGAGGCTATTCGGGATGTTGGGAGAAGTTCCTCATACAAAATTAACTTTACTCAAAATAGAGCTTATATATTTACAGAAAATGCAGCAAGAAAAGGATTAAAAAGACACATAGACTTAATAGAAAAAGATCAAGAATTATTAGTAAAGCCAGATATGTTTGTATATTATGGATCATTAGACCCACTAATTAAATTTGGAGATAATGATGAATACTTAGGTCTATACTTAAATGAATTAACACAGAAAATGAAAACAACTCCTACAGTACTGTACATGAATACAAGTGATTATTTATCTGAGAGGATGGCAGGTAATGGAACAACTGTCATAGGAGGGTTAAGATTTAAAGAGGATATTGTAGGAAAAAAGCTAGAACTTTCTGGTGGAGGCATATTTAAGGGAGACAGACTTGTACAAAACATCAATGAAGGTGAGGGACTAAGCTTTAACTTTTTAAGAGATAATGTAAAATCTGGTACTCTTGAAGTAAGAAATCCACAAGATAGAGATACTTTTGTGACTTTAGAAATTTTAAAAAGTAAAACTAAAACTGATATTCAATATGATGGTCAAAGGGTAAGACTTTTCAAAAAAATAATAATAAATACATCAATAGCAGAAGCTCAAGGTAAACTCGTAGTAGATGAAAATGTTATTAATTATATAAAAACTTGGGAAGCAGAAAATATTAAAAAGCATCTTTCACAAGTATTCAGTGTTTACAAGAACCAAAATATCGATATATTTCAAGTAGAGAATAGATTAAGCAAAAAATACTCTAAAGTAGAAATTGAAGATCCTATTAGATTAACAGACCTAATAGTTGATGTAGATTTGAATATTGAAGGAACCTCAAAAACAAAGAATTCTCTATAACTATTGAATATACATAATAAATATTTTAAACTATTTAATATAACATCAATAATTTACCAAGGGGGAAGAAATATGGCAAGTAGTTATTCTTTCGATATTGTTTCACAGGTTGATATGCAAGAAGTTGACAATGCTGTAAATCAAGCGTTAAAAGAAATAAGTCAAAGATACGATTTTAAAGGAAGCAAAACGTCTATTGAATTATTAAAAGATGAAATAAAAATACACTCAGAAGATGAATATAAGTTAAAAACAACTATAGAAATATTAAAAGCTAAATTTGTTAAGAGAGGAATTTCACCTAAAGCTCTTGATATTGGAAAAATTGATACTGCTAGCTTGGGGACAGTAAGAGTTGCAGCTAAGATTGTAAATGGAATTTCTAAAGAAAAAGCAAAAGAAATTCAAAGTGAAATTAAAGCATCTAAAATTAAAGTGCAAACACAAGTAATGGAAGATCAATTAAGAATAACTGGAAAGAGTAAGGATGATTTACAAGAAGTGATTGGACTAGTAAAACAAAAAGATTTCAATATAGCTGTTCAATTTGTAAATTTTAGATAAAAGGATTTATAAAAGTGATTAGGGTAATTTAGATTACTTTTAATCACTTTTATTTTATATTAGTAGACTTTTTATATAAATTATTTATATTATATACTATAATGAATATAAGAAGGATATAAGGGGAAAAGTTATGGATAGAAGAAAATTAATGACCCTTATTAAACAAGAAGAGGGAATAAAGTTAGATTTTAAGCAAAAGATAGATATAAGCTCAGATAGTGGAAAAAAGGAACTTGCTAAAGATATTTGCGCTATTGCAAACTCCAAAGGGGGAAGAGGGTACTTAATAGTAGGAATTGAGGATAAAACTAAAAATATTATTGGGATTGATAAGGATTACATTTTTAGTGAAGAACAAATTCAACAAATAGTAGCTTCTAGATGTGAAACACCAATTCCTATAAAAGTAGATTTTTTTGAAATTGAAAAAAAGCATATTGGAGTAATAACTATATATGATGGGCAGCAAAAACCATATCAAATAAGAGAAAATGGAGCTTTTTATATTAGAAGAGGATCTACAACAGATGTTATGAGAAAAGAGGAATTATTATCTGCATTCCAAGAAAACTTAAATATAGTATTAGAATCATTTCCTCTCATACGAAGCAATATTAGCGCTTTAAATATGAATTTAGTAAATAAGTATTTTCAAAAGAAGGGTATAATCATAAATGATGAAAATAAAGAGTTTCTCTTAGAAAGTGCATCCATAATAGTAAGAGATGGTGACTCAGATAATTATTTTTGCTCACTAGGTGGATTATTAGTTTTCTCAGATATAAATTATTTATACATACCTAATAATATTGTTACAATTAGGGTATTAAATAAAGAAAGTATAGAAGAAACAGTAGTTATTTCAGGGAATCTCATGAATATAATAGATGAAAGTGAAAAGAAGATAAATGAGATTTTACCCAATAAATATCCTAAAAAACCAATACTTGAAGCATTAAAAAACGCGGTATTATATAGAGATTATACTCATATAAATAGAGGAATAGATGTAGTTATAGGATATAAATCAATTGAAGTAATGAGTCCAGGAAACCTCCTATATCCAAAGGTTTATCAAAATAACTTTAGCTACTTAAAAAGGAATATATGGTTATATGAAAAAATGATTACTTTAGATGATAATAAGCGCTTTTCACAAGGTGTGGATGGGTTTAATATAATGAAAAAAGCTTTTTATGGTAAAGGGCGGGTAAAGTTTGTTAACTCAAGGATTGAAGGAATTTTTAAAGTCATTTTCCCAGGATGGTCAATTTGTGAAAATTAGGTGTAGGGATTTATCTCTATACCAATTAAATAAATATAAGGGGTGGTAAGAATGATTCAGGTATTTTGTAGCGAAAGAGGATCAGGAAAAACCAAAAAACTTATAAACTTAGCAAATGACAATTTAGAGGATGCTAAAGGAGATTCGGTATTTATAGATGATGATAATAGAACGATGTTATCATTAAATAGAAAAATACGGTTTATCTCAACTGAAGAGTTTACTTTAAAGGATTATGAAAGCTTTTATGGTTTTTTATGCGGTCTAATTTCTGAAAACTATGACATCGAAAATATTTATGTAGATGGTCTTTCAAACATTGTCAGAGGTAATGAACTTAATGGAGCCGAGTTATTGTTCGAAAAAATGAAAAATTTAAGTAGGAGGTTTGGAGTTAAGTTTTTTATAAACTTAAATCATAATTGTAATGACGTGCCTGAATTTATAAGGCAGTATAGCTATAGCTATAGTTAGATTTGAAAACAATTTCTTTAATATAAAACTAGGTTACATCCATTTAAAATATCTTTCATGGAAAGAAGATGGATGTAACTTAGTATAAAGCCTGTAATAGGGCTTTTTTATTTTATTCTTTGGGAAATAATAGGCTTTAAGATTTTTAGTAGCGGAATTTGTTGATAAAATATTGAATTATTTATATACTAAGTATATATGCGCATTTATTAGGAGGAAGTATAATGTCAATGATTTTAGACGAACTTATGGATCGTGGGTACATAAAACAATTTACTCATGAGCAAGAAACAAGAGAATTATTAGAGAAAGAAAAGATAACTTTTTATATAGGATTTGACCCTACAGCAGATTCGCTACATGTTGGACATTTCATTGCAATGATGTTTATGGCACATATGCAAAAAGCAGGACATAGACCTATAGCACTATTGGGTGGCGGTACAGCAATGGTTGGAGACCCAAGTGGAAAAACAGATATGAGAAAGATGCTTACTAAAGAGCAAATAGAGCATAACGTAGCATCTATAAAGAAGCAGATGGAAAAGTTTATTGATTTTGAAGATGGAAAAGCTTTAATTGTAAATAATGCTGATTGGCTACTTAACTTAAATTATGTAGACTTCTTAAGAGAAATAGGAACTCATTTTTCAGTAAATAGAATGCTTACAGCTGAGTGTTTTAAACAAAGATTAGAAAAAGGATTATCATTTCTTGAGTTTAATTATATGCTTATGCAAGGGTATGACTTTTATGTATTAAATAAGGAATATGATTGTAAAATGCAATTGGGCGGGGATGATCAGTGGTCTAACATGATAGCTGGAGTTGAACTTATAAGAAAAAAATCAGCTAAAGATGCCTTTGCAATGACATGTACGTTATTAACCAATAGTGAAGGACAAAAGATGGGTAAAACCGTAAATGGTGCATTGTGGTTAGATCCAGAAAAAACTTCTCCATATGATTTCTATCAATACTGGAGAAATGTTGGAGATGCTGATGTGCAAAAGTGTTTATCACTTCTTACATTTTTACCTATGGAAGAAGTAAGACGTTTAGGTAGCTTAAAAGATGCTGAAATTAATGAAGCTAAAAAGGTATTAGCATACGAAATTACAAAGTTAGTTCATGGTGAAACAGAAGCTCAGAAGGCTAAAGAAGCTTCAGAAGCATTATTTGGTTCAGGAAATGATTTGAGTAATGTTCCAACTGTAACAGTGAGCAAAGAAGCATTTGGTAAAGCTCTTTTAGATTTATTAGTAGAAACTTCGGTTATACCTTCAAAGAAAGAAGGAAGAAGACTAGTGGAGCAAGGTGGATTAACTCTAAATGGAGAAAAAGTTTTAGACTTTAAAAGAGAATTTTCTGAAGAGGATGTGAAAGAAGGCTCTGCATTAATTAAAAGAGGTAAAAAGAATTATAATAGGATAGTTGTGGAATAAAATTTATTCTAATTTTAGAGGATCACTTTAGGAATATATAATTTCTTTATATTAAAATCTTAAGTGTATCCTCTTTCAATTTTTTATAAATTTATACGATATATATTGTATATTAATTTTTTAGGAGAGGATTACTATGCCTGGAGTTTGGAATATAAATTCTGTTTATTCTGTAGGAGCTAAAAGACTATCTTCGAAACTAACATTTGAAGTAGGAGAAAAATTTTCTGGTAGAATAATTAAGAATAGTGATGGTAAAGGTGAATTTACAATAAAATTATTAGATGGTTGGCAGTTCCTTGCACAGTTGGATGGAGAGCTAACTCCAGAGCAATTAGATAAGCTCTTGAAATTTCAAGTTTTGGGGTTTGACCAAGGAAAACTTAAGCTGAAATTAGTAGCAGATGAGAATAAAGGTACAAGCCAAGAACAGGATCCATTGCAAGCTTTAATTAAATCTGAAGGATTGGCTAAAAATGATATTGATGTTTTAAAGAATTTAGTGAAATTTAATATACCATTAACGAGGGAGAATATATTAAAATTTTCTTCAATATTTTATTTTAATGACCAATCAAAAGTCAATAGTGATGAGATTAATGAATTTATAAATAATTTTTTGGCTAGTAAAAATATTTCAGATGGTACTTCAAAAGCTTTGGAAGTAAGAACAGCGTTGGAAGGATTTTTTAAGGAATTTAAAAAAATAGATCATAATGATATATTAACAATGGTAGAAAATAACATTGAATTAACTGAAGAAAATATAAAAAGTTATAATAACTTATTTAAGGATGGAAAATCAATTGAAAAAATGCTCCTTAATGGACAAATAGAAAAGAATTCAAATTTTGAGACTCTAGATGAAAGTATTAATAATAATTCTGCGAATATTGGTACAAGTAATGATGATACTGGGGAATTAAAAAATAATAGAACTATTTTACCCAAAGAGATTTATGCAAACAATGTTCAAGATAAGAAAGTCAGTATGCTAGATGTTCTTAAAAAGATGTCTGGTGAAATAGAGGAAAGCACTTCTGCAGAAGCAAGGAGCAAAGAATTATTAAATAAAAGTGATACTAAATCAGCTATAGCAGGGAATGATGAAGAAGTGTCACAAGGTAATTTGAAGGATAGCTCTCAAAAGGTTTTAACAAAAGATATTTTTAAAGAAGAAGTAGAAACATATTTAAAAGGCAATAATAAAACTATCGAAACCTTAAATTCCAAAGACTTAAGACAAATTGCAAATGAACTTAAACAAAAGGGTTATAATGTAGATAATGACGAATTTAAAGAAATAAAAGATTTATTTTCTTTAGACACAGATAAAAATGAAGAAATAATAAAAAATAATATTAAGCCAACAAATGAACTAGTTAAGGATTCAATTAGAGAAAAAAGTATCGAAGTTAAAAATTTAATAAAAGAATTAATTGTAGCAACTAAGTCAGGCGATAGCGAAAAGGAAGTATTTACAAAAGCGTTAGACTTCATAAAAAATAATTTGAATGAATTTAAAACTTTTAACTCAATTAGCAATAACTATTATTATATGGATGTTCCGTTAAAGCTTAAGGAAAGAGAATATGATTGCAAGCTAATTATCAAAGATGAGAGAGGTAAAGGTAAGAAAATAGACTCTACTAACATTAAAATGGTGGTATCTGTTAATACAGTTAATTTGGGAAAAGTGGATGCTTTCTTAAACTTAAAAGGTAAAAATTTATATATTGATTTAAAATGTAGTGAGGAATATATTAAAAGTTTTGAAAAAGAGAGTAGGAATCTACTGAATGCATTGAATTCACTAGGATATAATAGTGAGGTAGTAGTATCTCAAGCAATTGAAGAGGTTAATCTTACAAACTCAAGGGAATTTTTCAATTCAACAAACTTAGTGATTTTAGATAGAAAGGTGTAGACTAACCATGAATCATAAAAGAAAAGTAGCAGCCTTAAAATATGAAGAGAATTATGATGCTCCAGTGGTTACTGCAGCTGGAATGGGATATGTAGCGGAGAAAATACTTGAAAAGGCTCATGAAAATGACGTACCAGTAGTAGTTAATAAAGAGTTAGCAGATTTACTTTGCAATGTTGATGTAGGAAATGAAATACCAGATGATTTATATGAAGCTGTAGCCCATGTAATTGCTTTTATTACAGACTTAGATAATAAAAATCGAAAGTAAATTAAATAGGTAAAGGGTGACTTAACATGGCATTATACGCAATATCAGACTTGCACCTATCATTTAATTCAGATAAGCCGATGGATATATTTGGAGATAAATGGATAAAGCATGAAGAAAAAATAAAACAAAATTGGATTAAGAATATAAGTGATGAAGATACAGTTCTAATTGCTGGAGATATATCTTGGTCAATGAAAACAGACGAAAGCTTAGAAGATTTAAATTGGATAAACGAATTACCTGGAAGAAAAGTAATAATTAAAGGTAATCATGATTATTGGTGGGGTGGAATAAAAAAATTAAATTCATTATATGATAATATGAATTTTATACAGAATAACTTTTTTGAATATAACGAATGGGCTATTTGTGGATCAAGAGGATGGATATGCCCAGGAAGTGAAAAATTCTCTCAAAAAGATGAAAAAATATATAACAGAGAGCTTATAAGATTAAAGTTATCTTTAGATAGTGCTAAAAGTAAAGGCTTTGAAAATATAATTTGTATGATTCATTACCCGCCAACTAATGAGAAATTTAATGAATCTGGATTTGTTAGCATATTTAAAGAGTATGGAGTTAAAAAGGTTGTATATGGACATCTTCATGGACCTTCATTGGGGAATGTACTAAACGGAGAAAAGGATGGAATTGAATATATTATGACTTCGTGCGATTATATTGATTTTAATCCTATAAAAATACTTTAATATTATTTGATTTTTTCTTGCTTGTTTAATTAGTGTATCATAGTATAAGAATATACTAGATTACAATGAGAAAAAACATGGAGAGTAGTTTGGGGTGATATTATGGAATTAAATTATAAAGAATTGGAAGATTTGTGTGAGATATTAAAGGTTTTAGCACACCCAGTAAGGTTATGCATAGTAAAAGGATTGGCAGAACACGGCGGATGTAATGTGTCTAAAATGCAAGAGTGCTTAAATATGCCACAATCAACAGTTTCTCAACACCTTGGAAAGCTAAGGGCAGCTGGTATAATTCATGGGGAAAGAAAAGGTCTAGAAATAATTTATAAAGTAAAAAATGAAAAAATAATTAAAATTGTAAAATCTATTTGTGAGACTTAAAAGTTAAAATAGAAAAGAGAAAGGGTTACCTTTCTCTTCTTATTTTTTGCCAAGGAAAATTTAATGAAATAAAATAATATATTATTTATATGCTATTCAATTAAATTAGCAATTCTCTTTAAACCATCATTTATACTTGAAGAAGATTGAGCTTCTTCTTTTAATGTAGCAGCTATTTCTTGAGTCAATGCTGCATTTTCTAAAGTTAATGTTTCTAAGTCTTTAACTTGATCAGTAGCTTCTGAAGTTTTTGCAGCAACGGTAGTTAGGTTTTCTACGAATACTTCTATTTCTTGAGTTGCATCATTAATAGAAGATTTTATGCTGCTAAATGAATCTTTAGTAGAGGAAATAGCTTCTTCTTGAGAAACAAGAGCATCATTTCCTCCGTTTATAGCATTAGATGCACTTATTATGTCAACCTTAATTTCTTCAAGTAATTTAGTTATACTTTGAACTGCTTGTTTTGAATTTTCTGCTAGTTTTCTAACTTCTCCTGCAACAACTGAGAAACCTCTTCCAGCTTCTCCTGCTCTAGCAGCTTCTATAGCAGCATTAAGAGCTAAAAGATTGGTTTGGTTTGCTATTTGACTTATAGAATCTGTAATTGAATTAACATATTCTAATTTGCCAACCAAGTCATTTACAGTAGAAGAACTTACATTGAATGCATTCTTTAATTCTTCAAGTGAGCCGTCTAGAGTTGTGATTGTGCTTATACCTTTTCCAGCAGCATCATCAGTATCTAGAACTTTTATGTGAACATTTGTAACGTTATATGCTAATTCTTCCATTGATGAACGTAGGTTCTCAACAAAAGAAGTAACTTCCGATATATTTTGACTTTGTTTTACTGAGGAATCTGCTAGAGAACTTAATGTATTATCTATATTGTTTATAGATGAATTAAATGTATCTGAATTCCCTTGAAGTGATTGAATTTCACTTTTTATTGATGATAAAACTTGTGAGTCAACTTTTTTCTCCATAACTGGAGTAACCTCTACATTTTCGTTAGTTGTTTGAAAACTTTCTTCGATATTTTGTTTCTTTGAATTGTTAAAAAATCCCATAATAAAGCCTCCTAAGTAAAAATATTAATTTTGAGAATCAGATAATTCTTCACGTATAAGATCCCTACAATCTCTACATAAGTTCTTAACCTTTTCAGGAACTCCAGGAGTAGTAATTACCTGTGAGAACCATCGCATTGCATCGTCATAATTTTTAGTCCTTCTGCTTAATTCACCAATTAAAAACATAACAGTATATCTTTGCATGCCATAGATTGGGAAATCCTCAGTACTATATGCATCATTAAATCCTTTCAAGGCCTGAGACAAAAACGATAACTCATTTTCTTTATCATTAAGCATCCTATGCATCCAAGCTATTTTTAAGCAAATCATAGCTTTTGTACTATTTTTAGCCTGAATATAGATTGCATTAACAAGTGCTAATTTATATTTTTCTATAGCTAACTTTTCATCTATGACGTTAGGATATTCTCTTCCTTTCCATTTAGGAGTTATTGAAGATAGTATAATATCCTTTTGAAATGATTTTATTTTTGGAAAATCAGTCTTCATTGCTGCATATCCACAACTGTTGCAAACCCAAACATCATAAAAATAGGGGTTAACAACATCATAATGAATAAATAAATCAGTATCTTGTCCCTTTTTTCTAGGCCCATTCACTTTATAAGTTGGGGTTTTGAAAGAGGTACCACATACTGGACAAGAAACTTGCTTGTCAAATAAAAAATCTTCTTGTGAAACTTGTTTTGCCTTATTCGGCGCTGATTCTTGTTTTTTTGCTTCATCATAAACTTTTAAATTCTTTAGGTCATCAAAACCTAGGTTTTCTAATCCAGAAAAAATATCATTCATCGCAATACACCTCTAAGTATATATTAACATATATTATATTATCGTTCAAAATTTAATTATCATAAGAGGAATATTTTGATATAATAAATGTAGAATTTGAGAATAGGTGATATAATATGGCAATAAGTGATTGGAAAAAATTCTTGATGCCTTATGAACAGGCAGTTGAAGAAATTAAGGTTAAACTAAAAAGTATTAGAAAAGAATATAGAAGAAAAAATGAATATTCACCAATTGAGTTTATAACTGGTAGAGTGAAAGAAGTATCTTCAATGTTAGAAAAAGCAAACAAGTTTGGTATACCTATAAATAGATTAGAGTATGAGCTTGAGGATATAGGTGGAATAAGAATAATGTGTCAATTTGTTGATGATATTGATACAGTTGTTAAACTTCTTAGAAAAAGAACTGATATGCAGATATTATATGAAAAAGATTATGTCAAAAATGTTAAGCCGTCTGGATATAGAAGTTACCATATGATAATAAAGTATCCAGTAAATATGATTGATGGTCAAAAAGAATTATTAATTGAACTTCAGATAAGAACATTGGCAATGAACTTTTGGGCTACAATTGAACATTCACTTAATTATAAATATAAACATCAAAAGCCAATAGAAATTAGTGAAAAATTGAAGAGTGCAGCTGATGCAGCTTTTAGATTAGATGAGGAAATGTTATTTATAAAAGACGAAATAAAGGATGCACAAAAACTTTTTGAAGTAAAATCAGATATAATATCAAATATAATGAGTAGTATACTAACTTTAACAAGTTTAGGACGTATTGCAGATGCTAGTAGATATCAAGTTTCATTAAATAAACTTATTGAAGATGGTGAGGTATGGGAATTAAATAGTTTATTGTTTTCTATACATAGAGATATTGATAAGTATAAAGAAGGTTAGATATATAAAGGCAACTCATGATTATATAGGGTTTTTTATAGGAAACTTAACTTATACTTGTTTGAAAATGTCGGCTCCTGGACATTTTCAGGCATGAATAAGTTAATAGTTGAACTTAAAACCCTATAGATTGAGGAGCCTTTATTATATATAATATACTTAATAATTAATATTAAATAATAAGAAATACAAATTAAATATTAGAGTGAATTTATGAAAGGGAATCTAATATGAACAGTTATGAAATTAAAATAAAAGATAATCCAATATATATAAGAGAAATTGAAAATCCATCTGAAGAACTTCAATTATTAGCAGTCGGGAAAAATGGTACAGCAATTAGGTATATAAAAAATCCATCAGTGGAAGTTCAATTGAAAGCAGTGAGAAATAATCCATTGAGCATTGAATATATTGAAGATTCAGCTGAAGAAGTGCAAATATTAGGGGTAAAGAGTTTATGGAATTCATTAAAGTTAATAAAGAACCCTTCTGAGGTAGTTATTAAAGAAGCAGTTAAGACTAAGGGATGGGCAATTCAATTTGTAAAAGATCCTTCAGAAGAAATTCAATTGATTTCAGTAGAAAAAGATTATGATGCAATTAAATATATAAAAAATCCATCAGAGAAAGTTATACTAAAGGCCCTTGATACATACTGGGGAGCCATTAGGTTTGTGGATAATCCTAGCTTAGAATGCAGGAGAAAGGCAATAAAAATAAGTGAAGAAGCAATAAATTACATAAGTTATACCTACGAGGAACTTAAATGTTTTATAGAAGATAATGTAAATGTAGTTAAGTATGTCTATAACGATATTGATATAGATTTAGTTATAGAGGTGTTATCTAAAAAGCTAAAAGCGGAAGTAATTGATGAAAAGTACTTAATTGATTTTTTAAATCTAGAAATTATTGAAATGGATAAGATTAATTTTATCAATAACTATGGGAGTAAAAAAGCAAAAATGATTTTAGTAGATTATAAGTTATCAGTTTAGAATTAAGTCAGAGCATTAGATTGAATAGGTGTAGAGTACTAAGTTCAACTAATAAAATAATAAATTAAGTTTCCTATAAATAAACCTATTGATATAGAGAGGAAGAGAGAAGTGAATTTTAAAGATGCATTAAATACAGTTGAATTAGTTATTGAAGCTGGAGACGTACCTTTGTTAATTGGAGAAAGTGGAATAGGAAAAACATCACTTATTAGGAAATTAGCAATTAAAAATAGGTGGTCATTGGTATCCATTGATGCAAATCTACTAAAAGAAGGAGAAATAGGAGGTTTGCCAACAGTTTCTAAAAGGAAGTTTGTGCTAGGTAATCAAACAATAGAAAGAAATGTGACCGAGTATGCTACTCATTCCAAGTTAATTGAGGTTGATAATTTAATTGAAAATGGGCATAAAGTTCTTTTATTTATTGATGAACTAAATAGATGTGAGCATACCGTGCAACAAGAGTTAATGAATTTAATTTTAAATAGAGAAATTAACGGATATTACTTACATAAAGATGTATATGTTATTGCGGCAATGAATCCATCAAATAAATACGATGATTTTGAGAATAGCGAATATCAAGTTGTGGACATGGATCCAGCTCAAGAGGATAGATTTGTTTGGATACAAATGGAGGTAGATATAAAAGAGTGGCTTAAATGGGCAATGTCAGATGGAGAGATACATGAGCATATAATAGAATTTTTATCTTCATTTCCAGATTACCTACATACACCAAATTCAACAGATCATATAAAAGCAACTCCAAGAAGCTGGGAAAGGGTATCTAAGGGGTATAAAATATTCTTAAACAGCAAAGAATCAGTTTCAAAAAATATTTTTTATAACCTTGTTAAGGGGAATATAGGCGTAGCTATTGCAGGAGATTTTATAAGCTTTATAGATAACATAAAAAATCCACTTATTAAACCAGAGGATATATTTAAAGAGAATATTTTAACATTTGATATTAAAGATAGAATATCAAGAGAAAACCACTCAAGGTTATATATTATTTCAAAGAATTGTTTAAGTTATTTACAAGATCTAAAAAACAGAAAAGGAAATATCACTATATTCTCAGAAGTATTAAAACTTTATCCAAAGGATTTAAGGTTAGGAATTATGAAAGAAATTAAAAGTGATTGCTCTAATGATTTATATATGGAATTTCTAAATAACGAGGAATTTTTAGATGCCTTCTTTGATATATATTCAAGGTAGTGAGGGTGATAAATAATATGAATTATGAAGAGGAAAGCAAATGGTTATTAAAGAAGTGTTATGAAATGGAATCTCCAAAAGAATTTACAGAGGAGTTTGTAAGAAGATTTTGGAGCATAATAGAAGAGGTTAATATAAGTCTTTTGTCTGGAGAGGATAATTTCTTTGGACAATTTATAATACAAGCTAAGAGGAAAATTGATTTTAAAATAACATGGCCGATTTCTACTGTTCCGACTTCAGAAGGATATTTAATGTATTATAATCCTTTTCTGATACTTCCTTTAACATCAAAGGAGGTTGGGGCATTAATAAAGCATGAGATATATCATATAATATTTAATCATTATGAAAGAGAGAGAAGTTTAAAAAACAAGGTATCTTCTTTGGCTATTAACATTGCTATGGACATATCAATTAATCAGTATATAAAAAATCTTCCGCTTTTCGCAAAAAAACTTGATGCAGTTAACTTAGAATATAATCTACAGTTAAATGAAGATATGACAATAGAGCAATATGCTACAGAAATACAAAAGGTAATAAATATAAGAAAAAACAATGTTGTTAAAAACAATAATAATGTATTTGATAAAGAGGTTGACTTAGAGAAAGCTCATGATTCATGGGAGCAAAGTACACTAAGCTTAGATAATTTAAAAGATATAAATAAAAGAACTTCCATTAGTGCATATAAGGGGAAGGCTCCTAAAGATATAGAAAAAATGATTCTAGCGTATAGTGAAAAAGAAGAAATAGTATGGCAGAAGTTATTAAGAAATGTAATAAACAGTAGTAGAGTCGGATATAAAAAGACTATAACCAGAAAAGATAGAAGACAACCTGATAGACTGGATATAAGAGGCAAACTTCCTAATTCTATTCCAAAGATAATAGTAGCAATAGATATCTCTGCATCAATGAGTGATAGCGAAGTTAAAAGCATCATGAAAGAGATATTATCATTATGTAAGAATAAACTAGGGATTATACAAGTAATTGAATGTGATAAAGAAATCCGAAGGATATATCAGTTAAATACTGTAAAAGATATAAAGCCTAGATTGGATAAGCATGGTGCTACTTGTTTTTCACCAGTATTTGAGTACATTAAAGAGAACAATTTAAGAAATGAAGTTGTAATCTATTTTACTGATGGAGTAGGTGAAAAAAAACTTAGAGTAAAACCTATTAATTATAGAACTATTTGGGTATTAACTTCGGATGAACAGTTATCGTTAGAAACCTCCTATGGAGCTGTAACTAGGTTAGAAAGAGTTCAAAAGGAGAAATATGATAATACTTATGGGTTACAAGCCTTAAGAGAAGCTATTCATGATTGGGCAAGATAGTAAGATAAATTCTATAAATAAAAAGTAGAGGGTTCCCCTCTACTTTTTATTTATAGTAACTCAATTTTTGAGTTAAAACTCTGTATTTTAGTGAGTTTAATGACATCCAGAACAAGTTCCACAACCAGAAGCTTCTGGTTCTATAACAGGTCTTAGACTTAAGCCTCTACCATCATTTTCATCTGTTGATAGAATGATAAATCCACCGAATTCATCAACTAGTGCATTATCAGCAAAAAATGTAATATCGTTAACTTTTTCAACAGTATCTGATTCCTTTGGTTCTTCTATTGAAATATTGAATGCAGGACCACTGCAACCATATCCTGCAAGATTAATTCTTACATTAAAGTCAGCAATATCATTTTCACCTAAAAAGCCTTTAAATTCAGTATAGGCTTCTTCACTTAATATAAATTTACTCATACAATTCACCTACTTCTCATTAATGATAATAATTATTGTTTACATTATAGTGTATTTTACTAAAAACTTCAAGAGGGGAAATATAATAATTATTTCTAGTATATGTAAGTTGTGTTATTATAATATTAAGTGTATTTATATTTAGTATTTGATTTATACTATTAATTGAAATAAAATAGAACAAAGGTAAAGCTATAGTTAGGATGTGATTAGATGCCCTTTGATAGAGCATATTATATAGATAAAATTGAAGAGTATAATGCGGTTATTAATGAAAATCAATTAGGAGACTTTAAAATAATAAAAAAAGAAGGAATAGATAAGCCGGTTGAACACTATCTTTTTGAGGTTGATGAAGAGTTTAATAACACTATTTTAGAACTAAGTTCAAGTGATGGAATAATTATGAGTTTATCCCCACTAGAGATAGAAGGGTGCTTTGAAAGTATAAAGAGAGCAAAAGGAAAAGTTGGAGTAGTAGGCTTAGGACTAGGTTATTATGTGCAAGAAATAATTAAAAAACCTCAAGTAAAAGAAGTAATAGTATATGAGAAATCAAAAGAGATTATCGAACTCTATTATAAAAGTTTTAATGAAAATCCAAAGATTAGAATTATAAATGAGGATGCTTTTAGTGCAAAAGAAGAAGAATTTGATTTTTTCTTTGTTGATATATATAGCTATGAATTGAGCTTAGATATTGTAAGTGATTATATTAAGTTTAATAAGTTACATAATATTAATGAGTATTCATTTTGGGGATTAGAAAGGTTCTTGTTAAGCTGCCAAATGGAAGACTTAGCTTGGGTATACATCCCAGAAGAATGGTTAAGTATGGTTAGAGATTTATATAATAAATTTGAAGAAACTAAGTATTTCAAAGATTTTAAACCTATGAATGAGTATATAGTTAAAGAAGTTTTGCACGCATTTAGTGAGGTATTATAAATGAAAATGAGCTGTTTCAGTTACGAAACAGCTCATTTTTTTACTCTTTAGGAATTTATAACATTTAAAGATTGTGGATAAAATTATAAGTTTGAATTATAATCTGAGGATTCACTAGACTCCCTAAAGAGTAAAAAATAGAATTAGTCGCCTGCCAAATTTTCCTCACATGCGTTTGGAAAGGCAGATGCGAGGAAAAAATCGACGGCTCATAATCGCCTTGACGATTTTTTATTTCACAACAATATTTACAAGTCTACCTTTTATAACTATAACCTTAACTACAGTTTTTCCATCGATAGCTGCTGTAACTAAGTCATTACCTAAAGAAGCTTCTTTTATTCCATCTTCACTTAAATCAGAAGGAACATTTATTTTTGCTTTAATTTTTCCATTTACTTGTATAGCTATTTCAACTTCATCTTTAACAAGTGCTTTCGGGTCAAATTTTGGCCAAGCTTCGTTAAATATAGAGTATGAATTTCCAAGTAAGTTCCATTGTTCCTCAGAGAAATGAGGTGCAAATGGTGCAAGAAGTCTTAAATAATCATCAAGAACTGATTTTAAGAAATCTAAATTTAGTGTAGATTCTTGAACATATTTGGAAAGAGCATTTATAAATTCCATCATTCTAGCTATAGCTGTGTTAAATTGAAGCTTATCTGTATCATCAGTAACAGCTTTTATTGTATTATGTCTCCAGAAATTAAGCTCTTTTTCAGCTTTGTCTATGGCAATTTTAGAATTATCTCCTTTAGAAATTAACTCTCTTGAAGTTTCTAGGATTCTTTCAATTCTTTCAACAAACCTATTAACAGATTTAATTCCGTCATCACTCCAAGCTCCACCTTCAGTATAAGCAAATCCAAACATTAGATACATTCTAAATACGTCTGCACCATATTGTTTAATATAGTCGTCAGGGGATATTGTATTCCCTTTAGATTTACTCATCTTTAATCCATCAGGCCCAAGTATTAGACCTTGGTGAGTTAAGCTTAAGAATGGTTCATCAAAGTTTAGATATCCCATATCTCTTAATGCTTTTGTAATAAATCTAGCATATAGTAAGTGCATACATGCATGTTCTGGACCACCAACATATTTATCAACTGGTAGCATCTTATTTATTGTTTCAGGGTCAAAAGCTTTATCATTGTTATGAGCATCAGCGTATCTTAAATAATAGAAAGAAGAACATACAAAGGTATCTAATGTATCTGCTTCTCTTTTTGCAGGACCTCCGCAACAAGGACAAGTTGTATTTATAAAGTCTTCATTTTTTGCTAGAGGTGACTTCCCATCAGGTGTAAACTCTACATCATAAGGTAATTGAACTGGAAGGTCCTTTTCAGGAACAGGAACAGTTCCACATTTTTCACAATGAATTATTGGAATTGGTGAACCCCAATATCTTTGTCTTGAAACCAACCAGTCTCTTAATCTGTAATTAACCTTTTGTTCACCTAAGTTATTTTTAGCTAGTTTTTCAACAAGTTTAACCTTACCTTCTTCTGTTGTTAATCCATCAAATTCTTCAGAATTTGTTAATACGCCATATTCACAATATGGAAGTTCAGGAGAAGAACCGTCTTTTGCATTAATAACTCTTTCAATTGGTAAGTTAAACTTTTGAGCAAAAGAAAAATCTCTTTCATCATGGGCAGGAACAGCCATTACAGCACCAGTACCATAAGTAGCTAAAACATAGTCTCCAACCCATACAGGAACCTCTCTTCCGTTTATAGGGTTAATAGCATAGGAACCAGTAAATACTCCAGTTTTTTCTCTAGAGATTGATTGTCTTTCTATATCAGATTGTTTTTTAGCCTCATCTTTATAAGCATCAACTACTGCTTTTTGTTCAGGAGTTGTGATCTCATCCACTAATGGATTCTCAGGAGCTAAAACTACATATGTTACACCATATAGAGTATCAACTCTTGTAGTAAATACATCAAAACTTAAATCGGAATCTTTTAAATTAAAGGTAACTTGAGCACCAGTTGATCTTCCTATCCAATGCTTTTGCATTGCTACAGTCTTTTCAGGCCAATCTAGTGTATCAAGCTTTTCTAATAATTCATCAGCGTAATCAGTTATTTTTAAGAACCATTGAGTTAGGTCTTTTTTTGTAACCTCAGTAGAACATCTTTCACATGCACCATCTATAACCTGCTCATTTGCAAGAACGGTATTACATGATGGACACCAATTTACTGGAGCTTTCTTTCTATATGCTAATCCTTTTTCATATAGTTTTAAAAATACCCATTGAGTCCATTTGTAGTAGTCAGGAAGGCAAGTAACGACTTCACTTTCCCAGTTAAACATAGCGCCCATAGCTTTAAGCTGCTTTTCCATAGTATCTATGTTCTTTAATGTTGAATCATGTGGATGAATTCCTGTTTTAATTGCATAGTTTTCAGCTGGAAGTCCAAATGCATCGAAGCCCATAGGCTGGAATACATTGTAGCCATTCATTCTTTTAAATCTTGCCCATGAGTCTACTGGACCATAGTTAAACCAGTGTCCTGCATGAAGCTGACTTCCTGATGGATAAGAAAACATTTCTAATACATATAGTTTCTTATCTAAATTTTCTTTATCAAACTCATAAAGTTTTGTTTCTTCCCATTTATCTTGCCACTTTTTATCAATGGAAGTTCCGTAGTTTCCCATAATTTTTCCTCCTTAAAATATAAAAATAAAAACCTCTCATCTCATAATTAAGAGACGAAAGGTTACATTCCGCGGTACCACTCTTGTTAGAATAAATATATTATTCTCACTTAAAACCTTAACGTGGTTAACGTCTTTGCTTTAACAAAGAAGCTCATAGACAAGTTCATATTGTTTCAATGCTATTTTACACCAACCAATAGCTCTCTATAAATGAAGTTCAATACTACTACTTCTAATCAATGCATTGAATTATTACATTATATGTTATTATATGATATTTCTATGGGTAAATCAAGAATGAAATTAGGAGTATATATTATAGAATAAAAACAAAATCTTAAGATTTTATAATTTTTAATTATAAGGTACTCAAAAATAAAAATAATTATATATAATATATCAAAAGGAGAGTGTTGAAATGAGCTTTTTTGGTAATATTATATGGATTATTTTTGGAGGGTTAATACACAGTATAGCATGGTTATTTTTTGGAGCACTTTGGTGTTTGACTATTGTGGGTATACCAATAGGAGTACAATGCTTTAAAATGGCATCACTGCAGTTTGCACCTTTTGGAAAAGAGGTAGTTACAGTTGATAATGGAGGAGTAGCTTTCTTGGCTAATATACTTTGGATCATTTTTGGAGGAATCGAGCTTGCATTAGGTAACTTAATATCAGGTGTGATTTTATGTTTAACTATTGTAGGAATTCCCTTTGGCTTGCAGTTTTTTAAATTAGCACAGCTTAGTTTAATGCCGTTTGGAAAAGAAATTAGATAAGTTAATAGGTTTTGTAAGGGAATTGTAAGAATTACAGAGGTTACTTTGTAATTCTTTTATTTTACCATTTATCTTAAGGTGGTTCTTTAGGAGGTGGTATAATATATGGGAGAAGAGATGAGGGGGAGAATATATGACTAAAGAGAACATATTGGTAGTAGATGATGAAATAGAAATAACAGATGCGATAGAAATATATTTAAAAAACGAAGGGTATAACGTTTTTAAAGCTTATGATGGACTAGAAGCCTTAGATATTTTAAGTTCAGAAGAGATACATCTTATTATTATGGATATTATGATGCCTAAAATGGATGGAATGAGAGTTACATTAAAGATACGAGAGAGCAAAAATATACCTATAATAATGCTATCAGCAAAATCACAAGATACTGACAAGGTATTGGGACTTAACTTAGGAGCAGATGACTATATTACAAAGCCTTTTAATCCAATAGAATTAATCGCTAGGGTAAAATCACATTTAAGAAGATATATTAAGTTTGGCAATTATGTTGGAGAACCTGAAGGAGCTCTAGTAGTTGGAGGATTATATTTAAATAAATTAACTAAGGAATTTAAAGTAGATGGACAAGATGTAAAGGTTACTCCGTTAGAATTAAAAATTCTTACCTTACTTATGGAGAATAAGGGAAGAGTATTTTCAATTGAAGAAATATATGAAAGAGTCTGGAATGAACCATCTTTTAATGCAGATACGGTAACAGTTCACATAAGAAGAATAAGAGAAAAAATAGAAATAAATCCAAAAGAACCGAGATATTTAAAGGTGGTGTGGGGAATTGGCTATAAAATTGAAAAACAATAAATTTATATATTTTTTAAGTCTTATAATATTGATTTCTTCATTATTCGCTCAAACAATAATTGTACCAGAACTTATAAGAGGATATGGATATAGAAACTTAAATTTTATGGATTCAGATAATTTTAAGTCTAATCTTTTTGATTTTTACAATACATTAATGGGCTCATACTCTAAGTATGGAGCTGGAGAAGATAGTGATAGATTTAAGGAAATTTCTAAGACTGATATACAAAATAGGTTAAAGGTACATGAAGATGAGTATAATTCTATAAAGGTTCAGTTAGATCAGATAAAGGAAAATGAAAAAAATGACTCAAGTAACACTGTGAATAATGGTGTAACAAATGAAGTAATAACTGGAGGAGTAACTACCTATGGCGTACCAGAGTTGGGAAATTTTAATACTTATGCTGAGGGGCTTGCATTATTTAATAATCTCCATAAAGCAACAGAGGAAGATGTAAAAAAGGAAATATTATCAGAGAAAAAATCAGAATATCAGAGTATAGAAAAGACACTGGATATCTTTAAAAATTTTCAATACGTAATTTATAATGGTGAAAATAATGAAATATTAAAAACAAATTTGGAAAATGAGTTTAGTAATAGTGAGGCAATTAAAAACTTAGAAAAAGAGGCTAGATTTTATGCATTATTTGATGGGGGAAAGGCAGGAAATATTTTAGAGAATGTAACAGGAACTATAAATGGTAATTACTTTAATAACTATGATTCTAGATCCTTTGATGCTGTAAAAAATGAAAAAGTAAAGCTACTAATAATGCTACCTCAAAAGCTATATTATCAAGATAATATAAAACAAGCTGAGAATCAATTTCTATATGGACAAAATAACTTTATGAAATTTGCTATTTCAGAAGGCGTAGCAGTTGTGTTACTTTTATTATCTTTAATATATGTAATAAAGCATAGAAGAAATTTAATTGATAATTTCGTGGTTAGAGCATATGAAAAGTTATGGCTAGAGATGAAACTAGTATTAAACATTTTTATTGCTTATGTGGTAAATTTTTTTACTAGCATATTATTTAATTTTTATGGTACGGAAGAGATTATAGTTTTATCTAGTTATTTCATAATATGCACCTATATCCTACTGAGAAAAAGAGTTAAGCTAGTTGGAATAAAAGGAGTCATAAAAGAAAGCAGTGTTTTATATAGATTATTTAACCAAGTAAAGAAAGTATTTTTAGTGAAATCAATAGGAATAAAAGTGAGTATATTTGTTCTATTAACATTATTATTCATCTTTGCACTATTCTTAATTCCAATATCAAGAAGCTTAACACTTAGTATTATTATAATTTTAGTTTATATAATTCCTTATTTAGCTTTGGTGGGCTATTACGGAATGAAGTTTACAGTGGGCTTCAGTAAGATTGTAAAAGGTTCAGAGATGATTTGCAGTGGAGATTTAAATTATCAAATAGATGAAAAGCAAATTGGAACTTTGGGTACATTAGCTAAAAATATAAATAGCATAAAAAGTGGTTTAGAAAAATCAATTAAGAATGAAACAAAGAGTGAAAGAATGAAAACGGAGTTAATCACAAATGTTTCCCATGACTTGAAAACACCACTAACTTCTATAATTAATTATGTTGATTTGATAAAAAAGGGGAACTTATCTAGCGAAGACATCCAAGATTATATAAAGATTATAGATAGAAAATCCCAAAGATTAAAAACACTAATTGAGGATTTATTTGAAGCTTCTAGAGCGGCTAGTGGAGAAATAGATTTAAATATGGAAAGACTTGATATTGTCGCCTTACTAAAGCAATCCTTGGCAGAATTTGAGGAAAAAATAAAAGAAGGTTCTCTAGATTTTAGGGTAAATACACCAAGTGAAAAAATATATGTTATGGTAGATGGTAAAAGAACTTGGAGGGTATTTGAGAATCAAATTATTAACATTTTAAAGTATTCTTTGGATAATACAAGAGTATATATTAATGTTGAAAGACATGAAAATGAAGTTGTAATTATAATGAAAAATATTTCAGCCTACGAAATAGATTTTAATAATGATGAAATAACAGAACGATTTAAGAGAGGAGACAAATCAAGAAATACAGAAGGGTCAGGATTGGGGTTAGCCATTTCAAAAGGACTTACAGAGCTTCAAAGGGGAGAATTTAATGTAGAAGTTGATGGAGATTTATTCAAAACAATAATGAAATTTCCCATTGTAGGATAAAAAGCAAAAAAAATATAAATAAATTTTGGAAAAACTCTTTACAACTAATAATTATTATTATATAATAAAACATGTCGAGAGAATTTAAAATAATAAAATAAATATAATAAAATTAATTTCTTAGGAGGAGTTTAATATGAAAAAATTTGTTTGTACAGTATGTGGATATGTTTACGAAGGAGAAGTTGCTCCAGAAAAATGCCCAATTTGTGGAGCTGGTGCAGAAAAGTTTGTTGAACAATCAGGAGAATTAAATTTTGCTGATGAACATAGAATCGGAGTAGCAAATGGAGTAGATGAAAGAATAATCCAAGGTTTAAGAGAAAACTTTACTGGAGAATGTACAGAAGTAGGAATGTACTTAGCAATGTCTAGACAAGCAGATAGAGAAGGATATCCAGAAGTTGCAGAAGCTTATAAGAGAATAGCTTTTGAAGAAGCAGAACATGCTTCAAAGTTTGCAGAATTACTTGGAGAAGTTGTTGTAGCTGATACTAAGAAGAACCTTCAAGCGAGAGTAGATGCAGAGCATGGTGCTTGCCAAGGTAAAAAAGATTTAGCAACTTTAGCAAAACAATTAAACTTAGATGCAATTCATGATACAGTACATGAAATGTGTAAAGATGAAGCTAGACATGGAAAAGCATTTAAAGGATTATTAGATAGATATTTCAATAACTAATAATTAATATAAAGAAGAAGATACTTAGGGTATCTTCTTCTTATTTTATGTTGGTTTCTCTTCTAAGTAGTGAATATATAGCTACATCATAAAATTTATCTTTACTTTGGTGATGCTCTCTTAAAATTCCTTCTTTTATAAAATTCATGCTTTCCAATACTTTAATTGAGGCAGTGTTTTCAGGCTTTACATAAGCCTCAATTCTATTTAGTCTATAATCGTTAAAACCGTAGTAAATTAATGCAGTTAAGGCTTCCTTCATATAACCTTTTCCCCAGTAATTTCTGCCCAGTTCATAACCAATTTCTCCAATATGACCTTGATTTAATATCCCCTTAATAAAACCACAAGTTCCAATTAAAATATTGCCTTCCTTAGAAAAAATACCCCATCGGAACCCTCTATTTTTTAGGTGTAATTCATTAAAATAGCCTATGATTTCTTTTGCTTCATCATTAGTTTTCAGTGAATCAATATTAAGATATTTAGTTACCTCATCATCAGACCAATAATTAAATAAAACTGAGGCATCCTTTTCTTGCAGATTAGTGAGTAACAATCGAGGAGTTTCTAAAACTACTATGTCATTTCTCATTTGTTCTATCACCTCATGTGAAAGAGTAGTAATATTAATACTAATATATGATACACATAAATGATTGACATTATAATAAATTTTCAGTAAAGGATTTCTTAATATTGACAGAGAATAATCTTTAGTATACAATGGAAAAAAGAATTTTACAGAATTTCTCACAGGAGGTTATCATGCTTACTAGAATTAACAAAATAGCAGGACAATTTTTTGGATACTTTTACTTTAGCTGGGGCTTTTATTTTAGCGCTGGTCAATTGTTCTGTAATAAAATAGTTGTTAATTCCTAATGAGTAAGGATAATCTTAACTAAACTTTTAATTATAAAAAATTACCTTGGATAAATAAGGCTCATTAGATGGGCCTTATTTTTTTTACTCTTTAGGACTGTATAATATTTTAAAGTTGTGATTTGCTTTATAAGTTTCAATTACAATTTAAGAATTAGTTAGGTTTCTCTAAAGAGTAAAAAATAAAATTAGTCGCCTGCCAGATTTTCCTCACATACGTTTGGAAAGGCAGATGCGAGAAAAAAATCGACGGCTTTTAATAGCCTTGACGATTTTTTATATAAAAAATCTATAATTTAAGGGGGCATTTATTAATGATTGTAATTTTAAAACCAAAAACACCAAAGGCTGAGGTGGATAATTTAACCAAAGCAATAAAAAATCTTGGGGTAGAAGTACATCCTGTAATAGGGAAAGAATTAATGATATTGGGGTTAATTGGGGACACTAGTAAGATTGATCCTAATAAAATTGAAGCAAATAGGAATGTTGAAAGGGTTATGCACGTTCAAGAGCCATTCAAGAAAGCCAATAGAATGTTTCACCCAGAGAATTCTAAGGTAGACGTAAATGGCATTACTATTGGGGGAAAAAAGATTGCACTTATAGCAGGTCCTTGCTCAGTAGAAAGCGAAGAACAAATAATATCAATTGCTAAAAGTGTAAAAGCATCTGGGGCGCAGTTATTAAGAGGAGGAGCTTTTAAGCCAAGAACTTCACCATATAGTTTCCAAGGACTAGAAACTGAGGGGTTAGACCTTCTTAAGGTGGCAAGAAAAGAAACAGGAATGCCAATTGTAACAGAAATTATGTCTACACAATATTTAGATAGATTTGTTGAAGATGTTGATATTATTCAAGTTGGAGCGAGAAATATGCAAAACTTTGACTTGCTTAAGGAATTAGGAAAAACAAATAAAACCATTCTTCTAAAAAGAGGGTTATCAGCAACAATAGAAGAGTTATTGATGTCTGCTGAATATATTATGGCTGGTGGAAATAATAACGTAATTCTTTGCGAAAGAGGTATAAGAACATTCGAAACTTACACAAGAAACACATTAGACTTAAGTGCAATACCTGCAATTAAAAAATTAAGCCATTTACCAGTAGTAGTAGATCCTAGTCACGCGGCAGGGAAGAATTGGATGGTAGATCCTCTTTCAAAAGCAGCAATAGCAGTTGGAGCAGACGGACTTATAATTGAAGTACACAATGACCCAGTTAATGCACTTTGTGACGGACCGCAATCTATAAGACCAGAAGAATATGACAAGTTAGTAAAGGAATTATCACTAATTGCAGCTGCTGTAGGAAGAGAAATATAATTTTTAGGGGGGATTGCATTGAATTTAAAAGTAAATCTAGGAGAAAATTCATATCCCATATATATTGAAAAAGGAGCATTAAATAGGCTATCAAGTTTAATAAAAACTGATTTAAAAGCTGAGAAAATAGCGATTATTTCAGATGAAAATGTATATGGGATATATGGAGAAAATATAAAAACTTCACTAGAAGAAGCTGGATACAAAGTAGAATCAATAGTACTTCCACCGGGGGAAAAGACAAAATCTTTTAGTACTCTACCACGTATTTATAATGATCTTCTAGAATTTAAATTAACAAGAAGCGATTTAATCATAGCATTAGGTGGCGGAGTTATTGGAGATCTAGCAGGATTTGTTGCTTCAACTTTTTTAAGAGGGGTTCCTTTTATACAAGTTCCAACATCACTTCTAGCACAAGTGGATTCTAGCGTAGGAGGTAAAGTAGGAGTTGACTTAGAGAAAGGCAAAAATCTTGTAGGGAGTTTCTATCATCCTAGAATGGTAGTAATAGACCCAGATGTTTTAAATACTCTTTCAGATAGATTTCTTAGAGATGGATTAGCAGAAGTAATAAAGTATGGTTGTATAAAAGATAAGGAGCTTTTTGAGAAATTAAAGAATCTTAAAGATGAAGAAGATCTCATGAAAAATATTGAATCTATTATATTTACTTGTTGTGATATTAAGAGAAGAGTAGTTGAAGAGGATGAAAAAGATACAGGAGAAAGAATGCTTTTAAATTTTGGGCATACACTAGGGCATGCTATAGAGCAATATTATAATTATGAAAAATATTCTCATGGTGAAGGTGTAGCCATTGGAATGTATGAAATAATGAAAGTGGCAGCTAAAAAATCTTTAGTTAACTTCAACGTTTCAGAAGAAATTAAAGAAATGTTAATAAAGTACAGATTACCGTATTCATTAGAAAGTGAAAATAAGAACCAATTAATTGAAGCAATAAAGCTTGATAAAAAATTTTTGAATAATGCCCTAAACTTAATATTACTAAAGGGTATAGGAGAAAGTTATATTTACAAAACAAAAGATGACTTCTTCGCAAGTCTATAATTTTAGGAGGATATTATGGATAAGTTAACTATTACTCCAGGAAAGTTAAAAGGGGAAGTTAAAATACCTCCTTCAAAAAGTATGGCTCATAGAGCAGTTATCTGTGCCTCCTTAAGTAAGGGGAAGAGTAAAATAACTAATATAGAATTCTCAGAAGATATTATAGCTACTATTGAGGCAATGAAGTCATTAGGAACAGAAATAAAAGTTTTCGAAGATTACTTAGAAATTGATGGAAAAAATACATTTACCAAAAGTGTAAGATTAATTGATTGTAACGAATCAGGTTCAACCCTTAGATTTATGGTTCCTATAGCTTTAGCAAAAAATGCAAAGACCAACTTTATTGGCAAAGGCAATTTAGGAAAAAGACCATTAAATACCTACTATGAAATATTTGATAGACAGGGAATTAAATATGATTATGAAAATGGTGTTCTTGACTTGAATGTTGAAGGAAAGTTAAAGGGTGAAGAATTTAAAGTAAGAGGAGATATTAGTTCTCAATTTATTAGTGGATTATTATTTGCACTTCCTTTATTAGAAGAAGATTCAAAAATAACAATTACAACTAAGCTTGAATCAAAAGGATACATTGATTTAACTCTAAGCATGCTTGAGCTTTATGGAATAGAAATTATAAATAATGATTATAAAGAATTCATTATAAAAGGTAACCAAAGCTATAATGCTAAGGATTATAGAGTAGAAGGGGATTTTTCTCAAGCTGCATTTTTCCTTGTAGCAGATGCAATTGGCAGTGATGTTTTAATTAAAGATTTAAATGTAAATTCTCTACAAGGAGACAAAGAAATATTAGATATTATCGAAAGAATGGGCGGAGAAATAGAAGATAATTCTGCAGGCATAAAAGTAGTAACAAAAGATAAGAAAAATACAGTAATTGATGCGTCTCAATGCCCGGATATAATACCAGTGTTAACAGTTTTAGCCGCAGTTACTGAAGGAACAACAAATATAATTAATGCCGAAAGATTAAGAATCAAAGAATGTGATAGATTAAAGGCTATATCTACCGAATTGAATAAACTAGGTGCAAATGTGAAAGAACTAGAAGATTCCCTATTTGTAGAGGGCGTAGCTAGCTTAAATGGTGGAGTAGTACATTCATGGGATGATCATAGAATTGCTATGAGTTTAGCGATTGCAGCTACCTATTGTACAGAAAAAGTAATAATTGAAAATCCAAGTTGTGTAAAGAAATCCTACCCAAGTTTTTGGAGAGATTATAAGTGTTTAGGAGGAAAGATCAATGAGTGGAGTTTGGGGCAATAAAATTCAAATATCAATATTTGGAGAATCTCATGGAAATGCCATAGGTATTAATATAAGTGGACTTCCATCTGGTGTGCTTTTAGATATGGAAGCAATAAATGAAAAGATGGAAAGAAGAGCACCTGGAAGAAGCAAAATTTCTACAGCAAGAAGTGAGGCTGATAAGGTAGAAATTTTAAGTGGCGTTTTTGAAGGAAGAACTACTGGGGCACCGCTTTGTGGGATAATAAGAAATAGTGATACTAGAAGTCAAGATTATTCAAAGCTTAAGGATTTAATGAGGCCAGGACATTCAGACTATCCAGCTAAGATAAGATATCAAGGGTTTAATGATTATAGGGGTGGAGGTCACTTTTCAGGAAGAATAACAGCTCCATTAGTTTTTGCAGGAGCTATAGCAGAGCAAATATTGAAGGAAAAAGGGGTTTATATTGGAGCTCATGTGAAGTCTATAAATAATATTGAAGATGATAGTTTTAATCCGCTAAAAATTACAAAAGAGCAATTAGCTTCATTAAAGGGTTCAGACTTATCAGTATTAAATAATGAGCAAGGTGAAAAAATGAGAGAATTGATTCTTCAAGCAAAGAAAGAAGGGGATTCCTTAGGCGGAGTTGTAGAATGTGCAATAGCAGGCATTCCTGCTGGTGTTGGAGATCCATTTTTCGATTCAATAGAGAGTACATTAGCACACCTAGTATTTTCTGTACCTGCAGTAAAAGGTATCGAATTTGGGGCTGGATTTGATATTACAAAGATGAAGGGATCAAAAGCAAATGACAGTTATTATTATGATGGTGAAGAAATAAAAACCAAAACAAATAACAACGGTGGAATATTAGGAGGAATTTCAAATGGAATGCCTATAATATTTAGAGCTGCAGTAAAACCTACATCTTCAATTATAAAAATTCAAGATACTATAGATGTAAATAAAAAACAAGAAGATAAATTACAAGTAGTAGGAAGACATGATACTTGCATTGTTTCAAGAGCAGTAGTTGTAATTGAAGCTGTGAGTGCTCTTGGAATTTTAGACTTAATGTTGAGGTGAAAAAATGGATGGGTTAGAAGGTTGGAGAAGAAAGATAGATGAAATTGATAGGGAGTTAATGGATTTATTTGAAAGAAGAATGGCTTTAGTTGCAAATGTAGCAAAATATAAAGAAGAAAATAATCTTCCTATTTTTCAAGAAGATAGAGAAAAACTTGTAATAGAGAAAAATTTAAACCACATAAAGCAAGAAGAGCTTAAAAAGTACGTAGAAGAATTCCTTCAATCATTAATGGATGTAAGTAAGGAATACCAACGTGAAAAAGTCCTTTCTCAAAATAACAATAAAATTGAGATCACGGAAGTAAGTAAGTCATCAGAAAAACTTAATAAATTAAAGATTGGTTATGGTGGAACTGAAGGATCCTTTTCTGAGGAGGCATTATTAAAATATTTTGGTGAAAATCATAATAGAAAAAGTTATGAAGAATTTGAAGGGGTATTTATTGGGTTAAAAAATGGTGAAATAGACTATGGTGTATTACCTATAGAGAATTCCTCAACTGGTGCTGTTAATGATGTTTATGATCTACTTAGAAAATATGGGTTTTATATTGTAGGTGAAGAATCAATCTCTATTACTCAACATTTATTAGGCTGCAGGGGAGCTAGAATAGATTTAATAAAAGAGGTTTACTCTCACCCTCAAGGACTTCAGCAGAGTAGTAATTTTTTAAAGCAATACTCTGAGTGGAAGAAGATTCCTAACAATAACACAGCGATTGCAGCAAAGCTAATAAGTGAAACAAATGATTGTACCAAAGCAGCTATTGCATCTAAAAGGGCAGCATCAATATATGGATTAGATATACTAAAAGAAAATATAAATAATGAAGAAAGTAATCACACTAGATTTATAATAATCGGGAAAAATATAGAAAACTCAAAAGAAAAAGACAGAATTTCAGTAGTATTTACCCTTGAAAACAAGGTGGGAACACTATTTAATATGTTAAGTTATATTAATAGAAATGGGCTTAATATGGTTAAAATAGAATCAAGACCTGTTGGGAAAGAACCTTGGAAATACTATTTCTATATAGATTTCCAAGGAAATATAGAAGAGAATTCTGTAAATAATACCTTAGCCTTGATACAAAAAAATAGTTCATATTATAGATTGCTAGGTACATTTAAGGGGGTAAGCTTATGAAATTATATGGATTATTAGGCGAAAAGCTTGGTCATTCTTTATCCCCTGAAATACATGAACAAATATTTAATAATTTAAATATAAATGGAAGTTATGCATTATTTCAAATAAAAAAAGAAGATTTGTCTAAAGTTATAGAAGCAATAAATGTATTAGGAATATCAGGAGTAAATGTTACAATACCATATAAGCAAGAAATAATGAAATATTTAGATTTTATATCAGAAGAGGCTAGAAATATTGATGCAGTAAATACAATAGTATTTAAAGATGGAAAATCTTACGGATATAATACTGATTACTTTGGCTTTCAAAATATGCTAAAGAGAGAAGGCGTAATATTAAAAGATAAGATTGCTGTGGTTTTAGGCACAGGAGGGGCTTCTAAGTCAGTAATTCAATGCCTTAAGGATAATAAAGTTAAGAAGATTTACATGGTTTCTAGAAACAAGGAAAGCATTAAGGATTATGATAATACAGATACTATTGTGGTTTCATATGAAGAGCTTAGTAATATAAGTGGAGATATGTTAATAAATACTACACCTGTAGGTATGTATCCTAATGTAAATGAAACCCCTGTAAATAAAGAAATAATAAGTAAATTTGAAGTTATTGTAGATATTATATATAATCCTCAGGAAACAAAGTTATTAAAATTAGGTAAAGAACTTGAACTTAAGACTATAAATGGTATGTATATGCTAATAGATCAAGCCGTTAAGGCTGAGGAGATATGGCAAGAAAGAGTTATTGATGAAAATATAAGTAATGAGATATACAATAAGCTTTCAAAAGTGTTTTAAATTAGAGGAGTATTTATGGGGAAGAATATAGTTTTAATAGGAATGCCGGGATGTGGTAAGACAACCATAGGAAAGCTAGTATCAGAAAAACTTCAATATGGATTTGTTGATATGGACCAGTACATTGAAGAAATCCAAGGACAAACAATAAGAGATATGTTTCAAGAAGGTGAGACTTTCTTTAGAGATAAGGAAACTACTGCGTGTAAGGAATTATCTAAATGCTCTAGTAAAGTAATCTCAACTGGCGGAGGAGTAATAAAGCGTAGTGAAAATATAGGGTACCTTAAAGAAAATAGTATCATAATATTTATTGATAGAAACATAGAGGATATAATTGGTGATGTTAATATTTATTCAAGACCTCTATTAAAAGAGGGAACAGGAAAATTATATGAGCTTTATGAAGAGCGATATGATTTATATAAAAAATATTCCGAATTAACTATTATAAATAAAGGCTCATTAGAAGAAGTAGCAGAAAAGATAGTTTCTAAAATAGCAATAAGTGATATAATTTGAGTAACCAATAATATGAAATATGCAGGGTTTTAAGTTCAGCTAATAATTTATTTAAACAAGAATAAATTAAGTGTCCTATAAAAAACCTATATTAGGAGGGAACTATGAAAGTAATGGTTCTAAATGGTCCCAATATCAACTTTGTTGGGATAAGAGAAAAAGATGTATATGGAATAAAATCATATGAAGATATATGTTCATATGTGGTAGAAGAAGGTAAAAAAATAGGATTTGAAGTTGATATTTTTCAAGATAATGTTGAGGGAGAATTAATTAACCTCATTCAGAAAGCATATTTAGAAAAGTATCACGGAATTGTTATAAATCCGGGGGCTTACACACATACATCTATAGCTTTATTTGATGCATTAAAAAGTGTATCAATACCAGCAGTAGAGGTGCATTTGTCAAATATCCATAAAAGAGAAGAATTTAGGCATAAATCTTTCACTGCTCCAGCATGTGTTGGACAGATTTCAGGATTTGGTGAGTATGGATATGTATTAGCTTTAAGTGCTTTAAAAGAGCATTTAAATAAATAATTTTGTAGTATGGTAGGAAGTTTAAAAATTGTAAACTATGGAAGTTTAATTTTTAAGCTAAAGTAAAGCAGGACATAGGGTTTTAAGTTCAACTAATAACTTATACATGTCTGATATCAAACAAGGATAAGTTAAGTTTCCTATAAAAAACCCTATAGTAGAAAAAATTAAAAATTTAGGAGGATGGTAGAAATGATAGTTATCATGAATAACAAGGCAAAAGATGATGAGATTAAAAAGGTAATGGGAATAGTAGAGGGACTAGGGTTAGAAGCCAATCTTTCAAGAGGTGGATCATTCTGCGTAATAGGATTAGTAGGAGATACCTCTATAATAGATGGAGATAAGCTTATGGCGATAGACGGAGTAGAAAAAGTGTTAAAAGTACAAGAGCCTTACAAAAAGGCCAATAGATTATTTAAACCTGAAAATAGTATCATAGATGTAAATGGTAATAAGATAGGGGGCAAGAATTTTGCTGTAATGGCTGGTCCTTGTTCAGTTGAATCTGAAGAGCAAATAATTGAAGTTGCTAAAAAAGTTAAGGAATCAGGAGCTAACTTTCTTAGAGGGGGAGCTTTTAAACCAAGAACTTCTCCATATAGTTTCCAAGGCTTAGAGCTTGAAGGTCTTAATTTATTATTAAAAGCTAAGGAAGCTACTGGATTATCAATAGTTACTGAAATAATGTCTACAGACTATATAGATGTTTTTGAGGAAAAAGTTGATGTAATCCAAGTTGGTGCAAGAAATATGCAAAACTTTGATTTATTAAAACAATTAGGAAAAACTAAAAAAACAATTCTTTTAAAACGTGGTCTCTCAGCTACTTTTGAAGAATGGATTATGTCGGCTGAGTACATTATGGCAGGTGGTAATGAAAATGTTATTTTATGTGAAAGAGGAATTAGAACCTTTGAAACATATACAAGAAATACATTAGACTTAAGCGCGATTCCAGTAATTAAAAAGTTGACTCACTTACCAATAATAATTGACCCTTCTCACGCAGGAGGAAAATGGTGGTTAGTAGAACCTATGGCTAAAGCAGCAGTAGTAGCAAGTGCAGATGGACTTATGATAGAAGTTCATAATGATCCAGTAAATGCATTAAGTGATGGTGCTCAATCATTAAAGCCTGAAGCATTTGATGATCTAATGAAAAAAGTTAAAGTTCTTATTGAATTAGAAGAAAGGGAGCTTTAAAAAATTGCTATAGGTAAAAAATATGATAATAACTATAGTTGGATTAGGAGTTATAGGTGGCTCCTTTGCCATGGCTTTAAATGAACTTCAGGAACATGAGATTTATGGAGTTGATGTAAATAAAGAAACCATAGATAAGGCGAAGAAGTTAGGGATAATAAAAGATGGATGTACATCTGGCAGTGACTTCATAAGAAGAAGTGATCTTGTAATTATAGGATTATATCCATCCGCTATATTAAATTTTCTTAAAGAAAACCAAGGTAACTTTAAAAGAGGAACAATTATTACCGATGTTACAGGTATTAAGGAAACCTTTATTAATGAAGCTTTAGGGATAATACCAAAAGAAGTAGACTTTATTTTTGGACATCCTATGGCTGGAAGAGAAAAAAAGGGAATAGACTTTGCTTCAAAAGAGGTATTTAAAGGGGCTAATTATCTTTTAACTCCGCATAATAAAAATAAGGAAGAAAACCTTAGTAAAATTGAGAGCTTAGTTTTGAAGATTGGATTTAGTAGAGTTAGAAGAATAACTCCAAGAGAACATGATAAAATTATATCATTTACTTCACAACTTCCTCATGCTATAGCAGTAGCATTAATTAATAGTGATAAAGAAGAGTTTGATACAGGAGCTTTCATAGGAGATTCTTATAGAGATTTAACTAGAATAGCCAACATTAATGAAGGGTTATGGAGTGAACTTTTTTTAGGAAATAAGGATAATTTACTTCAAAGTATACAAAGTTTTCAGGATCAACTGAATAGTATTAAGGATGCTATAATAAATGAGGATAGAGAATCCTTAACTAAGCTATTTAAAGAATCAGGGATAAGAAGAGAAAAACTATAGTAAAAATATAATTAATATAACTTAAGGTATCCATACATTTATTCTTGTAGGATACCTTATTTTTAATAAGAAAATAATTTTATAACCCTTTTTCAGTTTGTATATTTCTTTCACTTAAAATTTCATATATTGTTTTAGAGGTGGTGTCATCTAAGGAGTAGCCTAAAAGCTCAAGAACCTCATCTAATTCTTGTTCGGAACTAGTTTCAAACTCAACATAAGGAAATGGACAGAAACTTTTATCATTAATATCTATCTCTATTAAAGTATTTTTGTATTTGTAACTTTCTCTATATTTTTTTATACTTTGAACTAATTCTAAACCCAGAGAATAAAAAATCTTTTTACCAACTTCTCCATCCTCAATAATACATTCATTTTCTTCCATAACTTTAAATCTTTCTTGAGATAGCATTTTTTTTGTTGTCATATAACTAACAATTTTATTGTTTATTAAATCATTTACTATTCTTATTCTTGCATATCCTTTTTCATTTAAAAGTCTTCTGTCTGGATAATCAAAAATATTATTTACTTGATTTTCTTCTTTAACTTTTTCTGCATTAATTTTAATAAGGTTATTTCTTAAGATATCTAAATCAATATCAAGTATCCTAGTTTCAAGTTCTTTCATAAAATCAGTCCTTCCATAAAACTACTAAAAGTTTATATTTATTATAAATCATCAAAATACAAAGGTAAATATGATATAATATGTGAAGTAAAAGGTGGTATGTAATTTAAATTATAAATCATTCTAAGTAGGAGGTCTTTTATGGAGTATATTAATGATATAAATATTTTAGATGCAGTAATTCATATTTTAGATAATAATTCAGATGAGCCGATTCTGAATCAATATAAATTAGATTTAGGGGATGAAGTATATAAATTTATATATAGACATGTGGAGAGAGCTTTAAATGATGAAGAGTTAAAGTATGCAGTATTCAATCCAGAGAGAAACATAGTTAAAGAACTTTCACAGGAATACTTGAAGGGTGCAAACAATGATTTAGTTGGGATATCTCAAGAAATAGCAAGGCAACTATTCTCGATAATGAAGGGTAATGGTAATATACCATCTTGTGACTTGATGGTAGTGACACTTTCCACTGATCAAGGGCCAATATTAGGAATTTTGAAACTGGATTATGTGAAAAACTTTACACATAAGATCGATTTTGTGGATGATAAAATAGGAATAGGAATAGTACAGCAATTTGGAGGATTGCCAGCTTCATCTCAAAGAATACAAAAGTGTGCATTTATAAAGCCTATAATGGAAGATCAAGAATTTAATTTAATGGTAATTGATAAGCAAAAGAAAAATAAAGATGAAGAAGAGTATGGGACAAACTACTTTATAAATAGTTTATTAGGATGTACAGTTATAACTAATGAAAGAGATATGACTAAAGCATTTATCAAGGCAACTGAAGCTTGGACTAGAAATAATGTAGTGCAAGATGCAGATAAGGCAGAAAAAATTAGAACAAGTATAAAGGCTAAGCTTAAAGAGGAAGAGAGTATTAATGTACAAGAGCTATCAAGTGAACTTTTTAGAGAAGAACCAGAAGCAAAAAGAGCATTTGACGATTATATAGCATCCCAAGGTTTAAATGAAGAAGTTCAAGTTGATAAGCAATATGTTGAGAAAAAACTTAAGAGAGTAAGACTTAAGATAGATAAAGAAATAGATTTATATATAGATGAAGAAGCATATCATGATACATCCAAATTTGAAATTATAAGAAATGGTGATGGAAGCATTAATTTAGTAATAAAACATGTTATGAATTATATAGAAAAGTAATACAATAAAAAAGAGAGTAAATCATATTTAAGGTATAATTCTTAATGATCTTGCTCTCTTTTAATTTGTTAGAATATTATGTGTATAAAATTCTTTCAATGTATAGTAGCTGTGGATAATATAAGTGTAGTCTTAATAATATTCCGTTTATAAAACAAAGAATAGAAAGGAGTGGCTCAAAAGTTATTTATAATTAACATACTTTTGAGCCAATGGAGAAATACTAGGATAATTTAATAACAGTAATATAAGCTGTTACTCCTTGTCTAGCTAATGCAAACCTTCTTACACAAGGAATAATTCGTAATCTTAGAACAGAATTTGCTGGAACAGTAACTATTGCATTGCCTACTAATTGACCTTCGTTATCTGGCCAGTATAATCTAGTTCCAGGAACTGATACTCCATTAAGTGTTAGTTCAATAGCAGAATCATTAGCATTTACGGCATTTGCAGAATAAACTATTTCATAATCTCCAGGATCAGCTATAGTTATTCTTGTAGAATCTAAAGTTAGGTTATCAGTAGAAGGGCCTTGATTTTCAAATACCTTATAAATTCTGCTATTTGTTGTTGAGGCTTGATTGGTTGTAGAGGCTTGATTTGCTGTAGAGGCTTGATTGGTTGAAGTAGCTTGATTTGTTGTAGCAGCTTGATTTGTTGTACTGTAAAAGTAGCCATATGCACCAATATCTCCAGTAGCTCCAGTGGCCCCAGTAGCACCAGTAGGACCTGTAGCTCCAGTAGGACCAATATCACCTGTAGGGCCAGTAGCTCCAGTAGGACCAATATCTCCAGTAGGACCAGTAGCACCAGTAGCGCCAGTAGGACCAGTTGGCCCAGTAGGGCAATTAACTATAATAGGACATTGTGGACCATAGCAACCTGCAACTGGATTTATATTTGCATTAATTGATTGATTATATATATCTTTATTGGCCTCACCATAGTTAAAGGTGTCATTTGTTGGATTAACCCCATTAGCATGATAATCAAATTGAGTATTATAATTATCTACGTTATCATTATTCAATTATAAACACCTCTTGTTTAAAAAATAATATACTACTAATTATAGTAGTATAGAAGTTTCAAATATGTACCTTAAGATATAATAATTGTAAATAAAAAATCGTTAAGGCGATTATGAGCCGTCGATTTTTTTCTCGCATCTGCCTTTCCAAACGCATGTGAGGAAAATTTGGCAGGCGACTAATTCTATTTTTTATTCTTTAGGGGAGTCTAGTAAATATTTAGATTATAATTCAAACTTACGATATTATCCACAAACTTAAATATTGTAAGTCCCTAAAGAATAAAATAATAAAAGAGATGGGTAGTGTCCATCTCTTTTATAAATGTTAATCAAATTTATTAGTATTCTTAAGTAGCTTTACAAGTACGGCCTTTTGAGCATGAAGCCTATTTTCTGCCTCTTCAAATATCTCAGAAGAGTGGGATTCTAGAATTTCAGAAGTTATTTCTTCATCCCTATGAGCTGGAAGACAATGAAGAACAATAGCATCATCTTTTGCATAAGACATTAAATCTTTGTTTATTTGATACCCTTTAAAAGCTTTGATTCTTTTTTCAGTTTCAGCTTCCTGCCCCATACTTGCCCAAACATCAGTAATAATTACGTCTGCGTCCTTAGCTGCCTCTTTTGGGTCATTAGTTAAGACAAATTCTGCATTATTTAATTCAGATAGTTCATTTCCTTTAGTTACATAAGCTTCATTAATAGTATATTCATTAGGAGAGGCTATTGAGACCTTAATTCCGAGCTTTAATGCACCAACTAGTAAAGAATTGGCCATATTATTTCCATCACCTATGAAGCAAAGTTTTAAGCCATCAAAAGATGTTTTAAATTCTCTTATAGTCATAAGATCTGCTAATACTTGACACGGATGTTCATCATCTGTAAGACCGTTTATAATAGGAATGGATGAATGTTTTGCAAGTACCTCAACTTCAGCTTGGTCATAGGTTCTAATCATTATTCCATCTAAATATCTAGATAACACTCTTGCAGTGTCTTCTACAGGCTCACCACGACCTATTTGTAAATCCCTTGAACTTAAAAATAATGCATTTCCTCCAAGTTGATACATTCCAACTTCAAAGCTAACTCTAGTTCTAGTAGAGGATTTTTGAAATATCATTCCAAGAGTCTTGCCCTTTAAATGAGGATGTTCTATATTATGCTTATGCTCATATTTTAATTGATCTGCTAAGTTAAGAATGTCTAAAATTTCTTCTTTTGTAAGATCATCCATCTTTAATAAATCTTTATTCATAATAAACCCCCAAAGTCATATTATTATACATTTTCTATTGCTTGTAATAAGATACTTAAACCTTTTTCTAGTTCTTCATTTGAGATTATAAGTGGAGGTAACATTCTTAGTACGTTAGGTCCAGCGGTTAAAACTAATAAACCATTATCTAAGGCTGCTTTTTGAATCTTTGAAGCTTCTTCAGTAACTTCTATACCTATCATTAGGCCCATACCTCTTACTTCTTTAACTTTTGAGGAAGAAGCATTCTTAAAGAATGTTTTAATTAATTTACATTTTTTAGAAACCTCATTTAAAAAACTATCATTAGAAACTATATTTAGAACTTCTAAAGCACCAGAAATGACTACAGGATTTCCTCCAAAGGTTGAACCATGATCTCCTGGTTTAAAAGTTTCTTGGAGTTTTTCATTACATAAAACAGCTCCTATAGGAAGGCCCGCCCCTAAGCCTTTTGCTAAAGTTATTATATCTGGCTCAACATTAAAATTATTAAAACCGTATAATTTCCCTGTTCTTCCTATACCACATTGAACTTCATCAAATATAACTAATAAGTCCTTTTTAGTAGCTATTTTAAAGATTTCATCAACAAAATCTTTTTTTAGTGGATTAACTCCGCCTTCCCCTTGTATAGCTTCTATCATAATTGCACAGGTAGAATCATCTACACATGATATTAATGAATCTATATCATTAGCATCTGCATATTTAAAGCCTTCAGTAAAAGGGTAGAAGTATTTATGAAACTTTTCTTGTCCAGTAGCCTTTAAAGTTGTTATAGTTCTACCATGGAAGCTTTTATTTAAGGTGATAATTGTATTTCTACCTTCTCCATATTTATCATAACTATATTTTCTTGCAAGCTTTATGGCACCTTCGTTTGCTTCAGCTCCGGAATTAGCAAAAAAAACTTTCTTCATATTAGATATTTCAGTTATCTTCTTTGCAAGGTTTAAGACTGGTTCATTTAAAAAAATGTTAGAGGTATGAGCAAGTTTTTTAACTTGTTCAGTAACCGCATTTACCCAACCTTCGTGACCATATCCAAGAGAAGATACACCTATTCCAGATGTAAAATCTATATATTCTTTTCCGTTTATATCATATAACTTACTTTCTTTGCCATGATCTAATACAATAGAAAGATTAGCATAAGTATTCATTAAGTATTCATTTGCCCCAAGTAAATTATCCATTACAATTTCCCCCTTAATAAATCATAGTTCCAATACCCTCATCTGAGAATAATTCTAGAATTAAAGAATGTTCAACTCTACCATCTATAATGTGAGCCTTTTTAACACCCATTCTTACTGATTCCATACAACAACCTATTTTAGGAATCATTCCTCCTTGTATAACATTTTCTAGATGAAGTTTTGGAATTTCATGTAATCTCAATTCAGATATAAGAGTTGAAGGATCTTTAGGATCTCTCATGACTCCAGGAACATCTGTAAGAAGCATAAGACTTTCAGCTTTTAGGGCTGAAGCAATCTTAGCTGCGCAGGTATCGGCATTTATGTTATATACTTTTCCATCCTCACCTAATGCAATACTACCTATAATAGGGATGTATCCATCTGCAAGAGTTCTTTCAATTATTTCAGTATTAACCTTAGTAATTTCCCCTACGTTCCCTAGATCAATTTCACTTGATAGTTTTTTTGCTTTTATCATAGAACCATCAATGCCACATAGACCTATAGCTTTTCCTCCATAACCTTCAATTAACTTTACTAAGTCTTTATTAACCTTGCCACCAAGAACCATTTGTACAATATCTATTGTTTCTTCATCGGTGTATCTTAATCCATTAATAAATGTACTTTCTTTATTAATCTTCTTCAAAAAGGAGGAGATGTCAGGACCACCACCATGAACTACAACAACATTTATGCCAACACATTTCATCAATATAAGATCATTAATAACTCCTTGTTTCAAGTCTTCATTAATCATAGCATTTCCGCCATATTTAACTACTATTGTTTTACCAGAGTATTGTTGGATGTATGGTAGTGCCTGAACTAATATATTTGCCCTTTCAATATGGTTCAATTTCATTTTCCTCCTTTAAGATCTATAATCTCCGTTTATTTTTACATAATCGTAAGTTAAGTCGCAGCCCCAACATGTTACAGTATTACTCCCTGCTTTCATATCTACTAGTATTTGAATTTCTTTTTCTAAAAGTATATTCTTAGCTATTTCTTCGGAGAAATTCAAGGGACTTCCATTTTCACAAACTTTAATAGTACCAACAGAACTTCCAAAAGTTAAATCAACTTTTAATGGATCAAAATCAATGCCTGAATATCCTAAAGCGCATAGAATTCTACCCCAATTAGCATCGCTTCCAAATATTGCAGCCTTTACTAAGCTTGAAGAAATAACTGACTTACTAAGTAGCTCACCTTCCTCTTCAGACTTGGCATTAAGCACAGTACATTCAATTAGTTTGGTGGCACCTTCACCATCTTTAGCTATCATTTTTGCTAGAGAAATTGTTATTGTCTTTAAAGCCTCTAAAAATAAAAGATAATCCTCATTTTCTTCATCTATTAGGTTATTTTCTGCAAGACCATTTGCTAAGATGGTTACCATATCGTTGGTTGAAGTATCTCCATCTACTGAGATACGATTATAACTGATGTTAACGCTAGCTTTAAGAGCCTTATCTAGTAGAGTAGGAGATATGTTTATATCTGTAGTTATAAAAGAAAGCATTGTTGCCATATTAGGGTGTATCATACCAGAGCCTTTTGCCATAGCACCAATAGTAACTTTTTTGCCAGATAGTTCAAATTCTAATGCAAGAGTTTTTTCGAAGGTGTCTGTTGTCATGATGGCTTCGGTAGAAGCTAGATATCCATTTTCACTTAAAGAACCAACTAAAGTTGGAATAGAATCCTTTATTTTATCTATATCTAATTGAACCCCTATAACACCAGTTGAAGCAACGATAACATCCTCAGTATTATAATTTAATGCATTAGCTACAAATTCACACATTTTTCTTGCATTAGCTAGCCCAGTATCTCCTGTGCAAGTATTTGCATTACCGCTATTTATAATAATTGCTTTAGCTGTATTATTTTTTAAGTGATCTTTTGTTACAAGTAAAGGAGCACCTTTTACTTGGTTTTTAGTATATACAGCGGCAGCATTACATTCTTTTTCAGATATTATTAGAGCTAAATCTTTTTTATCTTTATTTTTTTTAATTCCACAATGGATTCCAGACGAAGTAAATCCTTTTGGTGAGGTTACTCCGCCTTGAATATATTTTATAGTCATAAAAAAGCCCCCTTATTTATTTAGAGTTAAATATAATTTATTACATGAATAGATTAAAATGCAGGTGGAACAAAATCCAAGCCTTCTGTTTCATCAAAACCTAAAACTATATTCATATTTTGTATACCCTGACCAGCAGCTCCTTTAACCATGTTATCTAAACAGGAAATTAATATTAATTTATTATTTTCTTCATCATAATGAAGTGAAATATGACAATAGTTTGAAAGCTTAATATTATTTATTTTTGATGCCTCTCCTAAAGGTAGAATTTTTACAAAGGGCTTATTATCATAATAAGTGGAGTATTCTTTATGAAGCTCTTCTAAATCTATTTTGTCTTTTGGAGTAACATATATTGTTGATAAAATTCCTCTGTTTATAGGAAGAAGATGTGGTGTGAAAATTAATTTTACCTTTTCAGAGGAGATTGATGATAGCACTTCTTCAATTTCAGGTGTATGTCTATGGCTGGCTATTTTATATGCACTTAAACTCTCATTACAATCAGTAAAGTGGCTGCTTTGAGATAAGTTTCTTCCGGCTCCAGTAGTACCAGATTTTGAATCAGCAATTATTCCAGTTGGTTCTATGAGATTCATAGAAAGCAATGGAAGTAATGCTAGTTCGATAGAAGTTGCATAACAGCCAGGATTAGCAATTAATTTACTTTCTTTAATTTTTTCTTTATTGAGCTCTGGTAACCCATAAACTTCTTTTCCATGTAACTCAGGTATATCAAAGCTTTTCCCGTACCACTTTTTATATATAGATTCATCAGAAAGTCTAAAATCAGCCCCCATATCAATGCAGATTTTGCCTTTTGATAGTATTTTTTTTGCTATATGCTCACTTAATCCATGAGGAAGTGCTGCGAAAATAACATCACTTTTATCTATTACATCATCCTCTTCTGAACATATTAAGTTAGTAAGTTTATAGAAACTTGGATATATTTCTGATAGATTTTGCCCCTTAAAACTAACAGATGAAATAGCAGCAATTTCAACTTTTTTATGACTCATTAGAAGTCTTATAAGTTCAGCTCCAACGTATCCTGTTCCACCAATTATTCCGACCTTTATCAAATTAGTAGCCCCCTTTTTCTTTTAAAGTAAATACTTATAAATTCCTGTGATCCTGAATAAAGGATTTTAGAATATCTAACTGCATTTTAACTGATTGAGAACTTGGCCCCCCAATAACCTTTCGTTCTTCAACACAAGTCTCCAGTGATATAGCGTTATAAATATCTTCTTCAAATTCTGGTGAAAATTCTTTTAATTCTTTTAAAGATAATTCTTCAATATTCTTATTTTCATTTATACATTGTAAAACGATAGCCCCAACAACTTCATGTGCGTTTCTAAAAGCAACACCTTTTTTTACTAAATAGTCAGCAACATCTGTAGCATTAGTAAAGCCGCCAAGTGCCCCTTTTCGCATATTATCTTTTTTTACTTTTAGGGTTTTTAACATACCATTAAAAGTTCTAATTGAAAGGAAAGTAGTGTCTAATGCATCAAATAAAGCTTCTTTGTCCTCTTGCATATCCTTGTTATAAGCTAAAGGAATTCCTTTCATAAAGGTTAGAAGAGTGATTAAGCCCCCATAAACTCTTCCTGTTTTCCCTCTAACTAATTCTGCAACATCAGGATTTTTCTTTTGAGGCATTATTGAACTACCTGTAGAATAAGCATCATCAAGTTCTATAAAGTTAAATTCTCCAGTACACCATAAGATTATCTCTTCTGAAAATCTTGAAAGGTGCATCATTATCATGGAAAGTGTAGAAAGAGTTTCGATGACATAATCTCTATCTGATACAGCATCCAAGCTATTTAAGCAAATACCAGAAAAACCAAGCTCTTTAGCAACCATTTCTCTGTCAATTGGGTAGGTAGAGGTTGCTAATGCACCACTACCTAATGGCATTTGATCCACTCTTTTATAACCATCTAATATTCTTCCTATATCTCGCTTGAACATTTCACCATAAGCTAATAAGTGATGAGCAAAAGTAATAGGTTGAGCTTTTTGAAGATGCGTATAACCTGGCATAATAGTTTGGATGTTTTCTTGTGATTTTAATAATATTGTCTCTTGTAAGTCTAAAAGAGTATTAACAAGAGAAGACAAACTCTTCTTTAAATACAACCTTGTATCCAAAGTAACTTGATCATTTCTACTTCTACCAGTATGAAGTTTTTTTCCTTCATCCCCAATATAATAGGTAAGAGTAGCTTCAATAAAGGAATGTATATCTTCAGAAGATTGATCTATCTCAATAACCCCATTTTCAATTCGTTTATTTATTTCCAATAAGCCATAAATAATTTTTTCACCGTCTTCTTTTGGGATAATATTTTGATGAATAAGCATTTTGACATGAGCTAGGCTTCCTTCAATATCTTCTTTAAACATCCTTCCGTCTGTTCTTATAGAAGAATTGAAATCATTAACTAGTGTGTCTACGGCTTTTTCAAATCTTCCGCCCCATAACTTCATAATTATTTCACTCCATCCATTTTTGCGTCCATTTTTGCTTTTACTGTAATTGGCAACCCAAATAGGTTAATGAATCCTTCAGAATCTTTTTGGTCATATACTGCATCCTCACCAAAAGTTGCATATTCTTCTGAATATAATGAGTAAGGTGAAGAAGTTCCAGCAGTTACTATATTACCTTTATAAAGTTTAAGTTTTACTTCTCCAGTTACTGTTTCTTGAGTTTTATCAACAAAAGATGAAAGAGCTTCTCTTAAAGGAGTAAACCATTGTCCATAATAAACTAATTCAGCAAATTTTAAGGCTACCTGGTCCTTGTAGTGTAGTGTGTCTCTATCTAAACATAAATATTCTAATTCCTTGTGAGCATAGTAAAGTATTGATCCACCTGGTGTTTCATAAACACCTCTTGATTTCATACCAACCAAACGGTTTTCTACTATATCAATAATTCCAACGCCATTTTCTCCACCAACTTTATTCAATGCTTTGATTAATGAAACCCCATCAAGCTTTTCACCATTTAAAGCAACTGGAATTCCTTTTTCAAATGAAAGAGTTATATAAGTTGGAGAATCAGGTGCTTTTTCTGGGGAAACCCCCATTTCTAATATCTCATCATATTTTGGCTCATTATTTGGATCTTCTAAATCTAATCCCTCGTGACTTAAGTGCCATAGATTTTTATCCTTTGAATAATTTGTTTCATAAGTTATTTTAATTGGAACATTCTTTTTAATTGCATATTCAATTTCTTCTTCTCTTGATTTCAGTTCCCATATTCTCCAAGGAGCAACTATTGGCATATCAGGTGCAAAGGCTTTTATAGTTAACTCAAAACGAACTTGGTCATTGCCTTTTCCTGTGCAACCATGAGCAATTGCATCAACTCCTTCAGCCTTTGCAATTTCAACCATTCTCTTTGCAATAACTGGTCTAGCAAAGGAAGTTCCAAGTAAGTACTTTCCTTCATAAACTGCTCCAGCTTTTAAAGTTGGGAATATATAATCATAAACAAATTCTTTTTGTAGATTTTCAATATATATCTTAGATGCTCCCGTTTTAATAGCTTTCTCTTCTAAACCTTCTAGTTCATCATCACCTTGACCAACGTCACCTACTACGGCTATAACTTCTTCAGAGCCATAGGTTTCCTTAAGCCATGGAATTATTATTGATGTATCTAAACCACCAGAATATGCTAATAAGATTTTGTTAAATTTTTTCATTAATAGTACCCCCTTAGAATTACCAATTTGTGATATTATTCATTATAAGTCCTAATGAATAATTATGCAATAAATACTTATAAAATTCTTTTTTATTTATAAAATCATTAAAAGTAAAGGTTTAACACGAAATGATATGCAAATATGTGCATAAAAAATACATATTTATTTATCATGCGGCTGAATAAAGTTTAGCATTTATGGTAATAATTTGATGGAATTAAGATAATCTTAAGATATAGATTATGATAAATTAAGGTTATTTATTTATAATAATCTTTAAAAATGAGTATAAAGGAAGGCAAGTTATGATTGAGATATCAAATGTTACCAAAAAGTATAGAATGGGAAAAGAAACGGTTGAAGCTTTAAGAGGAATTAACCTAAAGATTGAAAATGGTGAATTCATAGCTATACTAGGTCCTTCAGGATCAGGTAAGTCAACTCTTATGCATATAATTGGAGGACTTGATAAACCAACTAGTGGGACAATATCTGTGGAAGGAAAGGATATTTCTAAATTAAAAGATAAGGAGATGTCAAAGTATAGAAATTCTACAATAGGATTCGTTTTTCAAGCTTTTAATTTGGAAAATACACAAACTGCATTAGAAAATGTAATGATGCCATTAATTTTTTCAGGTGCATCTAAAAAGGAAAGAAAGATTAAAGCCTTAAAAGCATTAGAATTAGTAGGATTAACTGATTTGTCAAAACATAAGCCTACAGAAATGTCAGGTGGACAAAGACAAAGGGTTTCTATTGCGAGAGCACTTGTAAATGATCCAGCTATAATATTTGCTGATGAACCTACAGGAAATTTAGATTCTAAAACTGGAAGTAAGATAATGAATGTATTTAAAGAATTAAATGAAAAAGGATATACGATAATTATGGTAACACATAATGAAAAAGAGGCTCTCAGAGCTAATAGAATTGTAAGAATTCAAGATGGTGAAATAGTTGCAGATAGCAGCAGTGACTCTCAAGTAAGGGAGGGATAATAGATGAAGTTTAAAGATTCCATTGGTATGGCGTTTAGGGATTTAAAAAGAAGAAAAGGAAGAACCTTTTTAACTACTTTAGGAATTACTATTGGAACTATGTTATTAATATCAATGGTTGGCCTTGGTATTAACTTCAAAAGAGTTTTACTAGAAAATTTAAATAGTGATGCAAGTAGTAAGCTAATAAGTGTTAGTAATATTAAGAGTAATGTGGACACAGATGAGACAATGGATCTAAATTCTGAAAATGATTATAATGCATGGATGGAAGAAAACTCTTTGAAGATAGATAAAACTACATTAGGTGAAATTAGAAAAATTGAAGGTGTAGATAGTATAAGAGCATATATTAGTGATTCGACAAACTATAGATATAATATTGCAGACAAGGATTATGAAGGAACTATTAGTTTAATAGGTGCTAATTTAGATGATCAACTAATAACTAATAGTGCAATAAGTGATAAAAGAGAAAGTAAAAAGGATAAGTCTATAAATTTTATTAAATATGGTTCTACACTAACTAAAGGGGAAAAAGGACAGGTATTACTTGGAGAAAATGTAATACTTGATAATAAGATAGATAATCCAGAAGCATTAATAGGAAAAACTTTTAAGGTTACAGTTGATACAATTGGTCTAGTAAAAGTAAACCCCTTTGTTAAGGAATTTAAAATAGCAGGAATTATAGATAAAAATTTTACTGAGGCTTCATCAATAGTAGTTAGTGATGAAGATTTGAGTGAAGTATTATCATTTAAGGAATCGTCAAAGAATTACTTACAAGAGAAAGGATATTCTAATATATCTGTTGCAGCAAAGGATATAAAGAATGTAGATGGCATAGTAACTAAAATTGAAGATTTAGGTTATATGACAACATCAGCACAAGAAATGGCTAAATCAATTAATAAAATGTTAAATGGTATAAGCTTGATATTATCGTCCTTAGGTGTAATAGTTTTAGTGGTTGCTGCTATTGGAATTATTAATACTATGATTATGGCAATATATGAAAAGTTCAGAAGTATTGGTGTAATGAAAGCAGTCGGTGCAAGTTCAAGGGATATAAAAAATATATTTCTAGTACAATCTTCTTCCATTGGATTAATTGGAGGTGTTACAGGAGTTATATTAGGCTTTTCCTTAATTAAATTAGGACAAATTTTTATAAATATATATTTGAAGAGTAAAGGGTATTCAATGACATTAGAGTTCGGATTGCCAATATGGCTTGTAGTTGCTTCAGTTGGTTTTTCAATATTATTAGCTTTAATTGCAGGGATTTATCCAGCAAGCAGAGCATCAAAATTGAATCCAGTAGATGCATTACAAAGTTAGGAGGTGTAACTAAATGAAGTTTACTGATGGAATTAAAATGGCATTTTCAGACATAAGAAGAAGAAAGCTAAGGAGTTTTCTAACTATTGTAGCGATATCAGTAGGAAGCCTTTTGCTCATGGCTATGCTTGGACTAGGAGATACCTTAGCAAAACAGGTTGAGAATATGTTTTCTACATTCTCAGATACACAAGAAATAACAGTTTTTAATATTAAACCTTCTGCAGCAGGTTCAGTTAGTATTAATGTAGGCGTGCAAGATAAAAATGCAGCTGGTCAAAAAAGAGAAACTAAAAATATTACTACAGAAGATTTAGATAAGATAAGTAAAATTTCTGGAGTAGAATATGTCAAGGCAATATTAGAAACAAAGCTAACTGGTGTTACTATAGAAGGAAGCAGTGTACAAAATAAAGGTGTTACATTAAGAGGATATAATTTCAACTACTACAAATCATTCAAAAGTGATTTAGCCTATGGAAATGATTTTTCCAATGATAAAAATGAGATTATTGTTGGTGAGAAGTACTTAAAAGCTATTGGGATAGATAATGGAGAAGATGTTTTAGGTAAGGAAATTACTTTAAAAGTTGATGCACCAGTTATAAATGGAGTAGCAGTAAGACAATCATTCTCTACTAAAGGAAAGATAGTGGGGGTATTAAAAGAAAGCAGTGATGAAAAGAGAAATATAATTTGTTCCCAGCAAGTAGCAGAGGAAGTTTTAAATTATTACTCAGAGAAAACAGATTATTTCAAAGAAACTGGTTATCCAAGCCTTGTTGTAAGAGCAAAAACTCTCGATGATGTTAAAACTATTAATGATGAAGTAAGGAATAAAGTAGGTTTTGAGACATTTACAATGGCAGAATTATCTCAAAAGATGGCAGCAGCTACAAAAAGCTTTAAATTAATCTTTTCTGTTGCTGGAGTAATAGTTATTCTGGTTGCTAGTATTGGATTAATTAATACTATGAATATGAGTATACAAGAAAAGAAAAAAACTATAGGAATTATGAAGGCAGTAGGAGCATCAAGAAGAGCAATAAAAAACATATTTTTAGTTCAAGCAGCTTTACTTGGAATTTTAGGTGCAATTTTAGGCTGTGCTGTAGCAGCTATAATCACAGTTGTACTTAATACTTATGTTTTAAAAGAAACTCAAGTAGTATTGAGTCTGGTAAACCTAGGAATATGTTTTGGAATAACTTTTGTCATATCAACCATTTCAGGCTTGATGCCAGCATCTAAGGCATCTAAGATGAATGTTGTTGAAATAATTAGTTATGAATAATTAGATATGGTTTTCTAGTAAAACTCAGCTACTGCTGGGTTTTGCTTTGCTTTTTTGTAAGTAGAATATTATATAATATTTTTAAGTAATGTAATATAATGGTTTTATCAAGGGGGAGATAAAATGCGAAATATCTTAATTGTAGACGATGAAGTAGAGATAATTGAGTTGATAGAATTATACTTAGAAAAGGATGGCTATAGGGTTTATAAAGCAGAAGATGGAATTGAAGCATGGAGAATCATAACTAGTGAGAAAATAGATCTAGTTTTATTAGATATAATGATTCCAGGGATAGATGGATATCAATTAGTAAAGAAAATTAGAGAGAGATATAATATACCGGTTATTTTTATATCGGCTAAGAGTGATGCAAATGATCTAATACTTGGATTAGGTTTGGGAGCAGATGATTACATAATTAAGCCATTTAATCCTCTTGAATTAAGTGCAAGAGTTGGAGCACATATAAGAAGATTTACTGAGCTTAAAGGAGAAGAAGCAGAAATTGTTAATGATATAAAGAGTGGAAAGATAATATTAGGGACCCTTGTTCTTGATGAAAATCAATGTATGCTTTTAAAAGATAATAGAGAAATTATAATGACAGTAACTGAATATAAAATCATGAGATTTTTGATGAAAAATCCTAATAAGGTATTTACAAAAAAACAGATATTTGAACAAGTATGGGAAGATGAGTATTACGGAGATGACAATACAATTATGGTTCATATAAGTAATATTAGGGACAAGATAGAAGAATGTCCAAGGTCACCTAAATACCTTAAAACTGTTAGAGGGTTAGGCTATAAATTTCAATGGGACTAAGTGGTGAAAAGATGTTCAAAAAACTTAAGTTAAATAAAATTAAACCATCAGGTATTTTTTTTAAGATTACACTAGGAAATATAGTTATAATTTCTATGACTGTTTTTTTGTTTTTAGTGTTATCTATTGTTTTTGCATTATTTATGGTCAAAGTTTCATCTGATACAATGAAGGATAATAATATAAAAAATTATATAGATTCATTAGTTAAAGAAGACTATGAAAATATAGATATTTCAGTTTTATCAAAATATGATGGATGGCTTGAAGTAATTAAAGATAACAAAATAGTATATATCAAAGGAAATAAGCTAGATAAAGTAACTGAATATTCTACAGGAGAACTAGTAGATATTTTGCAAGAAACATATAATTCACCTTCAGCTGATGTTAATCTAAAAGAATATGTATTTGGTAAAAGCTTTAAAGATAAGGCTGGAAATGAAATGATTTTATTAGTCAAGTTTCCTGCAGATGAAAATAAGGATACAAAATTAAGGTCAATGATGAATAGTACTACACCGAGCTTTTATTATGATGAAAAAAATTTAGATGAAAAAATAAAAAAGATAATGTTATTGATTTACGGCGGTTTCTTTATAACTAGTTTAATATTCTTATTATTAATAAGTAAGTTGATTTCAAAGAATATAGCTAATCCTATAAAGCATATTATTAAGGGTATTGAGGAAATAAGTAGTGGGAATTACTCAAATAGAATTAATTGCAGAGCAGATAGTGAATTAGCAACTATTAGAGACGCTTTAAATTCAATGTCTGAAAAGATTCAAAAGACAGAAGAAGAAAAAAATAAGATAGAAGAAAATAAAAAGATAATGATTGCAGATATTTCTCATGATTTAAAGACTCCTATTACCTCAATTGAAGGATATGCAATAGCACTTAGAGACGATATGGTTGCAGATCCCATTAAAAGAAAAAAATATTTAGATTATATTTTAAAGAAAAGTGAAAGAATGAATTATTTAATTGACGAATTATTTTCATTTTCCAAAATGGATGCATCTACGTTTAAATTAAATTTAGAGAAGATTGATATATGTGAATTTTATAGAAGAACTATAATTGAACATCTACCTGAGCTAGAGAAAAGTAAGTTTAGTTACGAAATAAATATATATGATAAACCGATATTTATAAATATTGATAAACAGGAGATGTATAGAGCAATATCAAATTTGATATCAAATTCACTTAAATATAATCCAGTAAGGACAAAAATTATATTTAATTTGACAAAAGTGAAGGAAGAAGTTTTTATTGAAGTAGTTGATAATGGGATAGGAATGGATAAAGATTTTCAAGAAGTAGTATTCAATGAATTTACAAGAGGTGATAAAACGAGAGTAAGTTCAGGAGGAGCAGGACTCGGACTAGCTATTTCAAAAAAAATTATTGAATTGCATGGAGGAAAAATTGAATTATATAGTACATTAGGGATTGGAACATCATTTAAGATAAGTTTAATGCTTAATCATAATTTATAAAATTAATAGTATTTTTAAATAGATAAGAAAGAAATTGTAGCATAGAGAACAGAGAAATTCCTCAGTTTTCTATGCTATGGTTTAGAAAATATTTTTTATACTAACTTCCTGCAAGTCTAGTATATAATTAGTTGAAAATTTTATAGCATGTAATGAAGCTAAAGCTTCTTCAGGATTATGATATTTGATGTATTGACTTAGCTTTGAAGCTTCTATATTTAAGTTATCAAAGTCAGTATGATTTACATATAAAGCTACTGCAGAGGAATTATCTTTTATGTAATCTATTAATTCTACAGTTTTATCATAACTTTTTTCCCAATTCTCTTCAGTTATTAGTGTTTCAGTTTCTTCAGAGTTTTTCAATATATGTTCACAAATACCAGTGAGTTTCCCATTTGCATAAAAGAGAAACCCTAAAAGAGTAGCAAATAAAGCTATAGAAATTATTGAATTTCTCATTTCTTTTCACTCTCCATTTTTTCAAAGTCACCTTTTAGCTGATGTATTAGCTTTCCAGTACTATCTAGCAATACAATAAAGGTATCTTCAATATTTACGCCCTTGTTTTGTAGTTTTTGTTCTAGCCATTTAGTATCTTTGTTCATTTGTGATAAGGTTTCTTTATTATATTGACCATCAACATATAAAATTGCTGGTAAGTTCATCGTGGTATTATCCATAGGAATTATAGAAAGCTGACCATTGTTTTCTAGCAAAGCATATTTAATTTTAGATATATCTAGGTTTCCACTAATTCTTAATTCTTCCATGAGATCATCAAGATTTATTCTTTGACTCTTAAGTTCTTTTTCGTTTAGCTTTCCATTCTTAATTATTATTGAAGGATTACCATCAATAATTTTTCGCATAAAGTTACTTTTTAGCTGAAGTTCTGTTAAAATAAGTTCTAGAATCAAAAGTGACATTATAGGAATAATACCCAAAATTAATGGAAGTCTGACGTCTTGCATAGGAACAGTAGCAAGATCTGAAATAATTATAGTAATAACTAATTCATATGGTTGAAGTTCACCAATTTGACGTTTTCCCATAAGTCTAATTACTAAAACCACGAGAAGATATAAAATACATGTACGAAATATAACAATAAACATAAAAACACCTCAAAAATAATATTAACTATTAATGAGAAATATATGTATGGTTATGAATTTTCAAAGCTATGTTATATAATATAATAAGGTATAATTTGTCAATATGTTTAATTCTTTTAGGAGGTATTGGGAAATGAAAAGCTTAAGTTTAACATTATGTAATGGTAAAAGTATTGAAGTGAAACAGGGAACTATATTAAAAGATATAATAGAGAAATATTATGAAAAAGATGAAATGTCAATAATGCTCGCAAAGGTGAATGGAAGATTTCGTGAACTAAATAGCTCATTAGAAGAAAGTGGAACCTTTGAAGCAATAAAAAATAATACAGTAGAAGGCATGCAGGTTTATGGAAGAACAATGACTTTCATATTTATAAAGGCTACTTTAGATTTATTTCCTGATTCTAAAATAACTATGGAACATTCAATTAGTAAAGGAATCTATGGAGAAATTCATAAAGAAAAGGTATTAACTGAAGAAGATGTCAAGAATATAAAATCAAAAATGAAAGAATTGATTGATAAGAATCTGCCCATAAATAAGTTCAAAATATCTAAGCAGAAGGCCATAAATATCTTTGAAGGATATGGTATGGTTGATAAGGTAAAACTTTTATCGCATATGGAATTTGATAAGGTAAATGTTTATGAATTAGATGGAAGATATGATTATTTTTATGGTTATATGGCACCTAATACTGGAAGTGTTAGATTGTTTGATGTTATTTTTTATGATCAAGGATTTATATTAAGATACCCAGATGATAAAGCTCCTACGAAAATAATTGAGTTTAAGGAACATAAAAAATTATCCAGTATATTTAGAGAAACTGAGCAATGGCTCAATATTCTAGGAGTCGGAGAAGTGGGATCTTTGAATGATAAAATGATTTCTACAGATGCTCAAGATTTGATAAGAGTGTCAGAAGCACTTCATGAAAAGAAAATTGCATATATAGCAGATAAAATAAGTGACGAAAAAGAAGTTAGAGTAGTATTAATTGCTGGTCCTAGTTCATCAGGCAAGACTACATTCTCAAAGCGTCTATCTATTCAATTAAGAGTAAATGGTCTTCTTCCTATCCCCATTTCATTAGATGATTATTTTATAGATAGAGATAGGAGTCCCCTTGATGAAGAAGGGAAACCAGACTATGAAAATATTAATGCACTTGATTTAGATCTATTTAATAAGCACTTAGAATTACTTCTAAAAGGGGAAGAAGTTGAAATACCCATTTATAACTTTATTACAGGTACAAGAGAACCTGAAGGTAGACGATTTAGACTGCCTCAAAATGGAGTTTTAGTTATTGAAGGTATTCATGGGCTAAACAATCAATTAACTGAGTCAATTGCAGATAAAAATAAATTTAAAATTTATATTAGTGCATTAACACAACTAAATTTAGATAATCATAATAGGATAGCAACAACTGATATAAGAAAAATAAGAAGAATTGTTAGAGACTATCTTACTCGTGGATATGGAGGAGAACAAACTTTAGAAATGTGGCCATCAATTAAGAGAGGAGAGGAACGTAATATTTTTGTTTATCAGGAAGAAGCAGATGTTATGTTCAATTCAACTTTAGTATATGAGCTATGTGTCCTCAAAAGTTTTGCATTAAAAGAATTAAATAAGATAAATGAGGATAGTTCCGTATTTTATGAAGCTGAAAGACTGAAATCTTTTTTAAGTTTCTTTAAGGAAGTACCAGTAGATTTAGTACCCGAAAACTCCATATTAAGAGAATTTATTGGTGGAAGCTGTTTTTATAAATATTAATAAAGGGTTTTAAGTTCAACTAATAATTTATTCATGCCTGAAAATGTCCAGAAACCTATAGTATCAAACAAGAATAAGTTAAGTTTCCTATAAAAAGCCCTATAAATAATCAAAAGAAAAAGTGAGGAGCATTATGAAAAAGTATGATGTATTTGATATTATTGGTCCTATAATGATAGGACCCTCATCTTCACACACAGCAGGAGCAACAAGAATAGCTAGAATGGCTAGAATTGTTGCAGGAGAAGATATTAAAGAAGTTAGTTTCCTGCTACATGGTTCATTCTCAAAAACGTATAAAGGACATGGTACAGATAGAGCATTAGCTGCAGGCATTTTGGGAATGAATCCAAGTGATATTAGACTTAGAAATTCCCTTGATATAGCTAAAGAGGTTGGAATAAAAGTAGAATTCATTGAAGCAAATTTAGGAGAAGTACACCCCAATACTGTTAAGTGTATAATTACTGGAAAAACAGGAGTAGTATATTCATTAGTGGGATCCTCTATTGGAGGAGGAAATATTCAAGTAATTGAGATAAATAATCAAAAAGTTGATTTTACAGGAAATTATCCTACTTTAATAATTTCTCATAAGGATGTTCCAGGAAGTGTATCAAAAGTTACGGCTTTATTATATAAGGAAAATATTAATATAGCGTTTATGAAGGTATTTAGAAGTGAAAAGGGTAAAGATGCAACCATGTTATTTGAAGTAGATAATCCAATTCCAGATTTTATTATGGATGAGATTAAATCTATTAATGATATTTCAAAAGTTATAAGAATAAATCCAATAAAAGAAGGAGAATAACAATCATGTTTGCAAAAGATGGGTTAGAATTATTAGAGATATGTGAAAGTAAAGGTATATCTTTAAGTGAATATGCTATATTATACGAAATGGATTCTAAGGAAGCAACAAGAGAAGAAGTAATAGAATTAATGAGAAAGCATTATGAAGTAATGAAAAAGTCTTGCAGTGAAGGAATGGAGAAAGAAGTATATTCTGTAAGTGGGTTAATTGGTGGAGATGGATATAAAATAAAAAAATATTTAAATAGTGGAAAATCAATTACTGGAAATGTTATGATAAAAGCAATGGGAAGAGCAATATCCTGTGCTGAAGTAAATGCATCAATGGGGCAAATAGTAGCATGTCCAACTGCTGGGTCTTGCGGGATATTACCAGCAGTTATATTGACAGCTGGAGAAAAGTTAGAGTTATCTGAAGATGAACAAATAAGAGGATTATTTTCAGCCGCAGCATTAGGATTAATTATTGCACAAAACGCTACATTAGCAGGAGCAGAAGGTGGATGTCAGGCTGAGTGTGGCTCGGCAGCAGCCATGAGTGCAGCAGCAGTTGTAGAAATGATGGGTGGAAGTCCTAAAATGAGCTTGGATGCAGCGGCTATTGTATTTAAAAATATAATTGGATTAGTTTGTGATCCAATAGCTGGGTTAGTTGAAGTGCCTTGCGCTAAAAGAAACTTTGCAGGAGCAATTAGTGCACTTACAACAGCAGATTTAGTTATGGCAGGAGTCGAAAGCAAAATTCCTTTTGATGATGCTCTTTCTGCCGTATATACAGTAGGAAAAAACATGCCAAGTGAGCTAAGAGAAACCGCCTTAGGAGGGTTAGCAATAACTAAAACTGGGATGGAGTTAAAAGAAAAAGTATTTAATAATCTTGAAAAGTAACTTGTATAGGGGGAAAATTTATGAATTTTGTAGAAGAGGTTGAAAAATTTCAGCTTATTAAAGGCAGTGACGCATATGAAATGGCTAAGTTAGAAGTGCTTTTGAGACTTGAGAAAGTATACATAGCAACTAGAGGAGGGAATATAGCAGTTTTTCCATCAAATATGAATAGAACTAAATCCGTATATGTTTATACTAATAGAGAATTTATAAATGATGATGATAATAATTATGATGAGATTTCCTTAGAAAAGTTTAATATTATTTTAAAAAACAAAGGTAATAATTTTAATAATTGCTTTATTAATAATAATACTGAGTTTAGTATTATTTTAGCAGGAAATATACCTTATTTTATAAGAAGATATGATGATATATATTCTAAATCAATTAATTTTGATGTTAACTTCTCAAATACTGTGAGCGTTCAACCAAATGCAAATCCACAGACTAGTGTAGGTACTCAGACTTACAACATGGATAATAATATGCAAAATAGTAAAAATATTTTACCAGATAGAATATATTTAGTAGCTAGAGATGCTGCAGACCTAAATAATATTGATTACTATATAAGAACATCATCAAATGACAATTATGCATATTTGTATTACAGTTCAGCTCAAGGGAATAATAATGTTTTTAAAGAACAGTTATATTGGGCCAAATTAGTTGGAATAAGTAAAAATCATTTTATAGAAACAATAATGCCAGATTTAAAGCAAAAAGGTATAAATAAGATAATATTAAACTTTGGAACAAAAGATGGCACAATAGTAGAGATAAATGATATTATATAAGCTATTTATAGAAAACTCGGTTTATGCCGGGTTTTTATAGAATATGATTATTAAAATGCTTTTATGGATTAAAGGTGAGTAAATGTATTTAAGAAAAGAAGCAGAAAAAATATTACAAGATATATATGGATACACAGAATTTAAAGAAGGTCAATGGGAGATAATAAATAGCATACTTCATGGAAAAGACACATTTGGAATTTTATCTACTGGGGCAGGTAAATCAGTATGTTATCAGATTCCTGCATTGCTACTTCCGGGGATTACTTTGGTTATTTCTCCACTTATATCTCTTATGAAAGACCAAGTAGATAGTTTAAATCAATTGGGGATAGATGCAGTTTATATTAATTCTTCTATTACTTTAGAGAAGGTTAAGCTAATAGAAAAAGAGATACTTAGTGGTAAGTATAAAATTGTATATATGGCGCCAGAACGCTTAAATTCTAAGTTTACGTTAAAGTTATGCAATAGTATATTAATCTCACAAATTGCAATTGATGAAGCCCACTGCGTTTCACAATGGGGACATGATTTTAGAACTAGTTATAGAGAAATATCTCCATTTATATCGAAATTAAATTCTTCGCCTGTAATTTCAGCATTTACTGCCACTGCTACTGAAGAGGTAAGAAAAGATACTATAAAACTTTTAAACCTAAGAGATCCATATATATATATAGGAAGTTTTAATAGAGAAAATCTAATTATTTATATAAATAAGGAAGAAGATAAGCTGGAGTTTGTAAAAGATTATCTTCGAGATAATACAAGTAGCGGAATTGTGTATTGCCTTACTAAAAAAGAAGTAGATGGTTTATATGATTATTTAAATGATATAGGATTTTCTGTTGCAAAATATCATGGTGGAATGAAGGAAGAAGAGAGAAATTTTAATCAAGAAGAATTTCTTTTAGATAATAGAAATACAATGATAGCAACAAATGCATTTGGAATGGGAATAGATAAATCAAACATAAGATATATTATACATTTTTCTATACCTAAAAATCTTGAAAGTTATTACCAAGAGATAGGAAGAGGCGGAAGAGATGGTGAAAGCTGCAAGTGTCATTTGTTATATTCAAGAGAAGATATAGCATCAGTAGAATATTTAATTAATACTACAAGCTTGATTAATAGACGAGAAATAGAACTACGTAAACTTAATGAATTCCTAGCTTTTTGTGAAAGTGAAACGTGTTATAAAGAATATATATTAAATTACTTTGGAGAAAAAACCACTAATGGTTACTGTAATAACTGTTCTAATTGCTTTGAAAATGAGGATATACTAGATTTCACCATTGAAGCTCAAAAGATTTTATCTTGTGTATATAGAACTCAACAAAGTTATGGTATATCAGTTCTTATTGATATTCTAAGAGGGGTAAAGGGACCTAAAATAATTCAAAATACATTAAATAATCTTTCTACCTTTGGGATAATGAGGGAATATTCTTCTAGTTATATAAGAACTATAATTAAAGGGCTTATAGATAATGGATATGTGCAATTAAAAGAAGGCACTTATTCTATGCTTAAATTAAATGATAAGTCTATAAGAATCTTAAAAGGAGATTCAAAGGTATTTTTGAAGTTGGATAAGAGTGCAACAATGGTTTGTGAAGATGAAGAATTATTTAAAAAACTTAGAATTTATAGGAAAGACAAATCAGTTGAGGAAAAAGTTAAACCATATATATTGTTTAGTGATAGAACACTAATTGAATTAGCAAATAAAAAGCCAAAAAATGAAGAGGAGTTAATTTCAATTCAAGGGATAGGTGAGAGAAAACTTAAGAATTATGGTAGTGATTTATTAAAGATTATAAATAAATAGAGATATAGTAGAATTAAGATATTCTTAAGGGGATATTAATGTAGGCTAAAAGATGGCATGGTATAATATAGTAAAAAATGAAATGAGGGTTTAAAATGGATAAAAAGTTAGTTACTACAGCTTTTGATTTACATGGATATACAATTGTCGAGAATTTAGGCCTTGTTAGAGGGATAATAGTACGTTCAAGAAGCATAGTTGGTAATATTGGAGCAGGGTTACAAAGTATAGTAGGTGGGAATATAAGTATATATACAGATTTATGTGAAACTGCAAGAGAGGACTCTTTTGGACTTATGCTTGAACATGCAGATGAACTTGGAGCTAATGCAATAATAGGTGTTAGGTATGATGCAAATGAGGTATCTCAGGGAATAACAGAGGTACTATGTTATGGCACTGCTGTAAGAGTTGAGAAAAATTAAGTTATTAAGTTATTAAGTAAATAATAAGGTGAAAAAAGTAGAGGAAGGTTCTCTACTTTTTTTTGTTTATAAAATAAAACTGATAAAGTATTAATTTTTAATAGTAACTATTTAGTAGATATTATTACTTTGATAAATTTTTTTTGTAATAAGATGTTTATCTATATGAATATATTTAAACAAAGGAGGGATGTGCTTATGAACTTCAAGGAATTTATTCAAAGTGATAGAGAGAAGCATAACAAGTATAAATTTCAAGGTACATTTTTAGACTATTTAGAAATAGTTAAGGAAAATCCTGATGTAGCGAAGCTAGCTCACGAGAGAATATATGATATAATCCTAAGCCAAGGATTTAGTAATTTAAGGTCTGAGGATAATCCTAAAATTAAAAAGCTTTATGGTAGTGAAGGTGTTAAAAGGTATAATTTTTTCACAGAAGATTTTTTTGGAATTGATAAAGTTATTATGAAGCTTGTAAACTATTTTAAAGCTGCATCAATGAAAGGTGAAGAAGCAAGACAAGTTTTGTATCTTGTAGGACCGGTAGGAGCAGGCAAGTCTTCGTTAGTAGAATCACTTAAACAAGCATTAGAAACTGCTGACCCAATTTACTCATTAAAAGGATGTCCAATGCATGAAGAACCATTACACTTAATACCAAAGCATTTAAGAAAGAATTTTGAAGAATCTCTAGGTGTACAAATAGAAGGAGATTTGTGTCCAGTATGTAAATATAGACTTATCAATGAGTTTAATGGTAAATATGAAGATTTTCCTGTAGAAACAAAGAACTTTTCTATAAGAAGTAGAAAAGGGATAGGGGTAGTACCTCCTGTAGACCCAAATAATCAAGACACATCTATTTTAACAGGCTCAGTAGATATATCCAAAATGGATATGTACCCAGAAGATGATCCAAGAATTTTTTCTTTAAATGGAGCATTTAATGTTGGAAATAGGGGACTAGTTGAATTTATAGAAGTATTTAAAAATGATGTTGAATATCTACACACAATTATCACTGCGACTCAAGAAAAATCAATACCCTCACCAGGTAAAGGTTCCATGATATATTTTGATGGATTGATAATAGCACATTCTAATGAGGCTGAATGGAATAAATTTAAATCAGATCATACAAATGAAGCTATATTAGATAGAATAGTGAAGATAGAAGTACCATATTGTTTAGAATTAAACGAAGAAATAAAAATATATGAAAAGATTATAAATAAGAGTAATTTTAAGGCACATATAGCGCCACATACTCTAGAGATTGCAGCTATGTTTGCAATTTTATCAAGATTAGTACCATCAGCCAAAGTAGATCCTATTACAAAGCTCAAAATTTACAATGGCGAGGATATTGTAGAAAAAGGAACTACAAAGAGAATTGATATTGGTGAACTTAGAGAAGAAGCTGGACCGATGGAGGGAATGAAAGGGATATCAACTAGATTTATTATAAAGGCTATAGATAATGCTCTATCTAATTCGGAATTTAATTGTATTAATCCACTTTCAATAATGGAGACCATGATTAAGTCAGTTAAGGAGATGGACATATCTCAAGAGGAAAAGAAAAAGTATTTAGGCCTAATACAAGATAATATTAGAAAAGAATATAATAAGGTTCTCGAAAAAGAAATAACTAAGGCATTTATACATTCATTTAGAGAACAAGCTGAAAGTTTATTTAATAACTATATTGATAATGCAGAGGCGTATGTTAATAAAAGTAAGTTGAAAGATGTTGCTACAGGAGAAGAGTTAAATCCAGATGAAGTATTTATGAGGAGCATAGAAGAACATATAGGTATATCAGAAGCCTCTTCAAAGGGCTTTAGATCAGATGTAACTTCATATATGTTCTACGTAGTTAGAAATGGAGGAAAATTAGATTATACCTCTTATGAGCCACTTAAAGACGCAATAGAAAAGAAATTAATTGCATCAGTAAGAGATCTATCAAGAATTGTAACCAAATCTAGAGTTAGAGATAAAGAACAAGATGAAAAATATAATGCTATGGTAGAAGAAATGAAATTGAGTGGATACTGTTCACATTGTTGTGATGTAATTCTTAAGTATGCAGCCAATAATCTATGGAAGGATTGATAAAATGGCTGCAATATTTAGAGATAACTCAGAAACGCCAGTGGAGCATGATAGATCAATAGAGGATAGACGTAGGCATAGACAGTTAGTAGAGAAATCTATTAAAGAGAATCTAGGAGATATATTATCTGAAGAAAGTATAATTGGGGAAAGTAAGAATAAGAAATTTAAGATTCCCATTAGAGGAATAAAAGAATATCAATTTATATTCGGTAAAAATGCTAATGGAGTAGCAACTGGAACAGGAGAAGAAAAAAGAGGAGATAAGATAGGATCTTCAGAAGGAAATGGAAAAGGTAGTAATAAAGCAGGAAATAGTGAAGGTGAAGATATATACGAAACTGAAATCACTTTAGAAGAGTTGATGGACTATATTATTGAGGATCTAGATTTACCTAATCTAGATAGAAAAAAATATTCTGAAATAGTTACTGAAAGTAGCGGTAGAAAAAGAGGGTTTCAAAAGTATGGAATTAATCCAAGATTAGCAAAAAAGAAAACAGTTATGGCCAAAATAGCAAGAAAGCAAGGAAAGAAAAGAGCACTACTTGAGGCTAATAAAGAAGAGACATTGGAGAGATTTCCATTTAGGGAAGAAGATTTAAGATATCATAGAGTAAAGATGAAACCTAAAAAAGAGAGTAATGCTGTGCTTATGTTTATAATGGATGTATCTGGTTCAATGGACGTAAGTAAGAAGTATATGGCTAGAAGTTTCTTCTTTGTTCTATCAAAATTTATTAGGAGAAAATATAATAATATAGCTTTTGAATTTATATCACATACTACCTCAGCTAAACTAGTTAATGAATATGAATTTTTTCATAAGGCTGAATCAGGGGGAACGTACATTTCTTCAGGATTAAATTTAGCCTTAGACCTAATAAAGAAAAAATATCCGCCGGATTATTGGAATATTTATCCTTTCTATGCATCTGACGGAGATAATTGGAGTGAGGATAACGAAAGAGCATTAGAAGCAGTTAATAAGCTATGTGATGTTTGTAATATGATGGGATATGCAGAATTATTACCTTCAACATACTCTACAACAATGTATTATAGATTTCAAAAAGAGATAAATAGGAAGAATTTTTTATCTGTAGTGGTTAAGGAAAAGAAAGATTTGTGGCAAGGAATAAAATTCATGCTAAGTAAAGAGTTGAAGGAGGATTCCTATGGATTATAGCTTAAATGATCTTAAAAAGTGGAATGAAGTAATTGAGGACAAGGCAAGAGAATTAGGATTGAATTTCTATCCTCAAGAATTTGAAATAATAGGCTATAACGATATGATTTCTTATGAAGCATATGTAGGAATGCCATCTAGGTATCCACATTGGAGTTTCGGAAAGTCCTATGAAAAAACAAAAACATTGTATTCATTGGATTTGACTGGATTGGCATATGAAATGGTTATTAACTCTGACCCCTGCTTAGCATACTTAATGAGAGAAAATACTCAATTACTGCAAATATTAACTATGGCACATGTTTATGGGCATAATGATTTCTTTAAAAACAACAGGCTGTTTAAGGAAGGCACAAGAGCTAAAAATACTTTAGAGATGTTTAAGCTTGATGGAGATACAATTAGAAGATTTATTAATCATCCATCAATAGGATATGAAAAAGTGGAAAGAGTTCTGGATGCTGCACACGCTATTAAGTTTCAGATTCCAAGAGTGATAGGAGAAAAGAGAATAACCAATGAAGAAAGAAGAGAAAGAATGATGAGTGATTATAACAAGAGCATACAAGATAAAAATATACTGGATGAAGATAATTTAATAGAAGTTCCAGATATAAATAAAATTCCATTAGAGCCTGAAGAGGATGTGGTAGGATTTTTAATAGAGTATGGAGATCTAGAAGAGTGGGAGAAGACCATATTAAAAATAGTTAAGAGAGAAACTGAATATTTTTTACCACAGGTTGAAACCAAAATTATGAATGAAGGATGGGCTAGTTTTTGGCATTACAACATTTTAAATTCTTTAGATTTACCACAATCACTACAATTAGAGTTCTTAAAAAGGCATAATGATGTAATTGCTCCGATGGTTGGGGGCTTGAATCCATATTATATCGGATTTAGACTATTTCAATATATCGATGAGACCTATGGAAGAAAGAAAATATTTGAAGTAAGAGATATTGATAGAGATGCATCATTTTTAAGAAGATATCTCACAAAAGATTTATGTGAGGAATTGAATTTATTCCAGTATGGGAAAAAAGGCTTTGATTTTTTAGTTGAAGAAGTTTCAGATGAACAAGGATGGGAAAGTATAAGAGATTTGATTTCTTTCAATGCAGGATTAGGTTCAATACCAAGTATAAGGGTAATAGATTATAATGCAAAGGAAAATTCAATTGTACTTGAACACGTATTTGATGGAAGAGAATTAGAGCTTAATTATGCTAAAGAAACACTAAAATACGTGCAGGAGCTTTGGGGAAGAAAAGTGGTTTTAATAACTAAAGGTAAAAATGGAGATGGATTTAAAATAATATGCGATGAGAATAAAAAAATAATAACTCAATGATTTAGTTATAAAGTAATTAGGACAGAGACGTTTATGTCTCTGTCTTTTAGTTAATAAGATTAGAGAGGTGTTAAAGCTTGACAAGGTTTTTCGTAGATGATAGTATAATTAGGTAAATGCAAATCATTTGCATAAAGAAGAATCTTAGAGGTGTGTAATGAGGAAAAAAAGTTTAATATTTGTAATGCTGATTTTTAGCATAGTAGCCCTTTTTAGTGGTTGTAGTAATAAAAAAGAAGTTAGTGATGGAAAAATAAATGTTATGGTGAGTTTTAATCCACTAAAAGATTTTACTGAAGCCATCGGAGGAGAAAAAGTAAACGTAGAAAGTTTAGTTCCAGGAACTTCAGAACCTCATGATTTTGAACCAAAAACCAAAGATTTTGCAAAACTTACCGAGGCAGATATTTTTATATATAGTGGATTAGGATTAGAAGATTGGATTGAGGATGTTAAGAATAACATTGGTGATAGTAAAGTTAAATTGGTTGAAGCTACAGAAGGAATTAATGTGTTAAAAACTGATGGAGCTACAGATCCACATGCTTGGCTTTCTCTTGTAGATGCTCAAAAGATATGTGAGAATATAAAGAATAGTCTACAAGATAAAGATCCTAAAAATAAAGAGTATTATGAAACTAGATATAAAGAGTATAAGAATTCACTTCAAAAACTTTATGATGATAACACAAAAAGATTTAAGGATCTTAAGAATAGAGATTTTATAACGTCTCATGAAGCTTTTGGATACTTGTGTAGAGATTTTAATCTTCAGCAGAGATCTTTAGAAAATTTGTTTGGTGAGGGAGAAAATACTCCTCAAAAGCTTGCTGAAATAGTTACTTATGCAAAAGCAAATAAGATTAATACAATATTCATGGAGAATTCAGGTAGTGAAAAAGATGCTGAAACAATATCGAGAGAATCAGGTTCAAAAATACAAAAAATTTATACATTAGAAACTAGAGAAGATAATTTGAACTATTTAGATGCAATGAAAGAAAATTTGGATAGAATATATAATAGTTTAAGTTCAATAAATTAGGAAAAAGAAGGGATATATGTCTCTTCTTTTACTTATTTTTGGGGTATAATGTATTAATAGAGATAAACTTAAGTAAGATTAGAAACGGTGGGATTTTATGAGTAGTCAAAAGATTTATGAGGGAAATATTGAAAAAATAAGTGAAAAAATAGATGAGGTAAATTCAAGTATAAATAGAATTGCACTAATAAGAGGGATAATATTTATTTTATTTGGAATTTCTGTTTATTATATAATAAAACAAAAAGGATTTGCCTTTATTGTAGCCTCAATATTATTGATATTGGTATTTGTATTTATTGCGTATATTCACACAAAAGAAAAAGAAAAGCTTAAAGAATTTAATTTATTAATTGAGATAAACAATGAACATATAAAAAGAGCAAAAGGCGAATGGAAAGAGTTTAAAGATAAGGGAGAAGAATATTTAAGTTCAGAACACCCTTTTATAAATGATTTGGACATATTTGGAGATAATTCGCTTTTTCAGTGGATAAATACTACTAAAACCTTTTATGGGAGAGAAAAGCTTGCAAAAATACTTTCAAGCACAGAAACTAGAACCGCTGAAGAAATTACTAAAAAACAAAAAGCTCTAAAAGAGTTAGCAGAAAAGATTGATTTTAGACAGACACTTGAATTTATACCGTTACTTAGAAAAAGTCCTATTGAAAAGACAAAAAGTTTTATTAGCTGGGTCAAAGAAGAAAATTCGTGGTTTTTGTCTCCACAAGCTAGTCTAATTAGATTTATAATGCCTGTAATTTCAATTGCAATATTAATATCTGTTATTGTTTTTAAAAAGCCTTTTTCATTATTTTTACTAGCGCTAATTGTAAATGGAGGAATACTAGCATTAAAGAAAAAGGAAATTGCAAGAGCATTAGAAGAGATTTATTCCTTTAAGACCAATTTATCTTCGTATTATAGGACAATAGAAGTCATCGAAAAGGAAGACTTTAAAGAAGAAGTTAATTTAAATGCAGTAGGAATCTTAAAAGATAATACAAGAGCTTCTAATGAGATGAAAGAAATAACAGCTATTGGAGATATGTTATTTGATAGAGGGAATATGATTTATTGGATTTTTAATTCCTTACTAATGTGGGATTTAGTTCTTATGACTAAATTAGAAAAGTGGAAGCTTAAGAATAAAAATAACGTTGAACTTTGGCTTGATGCATTAGGTGAAATAGAAGCCTTATCAGCATTAAGTAACATTTACTTTGATAATGAAAACTGGAAGATTCCTGAGATAATTGAAGAAGATGAAATAGTTGCAGAAGATTTAGCACATCCATTAATTGTGCCTCAGGGAATAAAGAATTCCTTTAATTTAACTAAACCAATTCAAACAGCGCTTATTACTGGATCAAATATGTCAGGAAAGAGTACATTCTTAAGGACAATAGGTATTAATATGGTGTTTTCTTACTTAGGATTGCCTGTAAATGGCAGAGCTCTAAAGCTTGGTGTTATGATTCCTTATACTTGTATGAGAACCAAGGATAATCTAGAAGAAGGAATCTCATCCTTTTATGCTGAGATATTAAGAGTAAAAAATATAATAAGAGCAACAGAAAATGAAAATAAAGTTTTCTTCTTACTTGATGAAATTTTTAAAGGAACAAATTCAGTAGATAGACATACTGGCGCCGAAATGCTTATAAAGCAGCTTATGGGTAAGGGAGCTAAAGGATTAGTTTCAACTCATGATTTAGAATTGTGCGAGCTTGAACAAGAAGATAGAAGAATTAAAAATTTACATTTTAGAGAGTATTATGTAGATAATGAAATTAGATTTGACTATAAACTTAGAGAAGGAAAAAGTACAACTAGAAATGCAGAATATTTAATGAAGATGGCTGGAATTAGACTAGATATTTGAAGTTGAGTAACGAAAAATTAGTATAAATTTCATATCTTTTTAAGCTTTGTTCTCAGAACTTTAGGTCATATAGTGTGTTATAATGGTATAAGAAGTTACTGTACTAAAGATTAGGAGGACAAAATGAATTTAAATAAGAGTCAGAGTAGATTTGTGAATTCTAAAAGTTTAGGATATCAATTTCTAAAAGGCAAAAAATTAACAGGAAAAACAACAGCTGCAATATATAGAGTAGTTAATATAGAGAATAATTATAGACTTTTTCCAGATGAAAAGATAATATATATTATTTCAGAGAAAAATTTAAAAGATAAGGTTCAGGAACTATACCAAGATGTAAAATCAGAGATTGAAAATAAATATTTCTCATTATTTTCTTATTTTAACAAAGGAGTAGAGGTAGCAGCATTAGAGGATATAATTACTTCGTTTGCTCAAGGTTTTTTAAGAGATAAAATGCTTTCACTTAAGTATGCCTCCTTTGAAGAAGAGGAAAACTTAATAAAATCTATATATGAAGATAAAAAAAGTGAATATAAAAAATCTAAATTTATTCAAAATGTAGATTATAAATTTTTAAAAGATGAATTTACATGGATTAAGTCAAATGGATTTTCTAAGGTCGAATATCTAGAGGCTAGACGAAAAGGTAGAGAAGGGCGTATAGGCAAAGGTTCTAAAACAAGAGAAGCCATATATGATTTACTTTCTTCTTATAACGAAAATTTAGCACAGAGTGGCTTGATGGATAGATATGATGAAGTGAATTATGCTCATGAGTATTCAAAAAAAACCAAAGGGATATACACTCATATAGTTTTAGATAACTGTAAGGGTCTAAGTTTAAAAGAGATTAACTTTATAGATTCATTACTAACACCACAGGAATATAGTTCTATAGTTTATATTTTGGGTGAAGAAAAAATGGTTATAAATCCATTTAAGAATATAAAATCAAAAACTTTTAGATTCAATGAACAGTTCAAAAACTTTTATAATGAGTGGAATCCGATTGAACATTATGAATTTATTGATATAAACAAAGGTGTGAAAAGGAAGTTTTTTAAAGATACATCAATAAATACACATGAAATTGTTGAAAAAAATGAAAAGAGTGAATATACTTACAAGGAAAATGATATAAAGGAGTTTCCGTTATTTTCAAACATAGCAGCTGGAGAACCTATTCTTATGAATGAAGAGGTAGAAGAAATGATTTATCTACCTAAGGAATGGATAAAGAATAGTAATGAAGTATTTTTCCTTAGAGTAAAAGGGGACTCAATGGAAAATGCAAACATATTTCATGGTGATATAGTTGCTATTAATAAAAGATCTATGGCGGATCATAATGAAATAGTAGCAATAGATATAGAGGGTAGTGCAACGCTAAAGAGATTAAAACTTAATGGTGAAGTACCTGTATTAATGCCAGAGAATGATAAGTATGATCCAATATACCTAGCGGGGAAAGAAACTAATATCTTAGGCGTGGCAATTGGAATAATTAAAAAGAATGGATAGATCCTTTAAAGTAGAGTAGTATAAAAAGGAGATAAAATGGGGTTTGTTATAATAGATTTAGAATTCAATAACTTAGGAGAGATAAGCAAATATTTTCCGAATTTTTATGAAGAAAATAAAGATATAAGAAGTCTAGAAATAGATAATGAGATAATAGAGATTGGAGCAGTTAAGCTTGATAAGTTTATGCAGAAAACTGAAGAATTAAAGCTCTATATTAAGCCAACAGCTTTTAAAATATTAAATCCAAAAATTACTGAAATTACAGGCATACAAGAAGAGGATATTAGTGATGGATTAGGGTATTTCGAAGCAATGGATAGGCTGAGAGCTTTTATAGGAAAGGACGATATAATATGCTCTTGGGCAAAAAATGATATAGCAGAAATTATAATAAATTCAAGTTTTCATGGCTATAAAGAAATAAGTTGGCTTAAAGAATATATAGACATTCAGGAATATTGTACAAAGGTTCTAGCTCATAAAAAATCTATAAGTTTAAAAAATGCACTTTTAGAATTAAAGATACAGGTAAGTGACGATAATAAGTTACATGATGCATTAAATGATGCGGATTATACATCAAAAGTATTTAAAAGAATTTATAATCCTAGAATTATAAAAAATTATATAGTATATGACATTTTTAATATGCCCGCATTAGTTATTAAAAATTTAGAGGCTTTTAAAATTGATTATAGTAGAGTGAACATGACTTGCCCAAGATGTAAAAATCCAATGGAACTAGAACAACCTTTCAAGTTATTTTATTGGAGGTTTATGGGTATAGATTCTTGTAAAAAGTGTAGGTGTAAAATTCTACATGAGGTTATTATTAAAAAAACTCTTACAGGAAAAGAAGTTTATAATGAAATTAAAACTCCTTTAAATCAAATGGAATATATGGATGTTTCTTATAAGTTTCAAAAGGTAAATTGATAAATTCGAAAAAACAAATTACATTTTATTTACATTATAGATATATTATCAAAAGTATAACATTTACATTTAAGATGTGTTAAAATATAAGAGCAGATTATTTTAAATTTTGAGGGGAAAGAGTATGAATATAGCATTTTTTCTAACACCTAAGAATGAAGTTATTTACGAGAATGTTGACGCTACTATGAGGCAGGTAATGGAGAGAATGGAGCATCATGGTTATACAGCAATTCCACTTATAGATAAAAGTGGAAGATATGTAGGGACCCTTACTGAAGGAGATTTGTTATGGGAGCTTAAAAATAGCCCAGACTTAAATTTTAAAAATACTCATACAGTAAAAGTTAAAGATATACCTAGAAGAATAAAGCATAAAAGTGTCTCAATTAATTCTTCGATTGAAAGTATAATATCTCTTGCGGTAAGTCAAAACTTTGTACCAGTAGTAGATGATAACGGAACATTTATTGGGATAATAAAGAGAAGTGATATAATTAATTATTGCTATAATAGTATGAAGCAATCTCAGCTTTAGTTTATCATTGAATATAACTAAGGTTCAGGAGGAAAAAAAGAATGAACGAAGAAAAGAAACAAGCTTTGCAAAGTCTTAAAACTGGAAAAGGGCAAATAGAAGGAATAATAAAAATGATAGAAGATGATAGATACTGTGTTGATGTTTCAAATCAAATTATTGCAGTTCAAGCACTTCTAAGAAAAGCTAATAAATTAATATTAAAACAACATATGACACACTGCGTTAAGGCAGCTATAAAAAGGGAATATGATGCTGAAGAAAAAATAGATGAGATATTATCTATTTTAGATAAGGTTATGAAGTAGAGTATAATAAATTTGAATATATAGTTTTAAAGAGGGGAAATATCCCTTCTTTATTTTTATATAGGGTTTTTTATAGGAAACTAGTTGAAATTAAAACCCTATAGAAAATAATTAGCTTTGTGTATTATAATATCAGTAATAAAATATCCTAAGAAAATAAAGGAGCATATAATGAATTTAATAAATCTTGAAAATATAAACAAAAGTTATAGTGAAAAAATTCTATTAGATAATATTTCATTAGGTATAAATGAAGGAGATAAAATAGGATTAATAGGTATAAATGGTGCTGGAAAGTCAACACTTTTAAAAATAATTGGAGGAAAAGAAGAGTTCTTTGATGGAGATATTTCTAAAATTAAAAACATTAGAATTGAATACTTATCACAAAGTCAAAACTTTACTCCAGAGGCCACTGTGTTAGAGCAGATTTTTAAGGGAGATTCTAAAGAAATGAAATTACTGAGAGAATATGAGGATATTCTTAATTCTTTAGAAGCAGGAGAAGAATATAATCAGGAAAAGTTTATAAGACTTCAAGGGGAAATTGAAGATTTAAATCTTTGGGGGCTAGAAAGTGACGCAAAGATAATACTAAACAAGTTAGGAATAAGAAATTACCATCAAAAGGTAGGCACTTTATCTGGAGGGCAAAAGAAAAGAGTTGCACTTGCTTCAGCATTAATAACTCCTTGCGACCTGCTTCTTTTAGATGAGCCTACAAACCATTTGGATAGTGATAGTATAGAATGGTTGGAGGAATATCTTAATCTTAGAAAAGGCGCACTTATAATGATTACTCATGATAGATATTTTCTTGATAGAGTTGTAAATAGAATTATAGAATTAGATAGGGGAAAGATATATAGTTACCAAGGTAATTACTCAGATTTTCTTATAAAAAAGAGTGAGAGACTTGATATAGAGAAGAGCCAAGAAGAGAAAAGGGCCAGCCTTATTCAGAAGGAATTAAAGTGGGTTAAAAGAGGTGCTAAGGCAAGAACAACAAAACAAAAAGCAAGGCTTCAAAGGTTTGATGAATTGGTAAACTATGAATATATTGAACCTAGGGGAGATGTAGAGTTAAGCTTAATAGGAACTAGACTAGGCAATAAATCTATAGAAATAAATAATATTAGTAAATCCTTTGGGGATAAACTACTAATAAACAATTTCTCATATATATTTAAAAAAGGTGATAGGGTTGGAATAGTTGGAAGTAATGGAATGGGAAAAACCACTTTGATAAACCTTATTGCAAATAAGATTGAACTTGATAGTGGAAATATCGAAATTGGAGAAACAGTAAAGTTAGGTTGCTTCTCCCAAGATAGCTCTGAGATGGACGAAAGTATTAGAGTGATCGACTATGTAAGAGAAGGAGGAGAAGTAATTCCAGTTTCTAATGGGGTTAATATAACAGCTTCACAAATGTGTGAAAGATTTATGTTTGATGGAACCATGCAATATACTCCAATAGGTAAATTGTCAGGAGGAGAAAAAAGAAGATTACAGCTATTAAGAGTTCTTATGGAAGCACCTAATGTGCTGATATTAGATGAGCCTACAAATGATTTAGATATAGAAACCTTGCAGATACTTGAGGACTTTCTTGATGACTTTGGAGGTATACTTATAATTGTATCCCATGACAGGTATTTCCTTGATAGATTATGTCATAAGATTTTTGCATATGAAGGAGAAGGAATAATTAGTGAATATACAGGTAATTTTAGCGATTATCTTATAAAAAGAGAGTTAAAATCTGTTGAAATTCCTAAAGAACAAAAGGTTCAAAAGGAAAGAAAGAAAAATAAAGATGAAAGACCAAAGTTTTCATATAATGAGCAGAAAGAATATGAAGAAATTGATGGAGTAATTGAAAAAATAGAAAAGAAGCTAGAAGAAATAGAGCTGGAAATATCAAAGACTGTAACAGATTACGGAAAGCTACAAGTGCTATTAAAGGAAAAAGAAGAGATTGAGGAAGAATTAGCTTTAAAGTACGAGAGATGGGAATACCTAAATGAGATTGCAGAGAAGATATCAGAATATAATAAATAAAAAAAAGAGGCTAATGCCTCTTTTTTTCTATAGAAATTTCATTAAGCTTCTATACTCTCAAAACTTTCTGCGATTAAATCAAACTCTTCTTCGTCAGTAATTTCTCCGTAGGTGTCTTCTTTGATACCAGGATATAAATATAGAATATATCTATCGTTGCTATCCATTATGTTTTGGATTATTATATATTCTTGTTCCTTCTCACAATTTTCTAAGGTTGCGAGAACTTTAAACCTATTTTCTTTACCAGTATCGTTATTTGTAAGGTCCAAAGTAAACCCACTATGAAGTCTGACATTAATTTTAGAATGATCACAAGTCCTTATATAAGAATTCCTTCTACATCCAGAACAAGTCTTGAATGAACATTCTACAACACAATTTAGGCAAGCACATTTTGAACAGTTCTCTAATTGTGTTAATGTATCTTTATTTTGTGCTTTGAAATTATTAATTGAGCTAAGGTTTGGAGAAGAAAATTTATTGAAAAAACCTTTCTTATTTCCCTTTTGCTCCTCTTCTTCTAAAAGATTAATAAAATCTTTTAGAACTTTACCCTTAACATAAAACTTTTTCTTTTTTAAAAAGTCTTCAGGAAGGAAGGGAGAAATATTATCTATTGCATAAAATATGTCTGTATATATTTTCCCCCATGTTTCTTTTTCTCTAGTAATTATTTCGAAATCGCTATTCATTAATACTCACCAAACCTAAAGTAAAATTATTAGACAGTACCATTTTTATATTTTTCTAGCTCTAAATCTAAATCTGACTCTTCAAGTTTTTCAAATTGTGAATCAAAATCATCAATTTCTCTTAGTTCTGCTAGGCCATTAGCCTTAGCTTCTGTTCTTTGAATTTTTCTTTCTATAGAATCTATTTGGATAGAATTACTTTTTGTTTGAACATTAGCTAAGATTTCATTTACTTTTTCAGAAGCTTGAGCTGTAGAGTATCTTGCAGCAGCTTCATCTCTATATTGTCTTGTTTTTTGTATTTCATCTTCTAAAGCAACTAAGTTTTTCTTGATTGCTTCAGCTTGAACTTTAGCAGTTTCATAGCTGGTTTTTAAGCCTTCATATTTCTTATCTGCATCTAATTTCTTTTGTAAAGCTCTTTTAGCAAGATCTTCATTTCCTTTTGAAAGGGCAAGTTTTACTTTTTCATCAAAATCAGCAGCTTCTCTTTGAGCTGTATCCATATTCTTTTTAATTGCTTGAACATTGCCTATTATTTGTGCTGAATTTAGTTTTGCTTTAGATAGTTGTTCTTCCATATCCTTTAATTTTTGATCAAGTAATTCTATTGGATTCTCCATCTCATCCAATGTACTATTAACCTTTGCTTTAAACATATTTGACATCCTATTAAATATTCCCATTTGTAAGTTACCTCCTAAAATTTAATCATTTTAATTACGTAGATTACCAATACTACTACAACTATAGCAATTATTGTTTTGAAGATCATAGATATTGGACTTGAGTGATATCCTAAAAAACTTGTAGAGTAATTTGAATGATATCCACTTCCTATGAATGGTATCCAAGCCCAAAAGCTACTTCTGCCTCCAGAACCGCTATAATTCTTGTTATTATTTGAACTACTACTCTCAGTACTTTGAGTACTATTATCTTTTGGTTTGCTATTAGTAAATCCTCCTGTCTTATATCCACCTGAAGATGAACTAGAACTACTAGAAGAACTTGATTTGTATTTTGATGGAGAACTTCCACCACTTGAAAATGAACCTGATTTATATCCACTTGAAGAGGATTTTGATGAACTGGATTTAAATGAACCGCTTTTTCCTTTAGCATAGACAACAGAACCTTTAATTCCACTGTTTAAAATATTTCCAACATCAAGTGATATTGAAGTAAAAATAAAAATGAAAGTCAAAATAGTTGTTATAATCAGATTACGTTTTTTATTCTTAATAAGCTCACCCCCGAAATAGCATTTACTGAAAGAATTAGTCTATGTAAGTATTATATAGTATATAATACCACTTAACAAGTTAATAAATAAATCATTTTAGGTTATCTAACAATGAATAAAATCAAAATTTTAAAATAACTTTTATATACTCTATCGATCTAAGTATTTCTTGAAATTTCTAACTAATTCAAAAAGTTATAAATATTTATTTTATATATAATGCATTAAAGAATTTACATGTCACTTCACCTAAGGGTTACTCCATGAGATGTAGCATAATTTTTGCATTATATTTATATCTAAAATTATAGCATAAGAAATTAGTATAATCCAAGGGAACAAAAGTATTATATTATTAAATAATAGGGTGATAAATATTATTAATTGTAATAAAATAAAAGGTGATTTAAAATATTAGTGTGACTTTATTTATTATTGAAAAGTTTGGAGTGGTATTATGAATAATGAAGAAAATAACTCAATGTCAATGGGTGAATTACTTAAGGATTATGATGTAAAGCGCCTTAATAAAGGAGATATAATATCAGGTGAAGTTATATCTGTAAGCCAAGATGAGGTAATGGTTAATATAAACTATTATAAGGATGGAATTATAAAAAAAGAAGAGGTATCTTATGAGGACTTTTCTATAAGCGAATTGTTAAAAGCTCAAGATAAAATAAAAGTAATGATTTTAAGTTTAGATGATGGAGAAGGAAATGTAGTGTTATCTAAGAAAAGAGCCGATGAAATATTGGTTTGGGATGAGATTAGTGATTCCTTTGAAACTAAAAAATCATTAAATGTAACAGTAAAAGAAGAAGTTAAGGGTGGACTTGTAGCAAGCTACAAAGGAATAAGAATATTCTTGCCGGCTTCACAAGTTTCAAGAAAGAGAGAAAACAATATTGCAACTTTAATAGGTAAGCAATTAGAAGTTAGAATAATAGAGTTTAATAAAAGAGAAAAAAATATAGTTGCGTCTAGAAGAGTTATAGAAGAAGAAGCTTATAATGAAAATAAAAAAGCTATTTGGAATTCACTCAAGAAGGGTGAGAAAAGAGAAGGAAAAGTCACAAGAATTGTTAAATTTGGAGCATTTGTTGATATCGGAGGAATTGAAGGCTTAATTCATTTGTCTGATCTGTCATGGGGAAGAGTCAATAGAGCTGAAGAAGTAGTTTCAGAAGGAGAAAAAGTTGAGGTTTTTGTTGGTGATTTTGATGTAGAGAAAGAAAGACTTTCACTAATATTAAAAGATGTCAAAAAAGATCCTTGGCAAGATACAGCTACAACATTAAAGATAAATGATGTAGTTAGTGGAAAAGTTGTTAAGTTTACTAGCTTCGGTGCATTTGTAGAATTATTCCCAGGAGTTGAAGGATTAGTTCATATATCAGAAATATCTGAGGAGAACATTGCAAAAGCTTCTGATGTGTTAACAATTGGTCAAGAAATTAAGGTTAAGATTCTTGATGTAAACTTAAATGATAAAAAGATAAGTTTAAGCATAAAAGATGCAGCTGAAAAATCAAGAGAATATGAAAAATTCAATGATACTTTTGAAGGGGAAAGTTTAGCAAATCTTTTCAAAGATTTTAAGTTTTAAATAAAATAAAAAAGAGGCTTAGCCTCTTTTTTATTTTTAAAATTATTATAGCTTTTCAATCTTAAGCATATTAGTTCCACCAACGTGGGTTGTAGGCATTCCTGCTGCTACTAATATGTTATCACCTTTTTCAGCTAAATTAAGTCTAAGAGCACTCTCTCTAGCTTCATTGATTATGTCATCAGTTGTATTAAACATTTCACATAACTCAGGTATTATTCCAAAGTTAAGTGATAAACTCCTTCTAACATTTTCATATGGAGTTATTGCAACAATTGGACATCTAGGTTTATATTTAGAAATTAATCGTGCAGTAGCCCCGCTTTTGGTTGCAGCAACTATAGCCTTAGTAGGTAATATATTTGCTGTTCTTGAAGCTGTATAACTTATAGCATCCTCAAATGCTGATAAAGATGGTTCCCTTAGGTCTGAAGTAAAGCCCACATAGTCAAAATTTGCTTCAGCTTCTAATGCTATTCTACTCATTGTTCTAGCAGCTTCAAGAGGATAAGCACCAGCTGCACTTTCTCCAGAAAGCATAATAGCATCTGTACCATCAAAAATAGCATTACAGATATCACAGGCTTCAGCTCTTGTAGGTCTAGAGTTTTTAATCATTGAGTCTAACATTTGAGTAGCTGTAATTACAACCTTGCCAGCTGCATTACATTTTTTTATTATTTGCTTTTGTAATATAGGAACTCTTTCTATAGGAATCTCAACACCCATATCACCTCTTGCAACCATAACGCCATCAGTCACTTGAATAATATCATCAATATTATCCACACCTTCTTGGCTTTCTATTTTAGCAATTAGTTTGATTTTTTCACCATTGTTTTCATTAAGTAATTTTCTAGCTTCTACTATATCTTCAGCCTTTCTTACAAAAGATATTGCAAAGAAGTCAACCTCTTCTTTACATCCAAAGACAATATCAGCCTTATCTTTATCTGTAAGAGCTGGAAGTTTAATTTTTACATAAGGAACATTAACTCCTTTATGGCTCTTTATTTCCCCACCAATAATTACTTCAGTTATTATTTCTTTGTCACGAACTTCTAAAACCTTAAACTCAAGAAGCCCATCATCTACAAGAATTGTACCTCCAACTTGTATATCCTTATATAATTCTTCATAAGAGATAGAACATTTTGTATTATCTCCTAAAATTTCATCTGAGCAAAAAAATGAAAATTTATCTCCTTTTTTTAATTTTGCTACATCATTAACAAAATTATGAGTTCTTATTTTAGGGCCTTTAATATCAAGAAGAATACCTGTAGGAGTAGATAATTCATCTCTTAAATTTTTTAGGATATTGATATTCTTTCTGTGATCATCTTGTGTTCCGTGAGAACAGTTGAGTCTTGCTACGCTCATTCCAATTTTAATAAATTCCCTTAATATTTCTTCGTTATTAGATGCCGGTCCAATTGTAAAAATCATTTTTGTTTTTTGCATAAAAACACCTCTCAGATTAATTATAATATTCACAGGATTATTTATCTAAGACTACTAAAAGTTATAAAAATGAACATAATATGTATTTAAGCAGCCTTTTTATCTGACGTAAATTATGGTATGCTTTTTACAAAGAATATATTTATATTCTAGCATATTTTCATTGAAAGGAAGTATAAAAATGAGAGTTTTAGACGCAATTGAACCAAAAAATGTTTTTTATTATTTTGAGGAGATTTCAAAAATACCTAGAGGGTCAGGAAATGAGAAGGCAATAAGTGACTACTTATTGAATTTTGGTAAATCCTTAGGACTTGAAAGTATTCAAGATTCTGCTTTAAATGTAATTATAAAAAAGCCAGCTACTAAGGGGTATGAAAATGCACCTACAGTAATAATTCAAGGACATATGGATATGGTATGCGAAAAAAATAAGGATACAATACATGACTTTGAAAAAGATCCAATTAAGCTAAGAATTGAAGGAGACTATGTTTATGCAACAGGAACTACTCTTGGAGCAGATGATGGAATAGCAGTTGCATATGCTTTAGCTATATTAGCATCAAAAGACATTGCTCATCCAGCATTAGAGGTATTAATTACAACTGATGAGGAAAGAGGTATGGGTGGTGCTATGGCTGTAGATAGCAAGAATCTTAGTGGTAAAATACTTCTTAATATTGACTCAGAAGAAGAAGGAAAATTATTAGTATCTTGTGCAGGCGGAGCTAAAGCAAACGTTACCTCAAAAATTGAATGGACTGAAGCTAAAAAAGATGGAAGTCTTTTAGAAATATCAGTTAGAGGGTTAAAGGGCGGACACTCTGGTCAAGAAATAGACAAAGGAAGAGGAAATGCAAATAAATTGGCTGGAAGAATACTTATAGATCTTCTAGGTAAGGTTGATTTTAATATTGTTTCCTTAAATGGAGGAGCAAAGGATAACGCAATCCCAAGAGAAATAGATGCAGAAATATATGTTTCTAATGCTGATATTTCTTTAGTTAAGGAAAGAGTTGTAGAATTTAATAAGATATTTAAAAATGAATTAAGTGCTCAAGATCCTGATGTAAATGTTTCTGTTGTTGAGTCTAATAAAGAGATAAAAAATGTGTTTGATGCAGAATCTACAAATAGAGCAGTAAAACTTCTATATTTAATGCCTAATGGTATTCAAACTATGAGCATGAATATAAAAGATTTAGTAGAAAGCTCGCTAAACTTAGGAGTTGTAGTTACTGATGATAAAGCAGTAAGTTATAGCTTAGCACTTAGAAGTTCAGTAGCATCTCTTAAGGATGAAATAATAAATCAGGTAAAAGTTTTAGCTGATAGTTTAGGAGCAGAAACAGAAATATCTGGTTATTACCCTGAATGGCAATACAGAGAAGAATCAAAAATTAGAAATCTTAGTGAAAAGATTTATGTTGAAATGACAGGAGAAAAACCAGAAATAATTGCTATACACGCAGGTTTAGAATGTGGATTATTTATGGAGAAACTTGGAGATGATATGGATATGATTAGTTTTGGACCAAATTTATATGACATTCATACTCCAGATGAACATATGAGTATTTCATCTGTAAAAAGATTCTGGGAATATTTAATCAGAGTATTAGGAGAAATAAAATAATAATATTTATTAATAGATAAATATTATTGACTGACTAGAAAACTAAGTTATAATATAAATTAAGTAAACTTAGGAGGGATAAATATGGATATTAATGAAAAAGTATTAGAGACTTTAAGAAATTCAGGTGAAGCTTTAAAAGGTGGAGAAATTGCTGAAAAATCAGGATTAGACAAAAAAGATGTCGACAAAGCACTTAAGACATTAAAAGCAGAAGGAAAAATAAATTCACCAAAAAGATGTTATTATGGAATAGCAGAATAAGAAGAATTATAGAAAATAAGTTTGGATTTTCCAAACTTATTTTTTATTTGGAATTCATAAATATTATGGATTTATTAGAATTTTCTAAGACTAAAAAGAAGAATAAGTCGATTGTCAATATTTCTATCAAATGTCCCTAAAATAATTAATTTAGGAATTTTGTAGAGTTTTTAGGGAAAAGATATAATAATTGTGTAGTTAATACTTAGAAATTTTTAGAGTTTTTAAGCTTGACCTAAGTTACATAATTTCATATAATAATAAAGTGAGTTGTTTTCATGAAAACTTTGGAAGATTTGTTTATGAAAATGTTTACTTAGGGAGATTATAAATTATAGGGTATTTACCAATTAAGAGAGGGGAAAGTGTATGAATCAGAAGCGTAAAACTATTACTAAAGCATTGCTTTTAACAGTAGCTTTGCTTACGGCAACAAGTTTTAAGGCCATGAAACCAAAAGCTGACACCACAGGAAATTCAACTCAAGGGGTAGTTTTAAAAACTAGTCAGTTAAAAGTTAAAAAAACTATCGTTTCACCAAAGAAGGAAGAGGGAACAAGTTCAACAAGTTCTAGTTATGTAGCATCAAGAGGGGATAGTGGAAGCGGTGCAGGAAGCGGTGTTGTTTCTTATGCGTACAATTTTATCGGAAGACCATATGTTTTTGGAGCAGCAGGTCCAAGAAGTTTTGACTGCTCAGGATTAACAATGTATGTGTTTGCGAAATTTGGGTACTCATTACCACACTACACTGGATCACAATTTTCAATGGGAGTTCCAGTATCTAGGTCAAGTTTAAGACCAGGGGATTTAGTATTCTTTAACACTTATGGTTCAATAAGTCATGTGGGTATTTACGTTGGAGGAGGAGATTTTCTTCATGCGCCTTCATCGGGAAAAACTGTTACTGTAAGTTCGTTGAATGAAGCTTATTACTCAAGTAGATATGCTGGAGCAAGAAGAATAATAAGATAATTATAACTAAAGTCATTTTCTAGTTATATAAATTAATGTGATTAAAAAAGGGTTTCCTTTTAAATAGTTAAGCTTGAATATTTGAAAAATATTCAAGCTTATTTTTTTTACTATATATATATCATATTTTACTAATTAACATAATAATATTTAAGGAAGATTGATTTTGGAGGTGGTGTTATGAGATATACACGGTACAATTATAAAAAGAAGAGTAATAAAGGAGCAAGATCATTTGGCTATGTTATTACAATAGTTATAATTGCCTTAGTTATAGGGACTGCAATTGCTAATGCTATTTTTGGTGGAGGGTTCTCTTTTCCTAAAGGTTTTAACCTGATTAAAAAAAGTAGTTCAGCAAATGCAAGTAATGGGGATGCTAAAAGCTATAAGAATTTCGAAATAGTACAGTGTGGTTATTATAGCAAAGAAGAAAATGCGATAGATATCCAAAATAAAATAAAAGATCAAGTTCCAGTATATGTTGTTAAGGATGATAGTAAATTCAGAGTAATTGCAGGTATTTACCAAGTAGGAAAAGGTGATGAAGTAAAAAACAAATTAGATGGTTTAGGAGTAAATGCAATTAAGTTAAAAATAAATATAAATGGATCAGATTATTATGATTCGCTAATTGGTGGTATAGTTGATGGATATCTAAAGATGATAAATAGTATAAATGATTCATCAGTTAAAAGTGTTAATACTGATGAATTTAAGAAATGGGCATCTGCTTTTGAAGAAAAGGGAGATAAAGCAAAAGAAATCAAGGATATAAAGACACATATAGCAAGTCTTCCTAATGATTTTACTAAGGATAAAATCCAAGGTGAAATGGGATTTTTAGATAAGTTAATAGAACCATACAAAAGCAACTAATATAATATTTTTAGAATAGATGAGGCACCTCTAGAATAAGATTAATTTCTAGAGGTGTCTTTATTGATAAAATATACTTAAAAAATCAACTTTATAGCCCTAAATGGTATAAAAAGGAATATCATTCATAGGCAAGATGTAAAAAGGTTTCAATACGGTTAAAAATTCCTTAAAATAGAGAAACTCACTTGTATAAAATATTTATAAATGTTAAACTATATTAGGTAAATTACTGTAAAAATGCTTATACATAAAGGGATTTTGACCTTGAATTGTTATAAAAGTTATATTTTTGTCAATAATATTTACCATAGGTATAGTATAGACTTCTTTAAATTATATATTTGGTTGGATAATTTAAAAAAGTGTAGACCGTATTAAAACCAATATCTGTTTAGGAGGTGATGAAGATGAAGGTTATTCTTGCATCTGCCTCAGAGAGAAGAAAAGAGCTTCTTTTTAGACTTTTTGAAGAGTTTGAAGTTGTTGTAAGTAACTTTGATGAGGATAGTGTAGTTTTTTCAGGAAATTTAGAGGAATATGTAAAAACACTATCTTATGGGAAAGCTAAGGAAATCTCGAAAAGTTCAATAAAGGATTCCTTAATTATTGCAGCAGATACTATCGTTAGCATAGATGGAAAAATTTTAGGAAAACCTAAAGATAAACAAGAAGCAGTAAATATGTTAAAAATGTTAAGTGGAAGAGAGCATAAAGTTTATTCTGGTATCACAGTTATAAACTCGAGCAGTTCTAAAATCATTCAAGATGCTGTATGCACAACAGTTTATTTCTCAGCATTAAGTGATGAAGAAATACTATCGTATGTTGAAACCAATGAACCTATGGATAAAGCAGGAGCTTATGGTATTCAAGGTCATGGCGGGATTTTTGTTGAGAAAATAGATGGGTGTTTTTACAATGTTGTAGGTTTGCCACTTAATAGATTAAGTAAGATTATTAAGGAAATAATGTAGGGGGATAGGGAATCTGTTAGTGAAGGAGCACTTAGATGAAAAACAATCTAAGAATTACAGATTTGCCTGTAAATGAAAGACCAGAAGAAAAATTATTTTTATATGGTGCAGAGACCTTATCAAATGTTGAACTATTAGCATTAATATTGAGATGTGGTACAAAAAATGAAAGTGTCATGGATTTAAGCTCCAATGTGCTTAAAAGAGTAGATGGCTTAAATGGAATTATTTCAGCTGGAGTAGATGATTTTCTGAAAATTAATGGCATAAAAAAAGCAAAGGCTTCAAGACTTATGGCACTATGTGAATTATCTAAAAGAATTAATTCTCATAAAGGAATTAAGGATGAAATAAGGATCAAAGAACCTAAAATTGTAGCAGATTTATTTATGAATGAGATGAGTAAACTTTCACAAGAAGTTTTAAAGCTAGTAATGTTAAATACTAAGAATAATATAATTTCTATTAAAGAGGTATTTAAAGGAACTTTAAATTCATCAATAGTTCATCCAAGAGAAGTGTTTTCTGAAGCGTTAAAGAATAATGCAGCTTCAATTATTATATGTCATAATCATCCTTCAGGGGATCCAACTCCAAGTAAGGAAGATATAAACATTACTTTAAGGTTAAAAGAATGTAGTAAGATAATGGGAATTGATCTACTAGATCACATTATCATAGGGAATAATACTTATGTAAGCTTAAAAGAAAAATCCATTATATAAATTGAAAGGGGAATAACAATGGGATTATTTGGAATGACGAAAGACATGGGAATAGATTTAGGAACAGCAAACACTTTAGTATTTGTTAAAGGAAAAGGAGTGGTTTTAAGAGAACCATCCGTTGTAGCTATAAATAATAACACTAAGAAACCATTAGCAGTTGGAGCAGAAGCGAAACAAATGATTGGTAGAACTCCAGGAAATATTGTAGCTATAAGACCATTAAAAGATGGAGTTATTGCTGATTTTGATATTACTCAAACAATGATCAAAAAATTTATTGAAAAAATCACTAGCAAAAGTGCTTTTGCAAGTCCAAGAATAATAATTTGTTATCCATCAGGAGTAACAGAAGTTGAAAAGAGAGCTATAGAAGAAGCTACTAAAGCTGCAGGAGCAAGAGATGTAATTTTGATGGAAGAACCTATGGCTGCTGCAATTGGTGCAGGCCTTCCTGTTTCAGAACCAACTGGTAGTATGATTGTTGATATCGGAGGAGGAACTACTGAAGTTGCAGTTATATCTTTAGGAGGTATAGTTACTGCAAAATCTCTTAGAGTTGCTGGAGATGAATTAGATCAAGCAATTATTAGTTATATTAAAAGAGAATATAATTTAATGATTGGTGAGAGAACAGCTGAAACAATAAAAATGGAATTAGGTTCAGCATTTAAAACAGAAGAAGTTGAAAAGTCTATGGAAATCAAAGGAAGAGACTTAATTACAGGTCTTCCTAAAATTATAGAAGTAAGTGAAGTTCAAGTAAGAGAAGCGATAAAAGAACCAGTAGCTGCAATAATTGAATCAATTAAAACAACTTTAGAAAAAACACCACCAGAATTAGCATCAGATATAATGGAAAAAGGTATCATGCTAGCTGGAGGGGGAGCATTATTAAAGGGATTAGACGCCTTAATTAACCATGAAACTCATATGCCTGTACATATTGCAGAATCACCACTTGATTGCGTAGCTCTTGGAGCTGGAAAAGCTCTAGAAGATTTTGATTATTTAGCTAAGCAACAAAGAGGTTAATTAATCAATGAAATTTTTAAAAAACAAACTGGCAGTAACTATTATAGTGCTGTCAGTTGGCTTTTTAGCAATAATTGTATATACCTTCAAAAGTCAAAATAAGAGTATATTTGAAAGTGGTGCAGGGTCGGCGTTAAATCCAATACAAAAGATAGCATATACGGTAACAGAAAAATTTAAGGGATTTGCAGATTTCTTTTATAATTTTTCTGAAGTAAAGGAAGAAAATAAAAAGTTAGCAAAAGAAAATGCGGAACTTAATAATAAACTTGTAGAGTATAATAGTTTAAAAAGTGAAAATGAAAGATTAAGAGATGTAGTTAATTTTGCAAATCAAATTGAAGGATATAGTGTAGTAGGAACTAATATAATCGGATACAGTGGAGATAGTTTTCTATCAGGATATGTAATTGATAAAGGAAGTAAAGATGGATTGGAAAAAGGAATGCCAGTAATGGCTTCGAAAGGAATAGTTGGCCAAGTTACATCAATAGGAAGTAATTGGGCTATTGTACAATCATTAGTTAATGAAAATATTGCAATAGCTGCTAAAATAGAAAGTACCGAGGATACTATAGGAATAGTAAAAGGATATAAGGATTCACAAAACAAATTATTAGCAAAGGTTTATAATATACCAGTAGATTCTCAGATTAAAAAGGGTGATGTTATCTTGACCTCTGGTCTTGGAAGCATTTATCCTAAAAATATTAGAATCGGTACGGTATTAAGTGTTGAAGAAGATAAGGTTAAAGTAAGTAAAAGTGCTACAATTGAACCATTTGTAGATTTTAATAAGCTTGAGGAATTATTTATAATGATTCCAAAAGAAAAAAGAAAAATAGAGAGTGATGGACAATAAAATATGAAGAGAGTAGTACTTATTTTAATAGGACTTTTGCTTTTTATCTTTGACAATACTATTCTTCCCTCCTTCGCTATTAAAGGAGCTTATGGAAGTTTGCTATTTACATTTGCAATTTGTTATTCTCTTATTACAGGCCCTTGGGAAGCTGTTTTTATGGGAGTATATTCTGGAATATTGCAAGATGTTTTCTTTGGAAATGTTTTTGGGGTAAATTCGCTTATAAATCTAATAGTATGTTTACTAGCAGCATTAGTAGGAAAAAATATATTTAAAAATAGAAAAACTATACCAATACTGACAGTGCTAGGAGCAACTGTAATTAAGTTTCTAGTAGTATATATTGTTCTTTTCTTTATGAAAATGAACATTTACTTTCAAAATATGATAGTGATGACAGCTATGAATACTGTGCTTGCTTTTATCTTTTATAGAAAAATATATAATTTTACAGAGAAGAGTTTTATGAAAAATCCTTGGAAATTTAATTAAAAGGTGATTATATGAATAAGAAAAAAAATAAGTTTTTTAATAGATATACAGCGCTGATTTCTATAATGTTCATTATTTTTGGAGTAATATTGGGAAAATTGATATATCTTCAAGTATATAAATATGCTGACTATAAAGATATGTCTAACAATAGGTCAAGAAGATTTGTAGCTGAAAATGCACCAAGAGGAATCATATATGATGAAAATGGAAATATACTTGCAACTAATGTACAAAGTTATACAATTACATTTACATCTACAGATGAATCAAATGCAAGCTTCTATGATACAATGAACAAAACTTTTAAAATTCTAAATGATAATGGTGAAAAAATCGAAGATGATATGCAACTAAAAATAGATGCAAATAAAAATTATTACTTTGATTTTAATGTTAGTGATGCTGAATCTATAAAAGCTTTAAATATAAGATTTAAAAAAGATAGAGGATTAGATGATAAGTTAAAGAAGAAACTTTTTCCTAAGAAGACTTCGGATCTAACTTCATCAGAGCAGAACCAATTGGATGAAGCTATATATAAGTATTCTCCAGAGGATACTTTTTATTATATGATAGAAAGCTATAATATGTATGAAATGCTTAAGCCAGCTTCAAAGGATGAAACTAAAAAGTATCAAGCAATGAGTGGAAAAGAAATTTTAGCGTTGCTTCTTAAAAGTTACTCTTTAGAAGATGTCAGAAAATATATGGTAGTAAAAGATGCAATAAAGATGCAGAGTTTTAAAGGTTATAAGCCAGTAACTTTAGCAACCATTAAAAAAGAGACATCATTTATTTTCTACCAAAGGCTAAATGATTTACCTGGTATTGATGTATCTACTGAACCTGTTAGATCTTATCCATATGGGAGCGTTGCTTCCGCCGTATTAGGATATATAGGTTCTATAGATGGTGGAACGCAGGCAAGATATGAAGAAAAAGGATATGATGTAAGTACTGATAAGATTGGAAAAGCAGGAATTGAATCTGCTTTTGAGAGTATCTTAAAAGGAACAAAAGGTGGAACAACAGTTAAGGTAAATTCAAAGGGAAGAAAAACTGAAGAATTATTTAAGCTTGAACCATCTCCAGGTATGAATGTACACTTAACAATAGATAAGAATATTCAATATTCTGCAGAAAAAAGTTTGCAAAGCACACTGCAAAATTTACGAGATGCGAAAGTAACTAATGATGTAAACGGGTCTGTAGATCTTACGAATGCAACAAGAGGGGCAGTAGTAGTTCAAGAAGTTAAAACAGGAAGAATATTGGCCTTAGCTAGTTATCCTAGTTTTGATCCTAATATATTTTCTACCCCTGGTGCATTAACTCAAGAAATATCAAAACAATATTTCCCTAGAAATGAGCAATATGAGGCTTTTGCTAGTGATTTTATATTAAGGCAAGGGTTAAATAAAACTGTTGATGACTTATTTCCTAAAAATAAAGATGGGATTAGGGAAGATAGATATGATCTTTATCCTAAGCCATTATATGATTATGCAACTTTTGGATTAACTCCGCCTGGATCAACCTTTAAACCATTAACCTCTGTAGCAGCATTACAAGAGGGAGTAATTACCCCAGGTTATACAATACAGACTAAAAAATACTATGATCTCAATACAGATATATTTGGAGATACTAAGCCAGAGGATGAGGCTACTCCAGCAATGACTGATTTAAAGAGAGCTCTTGCAGTATCAAGTAACTACTATTACTATAATGCTGCAATAAGGATGTATAAGAAATATGCTCCAAGTGAGAAGGATTCAACCATTGCTCAAAAGGTACAAGGATTAGATATGTTAGCAAAGTATGCATGGCAAACAGGCTTAGGTTCTGATCCTAATGGAACACAAAAGTCTGGAACTGGAATTGAAATACCAGAAAACTTTGGGCAAGTATATAACTTCCAATCTTTTAAAAATAATACTATAAATTTAATAAACTTTAACCTTGTTGATTATGCTAAAAGTGGAGCGTTTCCAGGTAGGCAATCTATTGTGAAAATGGATTTGGGATTAAATACAGATGATAGTGATAAGCTTGCTGATGCAAAGAAGAAAGTTAAGCAAATGGTGAAAGATGAGCTTAATCAAGTAGGAACTAAAGATATCAGAGGAGATTTTGATAATTTCTATAAAGCTTTGATACCAGCAGTTCAAGAAATATATGATAATTCACCAACATATCAACAAAGTGTTAGTAATTCTAATGTTTCAGCGAAAAGTGCCGTTAATTCAGCAGCTCGTGAAATAGCTAACTATGTAATATATTCTGTTTCCACAGAGCTTATGAGTGCGACTCAGATAGCATATGGTGCTATAGGTCAAGGTATGGACACTTTTACCCCATTACAATTAGTAGGATATATCTCTACAGTAGTTAATGGTGGAACTAGATATAAAGCACATTTAGTAGATAAAATTACAGATAAAGATGGTAAGGTAGTTGAAGAATTTAAACCAGAAGTATTAAATAAAATAGATATTTCTCCAGAAAATCTAGCTGCCATAAAACTGGGAATGAATATGGCTAATACAGCTGATGCCGGTACAGCGAGTTCGGTGATGAATAAATTCCCAATATCATCAGGTGGTAAGACAGGTACAGCTACCTTTAGGCAAGATCAAAGCGAGTATGGACGTGAAGCTTTTGGTGTTTATGTGACTTTTGCACCTCTTGATGATCCTCAAATAGCTGTTTGTACAGTTTTATATGATGGTGGACATGGATATTTTGGTGCTAATATAGCTAAGGCAGTATATGAGACTTATTTTAGAGATCAGTTAAAAGCTATGAATTATACTCCGGAATATGATTATACTTTGAATCCACCATTAGCAGATGTTAAAGTATCACCAACTACAAAATAAATAAATTTATATAAAATAAAAAACGACAATATTGTCGTTTTTTATTTTACGATCAAAAGCTTAGATTTTATAATGCAAGCAAAAGCTGGGAATTATAAAACTTCATTGTCAATTAACAGTATTTTGTATTATAATTAAAAGTAGCAGTGAAATTTAAAGTTATATTAAAATTGCGATATAAAATTATGATTTATTTAGATAATTATGGTGCAAAGTTTTCTGAGTTTTTTCGATAATATAATATAGGGTTTTAAGTTCAACTATTAACTTATTTATGCCTGATATCAAACAAGTATAAGTTAAGTTTCCTATAAAAACCCTTTAGACAAAGAAAATTTAAGTTTAAATACAATTTAATGTAAAGCTGCTGGAGAGGTATTTATGATTGATGATAGGATAATTATAAAAGGGAATAAAGAAGGGTTACTGGCTGTAATAAATTATAATAAATTTAAAGATTTTAGCGAAGTTACAGAGGTTTTGTTAGAAAGATTAAATAAAGGTAAAAAGTTTTATATGGGAGCCACATTAACCATAAAAACTGAATTAAAGTACATAGAAGAACGAGATATTAGAATTTTAAAAGATATTCTTTTTGAAGAGATTGGAATAAAAGAGTGTATTCTAAAAGATAGTGAGGAAAAAGAGGTAAAGGTTTTTACTGGAATATATGAAGGAAGAACCAAGTTCATACGAAAAACCATAAGAGGGGGACAACGCATAGAATATGCTGGAAATATTGTAATAATAGGAGACATAAACTCAGGGTCAGAAGTTTATGCTGCTGGTAATATAATTGTTTTAGGTAAAATAAGAGGTCAGGTACATGCTGGAACTACTGGAAATAATAAGGCTATAATAGCTGCATTTACATTGGAGCCAGAACTTCTTCAAATAGGAGATGTGGTAACAATATCACCAGAAGAAGGAGAAAAACCTAAGTATCCAGAAGTTGCAAAATTGAAGGATGGAATGATTATTGTAGAACCGTATTTACCTAATAAATTCATTTAAAAATAATTGGAGGGATTTTAGAATGGGAGAGTCAATTGTTATAACATCAGGTAAGGGTGGAGTTGGAAAAACTACAACAACAGCAAATATAGGAACTGCACTTGCTGCATTAGGCAAAAAAGTTGTAGTGGTAGATGGAGATACTGGTCTTAGAAATCTTGATGTGTTAATGGGTCTAGAAAATAGAATAGTTTATACTATAATTGATATATTTGAAAAAAGATGTAGAACTAAGCAAGCATTGATAAAAGATAAGAGATTTCCAAATCTTTGCTTACTTCCAACAGCTCAAACAAAAGATAAGAATGATATTAAGCCAAATCAAATGTTAACTATAATTAATGAACTTAAAGAGGAATTTGATTATGTACTTATCGATTGTCCAGCAGGTATTGAGCAAGGATTTGAAAATGCTATAGTTGCAGCTGATAGAGCTGTTGTAGTTGTTAATCCAGAAATAACTTCTGTTAGAGATGCTGATAGAGTTATTGGTAAATTAGATGCGAAAGGCTTAGATGATCATCAAGTTATAGTAAATAGATTAAACTACGAAATGACACAAAATGGAGATATGCTTGATATTGGAGATATATTAGAAATATTATCTATTAAGTTATTAGGTGTAGTACCTGATGATAAATCAATCACAGTTTCTACTAACAGAGGAGAACCAATTGTTCTTGATGAAAAAGCAATTTCTGGACAAGCATTTAGAAATATTGCTAGAAGAATTACAGGAGAAGAAGTTCCTCTTCTAAACTTAAACGTTGAATCTGCGGGGTTGTTTGGTTCCTTAAAGAAATTGTTTAAGCGTAAATAGGTATAACGGGGGGGAGAAATATGGAGTTTTTTAATAAGTTTTTTGGAAATAAGCCTTCTCCTAAGGAGGTAGCAAAGGATAGGTTGAGATTAATTTTGATTCATGATAGAGGTGAAATTGCACCAGAATTATTAAATAAAATTAGAGAAGAAATTCTAGAAGTTATTTCTAAGTATGTAGAAATAGATGCTGGAGATATGGAAATTACAGTAACTAAGACAGAGGCAAGTGAAGGAAATTCTCCTGCGTTAGTTGCAAATATTCCAATTAAAAGTGTAAGAGGAAGATAAATATCGATAAATTAGGAGGTGAATGTATTCATCTCCATTTTTTACCGATAAAAATAGTTACAAAAATCCTTCATTTTTCAATAATTAGTGAATTAACTATAGATTTATGGAGAAATATTATAATATGAGTTATAATAATGTAGAAGTTTTAATATGGAGGAATGTAGATGTTAGGAAAATTCAAGTTAGATTTGAAAATTCTAAAAGAACTGGACTTTACACTTTTAGTTGCTATGATTACAACGGTTCTTTTTGGATGTTTTAATATATATTTAGCAACTAAAGGTGACGTAGGATTTGCTCAAGTAAAAAGACAATTAATATGGCTTGTAATATCACTAGTGGCAATATATGTGGTTTTACTTATAGACTATGTAGTATTACAAAACTATGCATTTCTATTTTATCTCTTGGGAATACTTTTGCTTATAGTTACAATATTTGCAGGATCTATAGTTAATGGAGCACAAGGTTGGATAAGAATAGGTAGTTTTTCTATGCAACCATCAGAACTAGCCAAAATAGGTATTATAGTAATGATGGCAAAAAAAATTCAAGATATGGATGGAAAAGTAAATGATTTAAAGAATTTTTTCATCTTAGCAGCATATATTATAGTCCCAGTTATTTTAATAGTTAAAGAGCCAGATATGGGTATGACAATGGTATGTTTTTTCATTGTTCTAGGAATATTTTTTATTGCTGGATTAGACTTAAGAGTAATTGGTGGAGGACTGCTAGCTATATTCTTAGCGATAGTTTTGGTATGGAATTCTGGCTTGATACAAGACTATCAAAAGAAAAGAATAACATCCTTTATGGATCCTGAAGCAGACGAGCTTAATTCAGGTCTTCAGTTGACACAATCTATGATAGGAATCGGTTCAGGTGGATTTTTGGGGACCGGTGTTAATTTAGCATCAGATGCACCAGGTGGATATGTTTCGCAAAATGTACCTGAAAAAGAAACAGATTTTATATTTGCAATTATAGGAGAAAGCTGGGGGACTGTAGGAGCAATTTTCCTATTAACCTTATATGGAGTTATAGTTTACCGAACTCTGGTGATATCGAGAACCAGTAAAGATATTTTTGGAAAGATAATATGTGTTGGACTAGCTGCATATTTCCTATTTGCAATATTTCAAAACATAGGTATGACAATTGGTTTAATGCCTATAACGGGAATAACTTTACCTTTAGTAAGTTATGGAGGAAGTTCACTACTTACAACAATGATGTCGTTGGGCTTAATATTAAATATTGGTATGAGAAGGAAGAAAATTAATTTTTAATTTTATGGGGGATTGTTATGAAGGTTGCATTAATTGCTCATGATAACAAAAAAGAAATTATTATAGATTTCTGTAAGAGATATAGAAGTGTATTAGAAAAACATACTCTTTTTGCTACAGGGACTACAGGAAAAAAGATTACTGAAGCCACCGGGCTTGAAGTAACTAGATTTTTGTCTGGACCATTAGGTGGAGATCAACAAATTGGTGGAAGAATTGCAGAAGGTGATATTAAATTAGTAATATTTCTAAGAGATCCTTTAACAGCTCAACCTCATGAACCTGATGTTACAGCTTTAATCAGAATTTGTGATGTACATAGCGTTCCTATAGCTACTAATATAGGGACTGCTGAAATTTTAATAAAAAGTTTATAGAAAAAAGTCAGTCTTATAAAAGACTGACTTTTTTATTTTTATAAGAATTATAAAAGTTCTATGTTAATTATCACTTAAATATATATTAATATATAATGCAAAAATCATAGTGCATTTTATGGGCAGGTAGGTAAATTCTTTAGTGCATTATATATGGATAACACAAAAATCCTTACTAGGAATATATTAATAAAGTGATTAAAATCTATGAGGTGAAAAAGGTGGGAAATTATAATTCAGAGTATAAGAGTTACTATGGAAAAATTATGGAAAGGAGAAAAAGTAACCATATAGGAAGTATAGGTGGAGAGTACCAAATAAACAGAAGCATAGGGGAACATAGTTCAAAAAGTTTTAAAGATATTATAGTTAGAAGAATTATACAAGAATTGGTTGGGACATTTATATTATGCCTGCTTATTTTAGTTTGCAAGAGCGTTAAAACTGAGCAAACTTTGGCAGTTTACAATTATGGCAAATATGCAGTAAATAAAGGGTATACGATAAATGAAGTTATAGAATATGTTAAAACTTTTGATGTGTCATCAATTAAGCATAAGGGAGAGGAATTAGCTGATTTTCTTAAGGAAAAAGTTTCAAATGGACAGACAATTAAAAGTCAAATGAAGGAAAACCTTGTTAAGCCGGTATTAGGAAGTTATGTTCTTAAAGATGATAGTTCAAAGCTCTATAGTATAGAAATTAAAGACGGTACAGAGATTATAAGCATAGGTGATGGAAATGTAACTAAAGTATCAGAGGATAAGACTTTAGGTAAATATATAGTTATTGATAATGGAAGTGGAGTAGAAAGTGTTTATGGGAATTTAGGTGAAATAGATGTGAAAGAGGGAGATAAAATATCTAAAGGGCAGATGATAGCAAAAGGTGGTAATAGCAATAATGAAACAAAGCCATCATTGTTATTTCAATTAAAATATATGGGAGAAGCTAGAGACATAAAAGACTATATAAATCTCTAAAGGCTTGAAGTAATTATTGGGGAGTGAATAATGAAGAGAAAAAGAATAATGCTTTTAGTAGAATTACTAATTCTTATTTGCTTATGCCTTCAATATAATTTTTTTATAGCATTTATATTTGTATTATTACATGAAATATCTCATGGGGTTATGGCAGTAATATTTGGAATGAATATTGAAAAACTGCTCATACACCCATTGGGATTTTTTATTGAGATAGAAGACATGGATGAGCTAACTGAAGAAAAACAGATAATAGTCTATTTAGCTGGTCCGCTTACGAACTTGCTTATAGCTATTATAATATATATTTGTAGTGGGTACTATTTTTCAAATATGTCTGTTATAAATTTAGTGTTATGTTTTTTTAATTTGCTGCCAGCGTATCCCCTTGATGGAGGGAAAATATTCGGTATCATACTATCCAAAAGATTAACATATAGGTTAGCAAGTAAGGTAATAATTTATTTAGGGATAATCATTAGTATTGGATTCTTTGGATTGTTTATTTATGATATTGTAAAATTACATAAACTCAATATAACCCTAGTACTAGTAAGTGTTTTAATGGTATACTCGGCCTTAAAGGAAAAAAAGAGGATTATGTATATATTAATGGGGGACTTAGTTAGAAAAAAAAGTAGGTTTGTTAGAAATAGTTATATTGAAAATTCAAGTATATCGGTATATTACAAGTTAGGATTAGTAAATATATTAACTCTAGTGGATAAAAATAAATTCAATTGCTTTTATGTATTAGATGAGGATATGAAAATGGTAGGAATTATTAATGAAGATGAGTTAATGGAGGCACTAAAGAGATATGGAAATATTACTTTAGAAGAATATTTTTTAGATATAAGAGAATAGTTATATAAAGAAGAGGCTTGGTAAATTACCAAGCCTTTTGTGTAGTATAACATATATAGGTGCTGGAGGTATAATTAATGGTATTATTCCATTTAATATATTTTTGGTTGCCAGTAAAAATATATTATTTAGAATAAAATTCAACTATAAGTTGTTCGTTGATGATAATTGGGAGTTCAGTTCTATTAGGAAATCTTAAGTAACTTCCTTTGAAGTTGTTCTCATCTTTAGCTATATAGGGAAGAGCGTTTAGTATATTATTGCTAAAAGTTTCTACAAACATATCAGTCTTTCTAGATTTTTCCCTTAGTGTAATTTCATCTCCGGGTTTTAATCTATAAGAAGGTATATTAACTTTTTCATTATTAACAAGAAAGTGACCATGATTTACCATTTGTCTTGCTTGTCTTACAGAAGTAGCAAATCCCATTCTATATACCATATTATCTAATCTAGATTCTAGAATTAATAATAAAGTTTCTCCAGGAACTGATTTACTAGAGAATGCTTCTTTGACATATCTAGAAAATTGCTTTTCCATAACGCCGTAATATGCGCGTAATCTTTGTTTTTCTAATAACTGAATACCATAATCTGAGAGCTTTTTATCTGCTCTACTAGTACCTTTTGTTGCTCGTTTCATTGCCTTAGGGTGGCCGACAACATTTAGGCCAAGCCTTCTACAAGCTTTGAAACGAGGTCCCATCATTTTTGCCATAGTTACCTCCAATAACTTATATTTATTATGTTCGTATAATAACATAAAACAAAATATAATGATAATCATTATCAACACTATAAGAGGAGGTTATTCTAATATTTCTTCATTATGCTAAGTCATTCTAATTATTTTAAAGAATAGCATGATTTTTAAAATGTAAGTTTAACCAACTATTGCATTAAGGAAGAATCTAAGTAATAATACTAAGGTGGTTTATAATATAAAGTTATGATAGAATAAAGTCGATTGACAAATTTGCTTTAGATATTGTTAGTTATATGGAGGAGGAAATATTAATGAATAGAATCACAGATGATATTTTATATAAAGTTGAGAAACCTGCCAGATATATAGGTGGTGAACTTAATCAGATAATTAAAGATAAAAATGAAGTTGACATAAGATTTGCGTTTTGTTTTCCTGATGTTTATGAAGTTGGAATGGCGCACTTAGGCTCAAGGATTCTTTATCATACTATAAATAATAGAAAAGATACATATTGTGAGAGAGCATATGCTCCATGGCCAGATATGGAAAAAGAAATGAGAAAAAATAATATTCCTTTATATACGCTTGAAACTAAGGATCCTCTTAAGGATTTCGATATATTAGGTTTTACGCTTCAATATGAGATGAGCTTCACAAATATCTTAAATATGCTAAACCTAGGAGGGGTTACCGTTAGGGCTTCAGAAAGAGGAGAAGAGGAACCTATAGTAATGGCTGGTGGTCCTTGCGCATATAATCCAGAGCCTCTTTCAGGTATTGTTGATTTCTTTGAACTTGGAGAGGGAGAAGAAATGATGAATGATGTATTAGAGATTTATAAGAAATATAAAGGTAAAGGAAAGAAAAAAGAATTCTTAAGAGAAATATCTAAAATAAGAGGTATTTATGTTCCTTCACTATATGATGTTACTTATAACGAAGATGGAACAATAAAAGAATTTAAACCTAAATATGATGATGTTCCAGCTCAAGTTCAAAAGAGAATAATCTCTAATTATACAGATGTAGAGTTCCCAACTGATATCATAGTTCCTTATACTGAAATTGTTCATGATAGAATTGTTTTAGAAGTTTTTAGAGGATGTACTAATGGTTGCAGATTCTGTCAAGCAGGAATGATATATAGACCTGTAAGAGAAAAGGGAAGAGAAACACTTTTAAAGCAAGCAAGAGAATTAGTTAAAAATACAGGCTATCAAGAAATATCACTAGCATCCCTAAGTACTTGTGATTATTCTGATATTAATGCTTTAGTTCAGGATTTAATGGCTGAACATGCTGAAAAGAATGTAGCAGTAGCACTTCCATCAATTAGAGTGGATGCTTTTTCAGTAGATTTACTAAAGGAAATTCAAAAGGTAAAGAAAACTGGTCTTACATTTGCACCAGAAGCTGGATCTCAGAGAATGAGAGATGTAATTAATAAAGGATTAACTGAAGAAAGAATACTGGAAGCTGCAAGATCAGCATTTGAAGCTGGTTGGAGCACATTAAAACTTTACTTCATGTTAGGACTTCCTTATGAAACATTAGAAGATGCAAGGGGAATTGGAGAATTGGCAGAAAAAATAGTAGCTCAATATTTTGAGGTTCCAAAGGGAACTAGGAATAAAGGATTAAGAGTTACTGTAAGTACATCAATATTTGTTCCAAAGCCTTTTACACCATTCCAATGGTCTCCTATGGAGAGAATGCCAGAGGTTAATGATAAGATAAATGCTGTAAAATCTTCAATTAAGTCAAGGGCAATTTCATATAGCTATCATGAACAAAAAACATCATATATGGAAGCTGTTTTTGCAAGGGGAGATAGAAGATTATCAGATGTATTAATTAAAGCTTTTGAAAAAGGAGCTAAATTTGATGGATGGTCAGAGTATTTTGATTTTAATATTTGGCAAGAAGCTTTAAAAGAGTGTAATGTAGATGGTGATTTTTATGTTTATAGAAGTAGAAGTTACGACGAAATACTTCCATGGGATTTTATTGATATAGGAGTAAATAGAGATTACATTATAAAAGAAAATGAAAAGGCGAAAGGTGCAGACTTAACTCAAAATTGTAGAGTTGGATGTACTGGCTGCGGAATAAATGTAAACTTCAAAGAAGGGAAGTGTTTTGAAGGTGCGATACTTAATTAAGTTTACCAAAGAAGGAAATATTAAATTTGTATCTCATTTAGATTTGATGAGAACAATTCAGAAAATAATTGTAAGAAGTGAATTGAACATTGAATATTCTCAAGGGTTTAATCCACACATGGCTTTATCAATAGCACAACCATTGTCCGTTGGAGTAAGTTCTAATGGAGAATATATGGATATTGTTCTAAGAGAGCCACAAGATGAAAAAGAAATCTTAGAAAAATTAAATAAGAAATCTCTTGATGGGATAAAGTTTTTAGAAATAAAATCTATTGAAAATATTCCAAATGAAAAAAAGGTTCCACAAGCCATGGCTATGGTTGAAGAGGCTAGCTATACAATTAAGATAAAATATGAAGATACTTCAAAAGTTAATGATGAGCTTACGAAACTTTTGGAGATTAATGAATGGAATATATTAAAGAAAAATAAAAAAGGTGAGGAAAAATCTCTTAATATAAGACCGCTGATTAAAGAAATTAAATACTGGGTAAAAGATGAGTATTTGATTATAAATACAAGAATAAGTTGTGGTAGTAAAGAACATTTGAACCCAGAATTTTTAGTTAATTATATTAAAGAAAACACAACTGGGGTAGATAATGAGGCTTTTGTTAATATTAACAGAGAAGAAATGTATGCACATAAAGAAAGTAAGCTGTTGCCACTATATAAAGTTGTGTAAAGAGGTAGTTTATGAGAGAAATATTTATTGAGAGAAGAGAAAAGATATTAAGAATAGCCATTAAAGAAAAAGGTAAACTTGTAGATTGTTTAATAGAAGAGGAAACAAGTGAGGCATTACCTGGAGAAATTTATTTAGGTACTGTTAAAAATATAGTGCCAGGAATAAAAAGTGCTTTTATAGATATTGGACTCTCAGTTAATGCATTTATGAGCTTAGACAGCAATTCAAACATTAAACAAGGGCAAGAAGTAGTAGTAGAAGTGATGAAAGAGGCTATAGGAGATAAAGGTCCTAAAGTAACTTGTGATTTTTCAATTCCCGGGAAATATGCTGTGATTTCATCAAAGGGTAAGGGAGTCTCTGTATCCAGGAGAATTCTAGATGAAGCTAAGAGAACTAGTTTAATGAATGAAATATCTCCTAAACCAGAGGGTTTAATAACCTTAAGAACTAATGCGGCTTTTGGAAAAATTGATGATATAAAGAATGAAATAGAGGTATTGCATGAAAGATATTTATCTATTTTGCAAAAGGGTAAATTTTTGAATAAACCTCAAAGAATTTATGGAGAAAATCTTTTATTAAATAAAATTCTTAGGGATAATATAAATAATGAAACAAAAAATATTTATGTAAATACCAAGGAAGATTATGAAGTTGCTTCTGACTATATTAATATTGGTGAAGAGGTTAATGTTCATCTTTATGATGAAGAAAGAAGTCTTTTTGATTACTATCATATAGAAAAAGAAATACTTTCACTAAGACATAAGAAAGTGCAATTGAACTCAGGTGGATGGATTGTCATTGATAAAACAGAAGCAATGTACGTTATTGATGTTAATTCAGGTAAACATACTAAAGGTAAGCAAACTGAAAAGGTGGCTGAAGAAACAAATAAAGAGGCTGCATTAGAAATTGCTAGACAAATAAGATTAAGAAATTTAGGCGGAATAATCTTAATTGATTTTATTGATATGAAAAGTGAAGAGGATAAGCTTCAAGTGCTTAATATCCTTTCAAAAGGACTGGAAAAAGACAAGAAAAGAACGACCATATATCCTTTTACAGAGTTAAACTTAGTTCAGATATCAAGAACAAGAAGTGGGAAAAGTATCTTTGAATATATTGAAGAAGATTGTGAGCTTTGCAAAGGAAAAGGAAATAGGCTTTCATTAGATTACATTTTAATGTTAATTAGAGATGAAATTTTAAAATATCAATCTGAAAATTCAATTAAGGATTTTTATGTTGAAATAAATGCACAATATGAGACTTATATTAGAGAAGATATTTTTGCATTTTTAAGTAGTATAGAGGCTTTAGAGAAAAAGATTTACTTACACTTTGTTCAAGAGGTAGAGTACTTTAAATTGGAGCCACTACTATTTAAAAAACAAATTGAAAGTGTAGAAAATTATTTAGTGAATTAGATAATGCATTTGCAAGAAAAAGTTATTTACAACATAGGCTAATTGTGTTAAAATGTCTAAGTAACCGCACAGAATAGGTTTTAATAAAACAAAGTTAAATCTTTGTACCTTAAGTGGCGAGACCGTTATGAGGAGGTGTTTTTAATGTACGCAGTATTAACTACAGGAGGAAAGCAGTACAGAGTTAAGGAAGGAGACGTTCTTTTCGTTGAAAAACTTAACGCTGAGGTTGAATCAACAGTTGAATTCAGTGAAGTTCTAGTTGTATCTAAGGATGGAGAATTAAAAGTTGGTACACCAGTAGTTGAAGGAGCTAAGGTTGTAGCTAAAGTATTAGCTCAAGGAAAGGCTAAGAAGATTATAGTTTTCAAGTATAAGCCAAAGAAAGACTATAGAAGAAAATCTGGTCACAGACAACCTTACACTAAGATTCAAATCGAAAAGATCGAAGCTTAATTATGATTAAGATCAAGGTCAAGAGTAGAGGAGAAAAGGTAATTGCAATAGACATAAAAGGTCATGCAGTAGAAGAGGCTGAAGCAATTATAGTTGGAGAGGCCTACGATATGATATGTAATTCTGTGTCAGTACTTTCTCAAAGTCTTTTAATAGGTTTAGAAAGTGTACTTAATATAAATTGCAGTTATGAGATATATGAAGGATACATAAGCTTAGATTTAACTGATTTGGAAGAGGATGAGCTTACTGAAGCCCAAACACTTTTAAAGACATTTGAACTAAGCATTGATAGTATTATGTTATCCTTAGAACAAAGTTTTGGAAAAAAGAAACGTGATAAATATATATGTCTTTTAAAAGAGGAGGTGTAACACCATGTTGATAATGAACCTTCAATTATTCGCTCATAAAAAAGGAGTAGGTAGCTCTAAGAACGGTAGAGACTCTGAATCAAAAAGATTAGGAGTTAAATCTGCTGATGGCGAATTTGTATTAGCAGGTAATATCATTGTTAGACAAAGAGGAACAAAAATCCACCCAGGTACTAATGTAGGAAAGGGAAAGGATGATACTCTTTTCGCTAAAATAGATGGAGTTGTTAAATTCGAAAGAATGGGTAAAGATAAGAAGAAAGCTTCTGTTTATCCAGTTGATGTTGAAGAAATAGCTGAATAATCTTAAAACAAAGCACCCTTAACTAGGGTGCTTTATTAGTTAAGAATTAAGAATTAGCAATTAGGGATAGAATATAATTAGGAATGATTTTTAATTCTTAATTCTTCATTACTATTTAAGCTTAATTATTGAAAAAATTACATCCCTATTGTAATATATATAATGCATTAAATAATTTACATGTCGTCCATGAGATGTAATATGGTTTTTGTATTATATAGATTTAATAGATTAATTAAGTTTATTAGGACAATAATAAGAAGAAAAATAAGAAGAAAAATAAGAATAACAATAGATTGATGTAAGGTAAGGTGATGTATATGTTTATAGATACAGCCAAGGTTTTTGTAAAATCAGGAGATGGCGGAGATGGATCAGTATCCTTTAGAAGAGAAAAATATGTACCTCTAGGTGGACCAGATGGTGGAGACGGAGGAAAAGGTGGAAATGTTACATTTGTTGTTGATACAAATATGACTACCCTATTAGATTTTAAGTATAAGAGAAAATTCATAGCTGAAAAAGGAGTAAATGGATCTGGTTCTAAGTGTTATGGTAAAGATGGAGAAGATTATGTGATTCATGTGCCAATGGGAACTATTATTAAAGATGTAGAATCAGATAAAATAATGGCAGACCTTTCTCATGCAGGAGATTCATATATGGTTTGTAAAGGTGGAAAAGGCGGAAAAGGAAATGCAAAGTTCTGTACGCCTACAAGGCAAGCACCTAACTTTGCTGAGCCAGGAATGCCAGGAGAAGAAAGATGGATTACATTAGAACTTAAACTACTTGCAGACGTAGGATTATTAGGTTTCCCTAATGTAGGAAAATCAACACTTCTTTCAGTTGTTTCAAAGGCTAGACCAAAGATAGCAAACTATCATTTCACTACATTAAAACCTAATTTAGGTGTAGTTAGTGTTCCAGGAATAGAACCTTTTGTTATGGCAGATATTCCGGGAATAATTGAAGGTGCAGCAGAAGGTGTTGGCTTAGGCATAGAATTCTTAAGACACATTGAAAGAACAAGACTATTAATACATGTAGTTGATATCTCTGGTGTAGAAGGAAGAGATCCAATTGAAGATTTCATAAAGATAAATGATGAATTGAAAAAATATTCAATAAAGCTTTGGGATAGACCTCAAATAGTTGTAGGTAATAAAGCTGACATGTTATTTGATGAAGAAGTTTTTGATAATTTCAAGAAAAAACTTAATGAAATGGGTTATGAAAAAGTATTTAAGATGTCTGCAGCTACAAATGATGGAGTTGAAGCATTAATTAAAGAAGCTGCAAGAATGCTTAAAGAAATTCCAATTGTTGATTTAGAGATATCAAGCGAAGATATGTTTATACCAGAAGAAAAGAAATTTACATATGACATTAGAGTTGAAGAAGAGGAAGAAGGAAAAGTTTATATAATAGAAGGTTCCTTCGTAGATAGACTCTTATCAGCTGTTAATGTAAATGATTATGATTCATTAAGATACTTCCATAAAGTATTAAATAATAAAGGAATAATGGCAGAATTAAGAGAAATGGGTATTCAAGATGGCGATTTTGTACGCCTAAATGATTTTGAATTTGAGTATCTTATGTAAGAAAGGAATGATAGCATGATTACAAGTAAACAAAGAGCTTATTTAAGATCTCTTTCAAATAACTTAGAAGTAATTTTTCAGGTTGGAAAAAATGGAATAGAGGATACATTTATAAAACAAGTTGAAGATGCTTTAGAAGCAAGAGAACTTATTAAAATAAAGGTATTAGAAAATTCAGGTTTAGATGCTAGAGAAGCTTCAGATATTATTTGTGAAAGAATAGGTTGTGAAGGTGTTCAGGCAATAGGAAGTAAGATCGTGCTTTTTAAACAGAGTACTAAAAAGCCTAAAATAGAGTTACCAGTTAAGAGTAAATAATGAAGAAGATTGGATTAATGGGGGGGACTTTTGATCCCCCGCATAAAGGCCATATTTATATTGCTCAGGAGGCATACAAGAAGTTACACTTGGATAGTGTAATTTTTATGCCTGCTGGGAATCCACCTCACAAAACCTATAAGAAGATTACTAATGAAAAAGATAGATATGAAATGGTAAAGTTAGCTATAGCTGATTATGAACATTTTGAGGTTTCTGACTATGAAATTAGTAAACAGACATTGAGCTACACGTTTCTGACATTAAAGCATTTAAAGGAAGAAAGAGAAAAGTGTGAGCTTTTTTTTATAGCTGGAGCAGATAGTTTAGTAACATTTGAATCATGGCGTAATATAGAAGAAATACTAAATTTAGCAACATTGGTCATATTTACAAGGCCAGGATATCCAAAAGATGAAGTTATTAAGTCAAAAAATGAAATAGAAGAAAAATACCATCATTCTGTTATTTTGATGGATTTAATAGAGCAGGATATATCTTCCTCATATATTAGGGAAGCGTTAGAAGAAGGAAAAAAAGTAACTGAATATTTAAACTCAGATGTATATGAATATATAAGAGCAAATGGATTATATAATGCCACTAGAAATATATTCTTATAATGCAAGGGGGACAATTTATGTGGAGTAAAGAACAAATCCTTCAATATTTAAAAGAAAACTTGAAAGAGAGTAGATATAATCACACTTTAGGTGTTGTAGATATGGCAAAAAGGCTGGCTGACATTAATGGAGTTGACCAGGAAAGGGCAGAGTTAGCTGCATTAATCCATGATTGTGCGAAAAATTTACACATTGATGAGTTGTTTAAAATATTGCAGGATAATTCTATAGAAGTAGATGAAATTGAACGTATTTCTCCACAACTTTTACATGGTAAGGTTGGTGCTGTACTAGGAGAAAAGCTTATGAATATAAGTGATAAAGAAATTCTAAGTGCAGTTAAATATCATACTACAGGTAAATCTAATATGAGCACCTTGGAAAAAATAATATATATTGCTGACTATATAGAGCCTAATAGAAACTTTGATGGGGTAGATAAGCTTAGAGAAATCACCCTTGAAAACCTTGATAGGGGAGTTTTAGGAGGTATTGATAATACACTAGTATATATAATTAAAAATGGAGGGTTAATTCATCCCAATACAGTAGAGGCAAGAAATTACCTAATTAATACACTTAAGGAAGTGAATAAATAGTATGGATGGGGAAAATATAAATGCACCAAGTAACAATAGGAAAAAGAAAAAAAGAAACAAAAGAAAAAGAACTATTGTGATTTTAAGTATTCTATCCATTCTAATTACATTTATAGTTATAGTTGCAGTTTATTTATTTGCAACATTAGGAAAGTTTAATAGTGCTGGTGGTGTAGATGTTGCAGCAGAAGATGTTGGATCAAAAGATCCAGTAAATATTTTAGTTTTAGGTTTGGATATAGGAGATCCATCTCAACCTAATAATGAAGCAATAAAGAGAACTGATACGATTATGCTTTTTCACTATGAGCCGGATAAAAAACAAGGAACCTTAGTATCTGTTCCTAGAGATATGCTTATAAAGGTTAACAACAAAAATCAAAAAATAAATGCAGCTTATGCCTTAGGTGGAGATAAGTTAATTAAAAAAGAAGTTGAAAACTTCTTAGGCATTAATGTAAATTATATAGTTAAAATAGATTACGAGGGATTTAGATCAGTAATTGATGCCATTGGTGGTATTGACATGGAAATAGAAAGAAATATGAATTATGATGACCCTGCACAAAATCTTCATATTCACTTCAAAAAAGGTGAAACGGTACATCTAGATGGTCAAAAAGCAGAAGAATTTTTTAGGTGGAGAAAAAATAATGATGGAACTGGTTTTGCAAATGGAGATTTGGACAGAATAGAAAGCCAACATAAGTTTATTAATAAGATTGTAGAAAAGTGTACTTCACCTAGTATTATTATGAACTTTAAACCTTTATTAGATACATTGCCTAAGTATATAAAGACAAATATGTCAGGAAGTAAGATGATTTCTTATGGATTAAGTTTAAAGGGATTAGATAAAAGCAAACTAACAATGGTGACATTAAACGGAACCCCTAAAACAATTAATGGGCAAGATTATCTAGTATATAATAAGAATAATAATAAGGATGTAATTTCAGCCTTAAGTGGTTCGCAAACAGCTAAGGATTCAGTAACTAAAAAGGATTTAAAAATTAAGGTTCTAAATGGAACAAAGAAAACTGGCCTTGCAGGGAGTTTAGCAACTGAACTTGAATCTAAAGGGTATACTAAAATTGATAAAGGAAATTATACAGAGATAAGTAAATCTGTAATTAAAACTAATGATAATAATATAGGAGATCTAATATCCCAGGATACAGGAATTGATAATATAAAAGAATTAACTGATGATAATCAAGGATACGATGCAGTTATTATTTTGGGAGGAGATTTCAAAAAATAGATTATCAAGAGATAAGTGAGGAAAAATGAGTAAAATAGAGAAGATTGTTCCGGAAGAATACCATAAATATAAGATAAGAGAATTCCTAAAGGAAGAATTAGGATTATCAACTAGATTGATTAGAGGAGCGGCTATAGATAAAAGAATACTAGTAAATGATAAGGCAGTTAAAATGAACTATGTTATATCTAGAGGTGAAAAAATAGTTATAGATTTAAATAAAAATGAAACTCAAAATATAGAGCCTGAAGATATAGATATAGACATTGTTTATGAAGATGAGGATATACTTGTTCTAAATAAAAAACCATTTATGGTAGTGCATCCAACTAGAAGTCATTTTAGTGGAACATTATCTAATGGGGTAATGTATTATTTCAAGAAAACAAATCAAAATTGCATTGTTAGATTAGTAAGTAGATTAGATATGAATACATCAGGATTAATAATTATAGCCAAAAATCAATATGCACATATGCAGTTATCTAATGAAATGAGAGAAGAGCATTTTCAAAAGAGGTATTTAACTTTAGTTCATGGTAATTTAAAAGAAAAACAAGGGACTATAAATGTACCAATATATAGAGAGAATGAGGATACTATTAAGAGAGTTGTTGACGATAGAGGACAAGAAAGTATAACACACTACAAGGTTGTTGAAAGCTACAAAAATGCAGAATTAGTTGAATGTCTTCTTGAAACCGGAAGAACTCATCAAATAAGAGTTCATTTAAGTTATTTAGGGCATCCTATATTCGGGGATGTTTTGTATGGAACTGAAGATGAAGAATTTATAAATAGGCAAGCACTACATGCTTATGGATTAGACTTTCATAGTCCAAGAACAAGGACGGAATTGAGTCTTAGGGCTGAACTACCTGATGATATGAAATTATTAATAGAAAAGCTCAAAAAATAATGAAAACAGATGGAGTACCATCTGTTTTTTTTAATCAAGTTTGTTTATTATATCTGAATATCTAGATTTAATCTTTCTTTTTTTTACACGAGCTCTATATCTTATTAAGGAAAAACCTAAAAATATTGCAACTACACCACCAGCGGCAAGCTCAGGTTTCATTTCTTTAAGCTTATCACTAAAACTCTTTTGCACAGGTTTTATTTCTCTTGATTCTCCAGCACTTAAACGGATATTTTGATATTTCTGACCATTTACTGAAACAGATGCTGATAATACTTCTTGCCCACTAGTGAAGGAAAGGTTTGATAAATCCTTATTTTCGATATCTAGTGATTTTGTAATTGAGCTTTCATCACCTTTCTTACACACATATGATATATCATCTGAAGCGAGTAACGGCATTGTAGTAGAATCATTAAAAGTATAATCAGATAACTTTTCACCTTTTGAATATAGTTTTACGAGACTGAAGTTATTGAATCCATATTCAAATAAGTTCTTTGCCTCTCTAAAATAATTATCTTTGCTTGATGAGTAAAGAAATGTTGCAACTAATCTTTGACCATCTTTTTCAGCAACAGCAGTATATGTATGTTTTGATGGAGTTGTATATCCGCATTTACCAGTGAGTGCATATTGATAAAAATATCTATTGTTTTTCATAATTAATTCATTTTTATTATCTGCCCAGTGGTTTTCCCCGTTTATATTAGATGCAGGAAATTCATATGCAGGTGTTCTAGAAATATCAATAAAAGTTTGATTCTTTGACACTTCTCTCATAATAAGTGACAAATCATAAGCTGTTGTCTTGTGACCATCTTCATAAAGTCCAGATGGATTTACAAAAGTAGTATTATTTGCACCTAATTCTTTAGCTGTTTTATTCATAAGCTCAACAAAAGCCTCACTTGAGCCAGAGACATGCTCAGCTAGTGCTTCAGCGCAATCATTAGCTGAAAGTAAGAGCATTCCGTATAATAAATCCTTAACGGTAAATACTTCACCCTCAATTAGACCGATTCGTGTTCCATCAACTGCAGTAGCACTTTTGGTTATGGTAACTTTTTCATCTAGCTTTGAATTTCTTAAAACTAATAAAGCAGTCATTACTTTTGTCGTAGAAGCTGGTGCAAGTGATTTCTCACTATTCTTACTGTATAGAATTTTTCCTGTAGTTGCATCCATTAGTACAACACCATCAGCTTCTAAATCAGGAACAGAAGGAGCTGCGCTTACATTTTTATTAAATATTAATGTAAAAGAAATCATCAATAGTAAAAAATAAGAAATTTTTCTCATAATATCCCCCATTATGTCATATTTCATAAAAATAAGTATAACAAAAATGTGGTCAAATTACTATATAAATGAGGAGTTTTTGTCAATAATTAATTATATATTAAAATTTAAGGAGGAAAACATGAGAATTACAAGGAAAGAAAAACTAATAGGAATCGTAATACTATTAATAGTTCTAACCTTAATTGCTGGAATATATACATATATAAATATTCCAAAGCCTTTATCAGATAAAGAAGTAGAAAATATGTTTGTAGAAGAAGATTCAAAAGACAATAAAACTACAACTACGGCTAAAAATAATGGTGGGAATATAGTTGTTGAAATAAAAGGAGAAATTAAAAGACCAGAAGTATATATAATGGAGAAAGGATCGATTATTAAAGATTTAATCTCAGAAGCTGGTGGGTTAACAGAGAAAGCCGATACAAAGAATATAAATTTAGCCAAAGAGCTTCAAAATCATGAGTGTATAGTCATAGGAAATATAGATAATAAGGCTCAGGGGAGTGAAGGTTCATTATCGTCTTCGTCGTTATCTGGAAAATCTCAAGATGGAATAATTAATATCAATACTGCAACAGAAGCTGAATTAGATACATTGCCAGGTGTTGGTAAAGTAATGGCAGGAAAAATAATAGAATACAGAGAAAAAAATGGAGGGTTTAAATCTATTGAGGAACTCAAAAAAATTGATAGAGTTGGTGAAGGAACGTTTGATAAATTGAAGGATAAAATTTCAATATAGAGATATATAATAAAAAAGCCTAGAAATTGGAAAGGATTTATATTAGAATTAAATTATATTATTCTAAGGGGGAGTATTTATGGACGTATTAGTAAATGTTGGTTTGAGTGTCTTATTTGGACTTGTTGGTATAGTTATTATGATGGTTGGATATATTATTTTTGACAAAATAATACCAGCAGATTTTAATAAAGAGCTAGAAAAGGGAAATTTAGCGGTAGCTATTGTGGTTGCTGGACTATTAATATCTATAGCTATAATTGTCTCAAAAGTAATAGCATAAACATAATAAACATAAAAATGAAAGTTTTAAAAATTTAAAGGTATTCATTTATAAAATTTAAAAATTTCGCTAAAAAATTAAAAATATCTAAAAAATTAAACATTTCTTATTGCATTTAATTAATATTTATATTATAGTAATAGCAGACAAATTAATATTAACGAATTCTTATCGTGAGCGGTGGAGGGACTGGCCCTGTGAAGCCCGGCAACCAACATAGGTTTCATTTAACTTGTGTATGGTGCTAATTCCTGCAGTTATTTTTTAACTGAGAGATAAGGGAGTAAATTGCAGTGGCTATTTTTCAGCGCTTGGGTTTATTCCCAAGCGCTTTTTATTTATCCGGATAACAAAGGACGCGTGGAGGTAGCTAAATGATTCAAATTAAAGGCTTAAGCAAAAGTTTTAATGAAACAGAAGTTCTTAAAGATATTAAATTAAATATTGAAGAAGGACAAATTTATGGTCTTATAGGCCACTCTGGAGCAGGAAAATCTACTCTATTAAGATGCATCAATGGATTAGAAACTTATGACTCTGGAAGTTTAACTGTTATGGGACAAGAAGTCTCAGAACTTTCAACTAAGGAAATTAGGGAATTTAGAAAAAACTTGGGGATGATATTTCAAAACTTCAATTTGTTACAAACAAAAAATGTATTTGACAATGTAGCACTTCCTTTAGAAGTTTGGGGATACAATAAAGCAGATATTAAAGAAAAAGTATATAGACTATTAGATTTAGTAGGGCTTAGTGATAAGGAAAAGAGTAAGCCATCTCAATTAAGTGGGGGTCAAAAACAAAGAGTTGCGATTGCAAGAGCGTTGGTGTTAGATCCTAAGATACTATTATGTGATGAGGCAACATCAGCACTAGATCCTAAGATGACAAAGGATATTCTATCATTATTGTTGAAAATCAATAAGGAACTAGGAATTACAATAGTAGTTGTTACTCACCAAATGGAAGTAGTTAAAGAAATATGTGAAAAAGTTGCGCTACTAGAAGGTGGAGTAATTAGAGCAGAAGGAAATGCAGAAGAATTATTCTTAAGACCTGGACTAAGCTTAAAGAAATTCTTAGGAGAAGAAGAAGAAGAAACCCTTCCTGATGTTGGGGTAAATATCAGACTATTCTTCCCAAGAGATTTAAGTGAAAATTCATTAATTACAAAGATGGCAAGAGAACTTAATATAGACTTTTCTATAGTATGGGGTAAACTTGAAAAATTTAGAGATGATGTATTAGGCAGCTTAGTTATAAATGTAAATAATGAATATAAAGAAAAAGTAGTTGAATACTTAAAGAATGAAAATATCAGCTGGGAGGTGCTATAAATGTGGGAAAGTATATTATTACCTGCAATTGAAGAAACACTTATAATGACGTTTTTTTCTACATTATTTGCAATAATAATTGGATTTATTCCAGCAATTATAATGATAATTACTGCACCTGATGGACTTAAACCCAATAAGGTTATATACAGTATATTAGACGGAATAATTAACATATTAAGAAGTTTACCATTTATTATTTTAATGGTAGTACTAGTGCCATTTACTAGAACTATAGTTGGGACAACTATAGGAATTAAGGGGGCTATTGTTCCATTAACTATATCAGCAGCACCTTTTGTTTCAAGAGTTATTGAGTCAGCACTTAGAGAGGTTGATAAGGGAGTAATTGAAGCAGCAAGATCTTTTGGTGCTAGCAATACACAAATAATTTTCAAGGTAATGCTTAAAGAAGCTATGCCAAGTATAATTTTAGGTATCACTTTAACAATTATAAGCATTGTAGGATACTCTGCTATGGCAGGTGCAATAGGAGGCGGAGGCCTTGGAAGTGCAGCTATTAATTATGGATATAATAGATTTGATAATCAGATAATGTTCTATACAGTAGTGGTATTAATTGTATTTGTTCAAGTATTACAAAGCTTAGGTAATTATATTTATAAGAAACAGGTAAAATAGATATATGATTTATAAAAACAAGGAGGACTTATTATGAAAAAAAGAGGATTATTATCATTAGTATTAGTAGGCGCTTTAGCATTAAGTCTAGCAGCTTGTGGAAAAAAGGCTGATGATAAAACTATAACAATTGGAGTTACACCAAAACCACATGAAGAAATAGTGAATGCTATTAAGCCATTAGTTGAAAAACAAGGATATACTTTGAAGATTGTTGAATTCAATGATTATAATACACCAAATACAGCACTTAATGACAAGGAATTAGATGCAAACTTCTTCCAACATCAACCATACTTAGATGAAGTAATGAAGAATAAAGGATATAAGTTAGCAACAGTAACTAAAGTTCATAGTGAATTAATGGCACTATATTCTAAAAAGGCTAAATCAATAAATGATTTAAAAGATGGAGCTACTATAGCTATCCCTAATGATGCAACAAATGGAGCAAGAGCATTAAAATTACTTGCAGCTAATAACCTAATCAAAGTTAAAGATGGAGAATTAATTTCAGCAAAAGATGTTACTGAAAATCCAAAGAACTTTAAGTTCAAAGAATTAGATGCAGCTCAATTACCAAGAACATTAGATGATGTAGATGCAGCTGTTATAAATGCAAATTATGCTTTAGATGCTGGACTAAATCCAACAGATAATGGATTAATAGCTGAAAAATCAGATTCAGAATTTGCTCAAAAGTATGCAAATATTTTAGTTGTAAGACAAGGTGATGAAAATAGTGACAAAATAAAAGTATTAAAAGATGCACTTAACTCACCAGATGCTAAGAAATTTATTGAAGATAAATATAAGGGTGCAGTAATACCTATGTTTTAATTAGAACATAATAGTAGCAGAGACAAATTGTCTCTGCTATTTATTTGCAAATATTTTACTGAGAATATAAATAAGGAATTTTATAATTTACATTTATTTAAACTTTTTGTAATTTGCTAATTAAAGGGTTTTGTAGTATATTTAAAGAATGTAAAATAGTAGGGAGGTAGCTACATTGAGTATTAATGAAGAAAAAGTAGAAGAAGTAATAGAGGACATAACTAAGGAATCGAAGGAAGAATCTGAAGTAAAATCAGAAAATAATATAGAGAAAGCAACAACAAATAAGGAATTTTTGGATATAATGAATTCTGATAAACAAGCTGAGAAAAAAATAGGTGTTTTGGGAAGATTGATTATATCAATAGCTGACCAGACTATTGTTGCCTTTGCAGCATTCATCTTGTTTTATTTAGTTAAATTTATATTAATACCATTAGGATATGAGATAATGGATACTCTAGGTATATATTTCTTTGCATATATCGCAAGTAGTGTATTGTATTTTACAATCGTAAAAAGTATTTATGGAAAAACAATTGGTGAAAAAGCCTTAAATCAATAGGCTTTTTACATAACTATTATTAATTATATATTTAAGAATAAACAGAGGAGGAAGCATCTAACTCATGAAAAAAGGAAATGAGATAACTTTAAAAATTCAAAAAACTGAATTTCCTTCAAAGGGTATTGCTCACATGGATGGGCTTATAGTATATTCTAAAAATTCATATCCTGGACAGCTTATTAAAGGAAAAGTAACAAAGAAGAAAAAAGATTATGCAGAAATAAAGCCTTTGGAGATTATAGAAAGAGCTGAATATGAGGTAGATGCAAGATGCCCTATATTTGGAAGATGTGGTGGGTGTTCATCTCAAACACTTCCGTATAATAAACAATTAGAACTAAAACGTGATGAGGTTAAAGAACTTTTTGAAAATGCCAATGTAGAAACAGGAGAGTTTTTAGGCATTGAAGGAAGTCCAAACCAATGGGAATATAGAAACAAAATGGAATTTACCTTTGGAGATGAGGAAAAGGGTGGAGAATTAACCCTAGGTATGCATATGAAAGGGAGTCCTTTTAGTATAATAACGGTTGATCAATGTAAGATAGTTCATGAAGATTTCAGAAAAATAATAAAATACACATTAGATTATTTCAGAGGTCAAGATCTTCCTTATTATAGAGTAATGAAAAGAGAAGGTTACTTAAGACATCTAGTGGTAAGAAGAGCTGCAAAAACCGGAGAAGTTATGGTTAATTTAGTAACTACCACACAAATAGACTTTTCATTGGATGAATATCTTCAAGGATTAAAAGCTCTTTCATATGAAGGAAAATTAACATCAGTTATTCATACTGAGAATAATTCTTTTTCAGATGTAGTATTTCCTGAAAAGGTAAATCTACTTTATGGAAGAGATTATATAATGGAAGAACTTTTGGGATTAAAGTTTAAGATATCACCATTCTCTTTTTTCCAAACTAACACAGAAGGAGCAGAAAAGCTTTATTCAATAGTAAGAGATTTCATGGGAAATGGAGAAAATAAGGTTGTATTTGATTTATATTGTGGTACAGGAACAATAGGACAAATAACAGCTCCAAAAGCCAAAAAGGTAGTAGGAATCGAACTTATTGAAGAAGCAGTTGAAGCTGCAAATGAAAATGCTAAATTAAATGGATTAAATAATTGTGAATTTATAGCTGGAGATATTGCTAAAGTAATAACTGAAGTGAAAGATAAGCCAGATATTATAATATTAGATCCACCAAGAAGTGGAGTGCATCCTACGGCAATGAAGTATGTTATAGCCTTTAATGTAAAAGACATAATATATGTAAGCTGCAATCCAAAGTCTTTAGTTGAGGATTTAAAGGCATTAACTGCAGCAGGATATAAAATCGAAAAAACACTTTGCAAAGATATGTTTCCTAACACACCTCATTGTGAAACAGTAGTGAAATTAATCAAGCAATAGAATAATTCTTGAAATGTAGATTAATCTAGAATTGGCGAATTGCCAACATTTTGCCGACGCTGAAATTAAAGCGTTGGCAATTTTTATATTAACTGATTTAGATAAAATTATTACTTTTTATAGTACTTTTTCAATTCAGTAGTAGGATATTGTTAATAGTTGTTCATAAAAACCACCTTTCTTTTGTAAGTTTTGAGTGCAAACTAATTTTACAAAAGAAAAGTGGTTTTTTATATTTTTTAATACAAATCTTTGTTAAAGTACTTATTTCTAATTAATTGGTTACTAACTGTCCGTAGGGCAGGCCTTTCGCCATTAGTTCACATACCAAACCTGCGACGGACTTTCACCGTCAAGTTGTTGCCTATGCTTGTACACAAAAACAAAGTGGATTATTCATTAATAATCCGCTTTAAAGGATAATATTGATTATGATTCAATATTATCTTGTTGTCATAGGGTTTAATGCTTTACTTCCCATATAGTGCGTCTAACTTTAGATAAAGCCTCTTTTGATTTTTCTTTATTCATAAACATCAAAATTACATAGAGTGAATCTAGAATGCTCAATTGAGATATACGTGAAGATAAGGCTTCTGAATGAAATTCGATTTCTTCAGATATAGAAATAAAAACGATATCACCTATCTTAGCTAGAGGAGAAGATGCATGACTAGTGATAACAATTACTTTTGCACCAGATTTTTTAACTGTTTCAGCAATTTTAATAGTTTCTTTTGATTTTCCTGTATGTGAGATACAAATTGCACAATCCTGTGGTGTTAATAAAGATGCTTCCATAAGTTGCATATGATAATCAGTAGTATGACGGACACGAGCTGGAGAACGTAAAAATTTATGATATGCATCTTCTGCAAGTATTGCTGATCCACCTAGACCAAAAAAACATAGTAGATTTGAATTTGATATAATTTCAGCAGCTTTTCTCAAATCGTCTAAGCGTAATATCTTCTTAGTATTGGTTAGGGTTTTAATGTTTGAATCAAAGACTTTTTGTGCCATAGCCAATTCATTATCATCAATTTCAATGTTTTCATGAATTGATGTAGTTGAAAAATTATTTTCTTCAATTAATATAGCCATCTTTAATTCTTTAAAGCCAGAATAACCTAACTTTTTTGCGAATTGAAATAAAGTAGAGCCTGCAACATCGAGTTCATCAGATAAATAGCTGATAGAATTGTGAGCCACAGAAATAGGATTTTCAAGTATATAATCTGCAATATTTTGTTCTTTAGCACTTAATCCATTGTATAAAGATTTAATTTTAAGTCTAACAGATACATCCATATTGGTCCTCCTTTTTATAAACGATGTATTGTAACTTTAAAAACAATAAAAAGTTTTTTTGTAATGTATATTTTAAATAGTAATATATAAATCAAATTTATAAAAGAAAATAATAGATAGCGTTTTTATAAGTATATCAAATAGTAATTTTTAGTCAATATCTTGGACAGAGCAAGTCAAAATTAGCTTCTTATTTTTATGAGAAGACTAACAATAATAAGCATTTTTTGAAGTTTTAACAATTAAATAATTAGTAAATTCTTAACGAAAGCGTAGCCAATTATTTATTTTTAACTAAATGTTAGTTGCTTAATGGGCCTGTCACTTTATATAAATATCACAGTATTTCTCAAATTGCAAGTGGAGAATAGAAATACGAAAAAAGTATAATCCCTAAAAAATTTTTTTCGGTAAATATATTTACAAAAAAAATTTTTTTTGATAGAATAAAATATGAAGAGGAGGGATTATATGAAAATAGCTATTATAGGTCTTGGTAAGATGGGTTTAAACATAGCATGTAATTTAAAGAGTCATAATTATGATGTTATGGGATTTGATTTATCTGATAAAGCAAAAGAAGATGCTGAAAAGGCAGGTATCAAAACATTTGATAATTTAGAGAAAATGATAACTTCATTTACTGAAAAGAGAGTTATCTGGTCTATGTTACCTGCTGGAGAAATTACGGAATCTGTATTGAATCAATTGTTAAAGTTACTTTCTCCAAATGACATTGTCATTGAAGGTGGAAATTCAAATTTTAAGGAATCAATACGACGTGCAAAAACTTTTAAGGAGAAAGAAGTATATTATTTTGATTGTGGAACATCAGGTGGAACTTCTGGAGCACTCGGTGGTGCATGTACGATGATTGGTGGAGATCCTGAAGTATTTAAGTATATAGAACCAATTTTCAAAGATATATCAGTTGAAAATGGATACTTATATACTGGCCAATCTGGAAGTGGTCATTTTTTGAAAATGATTCATAATGGAATCGAATACGGAATGATGCAAGCAATCGGTGAAGGTTTTCAAATTGTTAAAGAAAGTGAATTTGATTATGATCTAGCTGCTGTTGCAAGGGTTTGGAACAACGGATCTGTTATTCGAGGTTGGCTTATGGAAATTGCTGAATCACAATTTAAAGCGAGTCTAAATTTAGAAGACTATAGAGGAGTTGTTGCTGCATCTGGAGAAGCGAAATGGACTATTGAAACTGCTTTGGATATGGGAATTGCAGTACCAACAATTGCTTTGAGTTTATTTATGCGTAATTTGTCTCAGGAAGATGATAGTTTTTCTGCTAAGGTGGTTTCGGCTTTACGAAACGGATTTGGTGGACATGCTGTTGTAAAGAAGGAAAAGTAGATATGAAACAATATAAGATAGCCATTGTTAATTCAAGTAGTTTTGGAAAGGTATTCCCTGAACACATTAATCGTTTGAAGAAAATAGGATCTGTTGATTATTTTCAAGTTGATAATGAAATGCATGGAAAAGAACTTGCGAAATTATTAAATGGATACAATATTATCATTGCAAGTGTAACCCCCTTTTTTACTAAAAAGTTTTTTGATTATAAAGATGAGCTTTTGCTGATTACACGTCATGGAATTGGATATAACAATATTGATATCGATGCAGCAAAAGAACACGATACTGTTGTTGCTATAGTTCCGGCTTTAGTAGAACGAGACGCAGTCGCAGAAAACAACATTACTAATTTGTTAGCTGTATTAAGAAAAACAGTAGAATCCAGTAATAGAGTTAAAGCGGATCGTTGGGAAGATCGAGCTAAATTTGTTGGACATACACTTTTCAATAAAACAGTAGGTGTTATTGGGGTTGGGAATACAGGAAGTTGTGTAGTAGAGATAGTTAGAAATGGTTTTCGATGTAATGTTTTGGCCTATGACCCATACAAGTCAGATTTATATTTACAGACTTATGGAGCAAGAAAAGTTGAAATAGATGAATTGTTGACTTCCTCTGATATCATTTGTATTTGTGCAAATTTAACTGAAGAAAATTATCATATGATATGTAAAAACGAAATAGAAAAAATGAAAGACGGTGTTTATATATCGAATAGTGCGAGAGGAGCATTATTGGATGAAAATGCAGTTGCTCAAGGATTGAAATCTGGAAAAATTGCTGGTTTTGCGACAGATGTTTTAGAAGAAGAGCCAGGAAGAAAGAGTCACCCATATTTGGCATTTGATAACGTTGTAATGACTCCTCATACGTCAGCTTATACTATAGAATGTCTAGAACAAATGGGAAATAAATGTGTAACAGATGTAGAGCAAATAGTTCAAGGTGTTTTACCGGAAAGGGCAATTCAGCCAACAAGTAAATTTATCAAAGAATAGGGGTGAGCAAAATGTTGACAGATTTAAAGGTTAAAGTTGGTCCTGAGTTCTATAGATATCATGAAGGTGCAATTGAATTTATTCCGGAATTATTAAGAGAACATAAATCAAAGAATATCTTGATTGTACATGGAACAATTTCTTGGGAAAAAGCTAAGCCTAAAATGAAGTTTTTAGAAACGATAGAGCAAAAAGTTTTCTATCATCAATATACAGGTGAATGTAGCTATTATGGTGCTGATTTAATAGCACAAATAGTTGAAGAAAATGATATCGATTTTATTATTGGAGTTGGTGGCGGAAAACTTGTAGATCTCGTTGGATATGCTGCTCATATTTGTAATGTTAAATATGGTGTCGTTCCAACATTGGTTAGTAATTGTGCACCGTGGACACCTTTATCTGTTATGTATAAAGAAAGTGGAGAATCAGAAGGAAAAACTGAGCATTATATGAGGCAGGCCGTTTTCTTAATAACAGATCCGTATTTAGTGATTGATTCCCCAGTACGTTACTTCATTGCAGGTTTGGCAGATACAATTGCAAAGTGGTATGAATCAGATTCAATTTTAGCGCAAGAACATTTACAGAACGAACCTTTTTTGAAATTAGCGAGTTATACTGCAAAGCTATGTAATGAATCAATTGTACAACAATCGGCTAAAGCAATGAAAGATATGGAGAATAAAGTAGTTTCGGAAGAATTTGTACATTTATCTGAAATTGTAATAGCAGTTGCAGGTTTATGTGGAGGATTGGGAGATAAATATGCCCGTAATGCCGCAGCACATGCAATGCATGATGCAATCGCTAAATATATTCCGGAAAGCCATTCATATCTTCATGGCGAAAAAGTAGCTTATGGGGTTTTGTATCAGTTGGCTCTAGAAGGCAGGTGGTCAACGATTGATTCTTTGATGCCTTTCTATTCAGATTTGAAACTGCCTGTTTCTCTACATTATATGGGATTGTATCCAGAAGATGAAAACGTTCTTGATGATATAGTTGGTTTTATTGATTCAAAAGAAAAAGTTCATTTGATTCCCATTTTAATTACGCCAGAGATTTTGAAAAAAACAATTTTTGATTTAGAAAAATATATAGAAGAGAGGTAGAAGAAGAGTAATGGAAACTTTAAGTGTATTACAGAGTTTTTTAATCGCTTTATGGGTTGGAGCGGTTATGTCAAGATGGCTAGGTGGAGGAGCTACATTAACGCTTCGATTTTCACCTTTAATGACTGGTTTGATTGTTGGTATTGTTATGGGAAATGTTACCCAAGCAATGATTGTTACAGCAGCTCTACAATTGATTTATATGGGTGTTTTCTCTCCAGGAGGATCCATGCCATCAGAACCATCTATTGCAGCAGCTATTGCAGTACCAGTTGCTTTATTAGGAAATTTAAAGCCTGAAGCAGCTATTGCTGTGGCAGTTCCAGTTGGTTTGTTAGGAAGTTATTTATATCAATTCCGTTTTTTTATCAATACATTCCTAGGTAAATATACAGATAAAGCTGTAGAAGATTTAAATGATGGCGCTATTAAACGTTCAATCATTGTTTTACCTACAATTGCATCATTTCTTCTATTTGTACCATTGGTATTTATAGCCTTATATTTTGGGGCACCAATGATTGCAGATGTAATCAATGCTTTGAAAGGAACCTATGTTATTCACATCCTTGATGTTGTTGGTGGTGGATTGGCTGCTATTGGTATTGCCACAACAGTTTATGTAATTGGACGTAAAGATTACTTAGTATTCTTTTTATTGGCATATTTCATGAGTGTTTCATTAAAGTCATTGAATATTACAATGGTAACTTATGCTGTGTTTGGTGTAGTGATAGCTTTAATTTTCAGCATGTCTCAAAAAGGAAAGAATATTCCTATTGCAGCTACTACTAAGGCTACAGAGATATTAGATGAAGATGATTATGATGATGGGTTTTAAGGGGAGGATAAAATGAGCGAAAATGTAAAAAGAGCTGTTGGAGCTCCAGAAGAGATTACAAAAAAAGATGTTACTAAAGCATATTTAAGATGGCATCTTGCAAATGAAATTCCACATTCATTTGAAAGATACCTTGCATCTTCTTTATTGTATGCAATGATGCCAATTTTAAGAAAACTATATAAAGATGATGAATCATTAAAAGCTGCTTATAAAAGACAACTATTATTTTTCAATACTCAGTTAACCTGGGGTGGTGGAGTTATTACAGGTTTAATGGCTTCTATGGAATCACAACGTGCAAAAGAAGAATATGAAAAATCAGAAATAACAATGAAAGATGATTTGATGTATAACACAAAAGCTGGTTTGATGGGTGCACTTGCCGGAATTGGTGATGCAATTGACTCAGGGACTGTGCAATATATATTTATTGCCATCGCTGTTCCATGGGCTCAGCAAGGTAGTGCATTAGGAGCGTTGTTCCCATTCGTTTGTTTTGCAATTTATCAGGTATTATTAGGTATATTCTTTTCTCGTCAAGCATTCAATATGGGACGTAACGCAACAGGATTGATGGCTAGCACAGGCGTTCAGACTGCAATCGATACTTTATCTGTTTTAGGTATATATATGATGGGAATCTTAGCAGGTAACTATGTAAAAGTTAGTTCAACTTTAAACTTTGTAATTTCAGGAAAGAAATTCGTTATCCAAAGTATTTTAGATTCTATTGTTCCAGGTATTTTACCATTGGCAGTAGTTATGGGAGTTTATTGGTTCTACAATAAAAAAGGTTTAAAAGTTACAAAAGCATTATTATTGTTAACATTAATTTTAATTATTTTAGCTGGTATTGGAATTCTATAATTAAAAAGGAGATTTGAAAAATGGGTGTTATAAATTTAGCAAGAGTAGATGAACGTTTAATTCACGGACAAGTTATGGTGACTCTTTCACAGAAGAGTGGGGTAAATTCAATCTTTGTAGTGGATGAAGTTGTAGCAAACGATAAATTCATGAGAGAGTTATATAAAAATGCAGGTAGCCGTACTGGGCAAAAGACAATAGTAATTACGCCAGAGAAAGCTAAATTTTATTGGGATGAATATCAGTTCAAAGATTATAATTGTATCTTGATAGCAAAAACTGTAAAAGTTATGTATGACTTAGTTAAGCATGGAGTACCAATGAAAGAGTTGAATATTGGAGGTATTGCACAAAAAGATGCAAATAAAGATTTACTAGTTACAAAATCTGTTTATATAAACAAAGAGGATGTGGATAGATTAGTAGAAATGAAACAGAAATATGGAGTAGAGAATATCTATTTCCAAGCCACTCCTTCTGCTCCTAAAACAGAATTGAAGGATGTTGTTAGTAAATTTAAATAATTGTTTTTAAATAAAAGATTGTTATTTTCCCTATTATAAAAATTGGAGGTTTATCATGGATGATATTTTTAACGATAGATTAGCTAGGTATTCCTTTATGTATCGTTCACGGAACAGCAATAATGAGAAAACTAGATTTTTGAAGGCACTTGTAACAGATATATTACAAGTGAGAAAAGATATTTCCGTAATCGAATATAGGAATCAAAAAAAAGACAGTGCACGAAATGTGTATGTTGGAGATATTGAAAAGGCAGATCAAATCGTTTGCACTTATTATGATACACCTCCAGCCCATTTAGGAGATTATGTATTATTTGATCGAAAAAAACAAGAAAAACAAACTACAAAAGCTGGTATTTACGCATCTCTAATTTGGGCTTTCTTAGGTATTCTAGGAACACTTTTATACATGAAATTGGTTTCTGCGCCATTTGTTTTATTTTCTGTGCAAACAGCATGTCTTGCACTAATATATGGCGGGTATTTTATAATTTTATCAAGGTTATCAAAAGGTACGTGGAATCGAAAGAATTTAATTAGAAATACATCTTCAATACTTTGCTTGCTACAGATGTTAACAGAGAATAAAAATCAAAGAAAAGTGGCTTATGCATTTATTGATGAAGGTTGCTATGGCGAACGAGGATTAGATGTCTTAATTAGTTCTGTAAAAAAGAATGCAACGGTTTATTATTTAGATTCTATTGGAGCAGATGCTACTTTAAATGTAATGGGTCCACAATTTAAAGAAGAGCTTGCTGAATCTAAAAAATTCCGATATGTATCACCTAAAGATAAAATCAATTACTTATTTTCTGCGGATATGAATCAAAATAGTGAGTTTTATTTAGATAAGTCAAAATTAAATAAGAAAAATTTAAATTATAACCATTTTACTCAAGCAATTGAATTGTTAAATCAAAATATAAAAGGAGATTAATTTATGTTAGGAATTGTAATCGCCACACATGGTACTTTAAGCAACGGTATCAAAGATGCAGCTGAAGTTATTATGGGAAATACAGAAAATATAATAACTGTAAATTTGAATGCAGGAGATGATGTTGAGAAACTTGGGAAGAAGATAAATAACGCTATTTTAGAAGTAAATCAAGGTGATGGTGTTGTGGTATTGGTTGATTTAGTGAGCGCAAGCCCATATAACCAATCAGTTCTTGTTACAAATCAGTTAGATCCAGAACTAAAAGATAAGGTTTATATTATTGGTGGAGTTAACTTACCTATGTTATTGGAAATAATCAATCATCAAATTTTAGGTACACAAATTGAAATAGTTGCAAAATCAGCTGCAGAACAAGCAAAAGAATGTATTAGCTCATGGCATGTTCCTGTTGATGTAGATGCTAATGAGGTTGACGAAGATGATGATTTTTGATGGAGGGATAAAATGAAGTGGGGATTCAGATGGTATGGAGCGAAAGACTCTATTCCTTTAAAACATTTTAGACAAGTTCCAGGAACAGATGGTGTTGTAGGGACCTTATTAAATAAGTTACCTGGAGATGTCTGGGAAATTGATGAAATTAAAGAATTTAAGGCTTCAATTGAAAAAGAAGGATTGGAGTTACTTGGCATTGAAAGTGTCGCGGTTCATGATGCAATTAAAGCAAGAACAAAAGATTGTGATCATTATATTGATAATTATATTCAAACAATTAGAAATTTAGCAGCATGTGATATTCATTTAGTATGTTATAGTTTTAAACCGATTTTTGGATGGGCTAAGACAAATTTGAAATATGAAAATCCTGATGGTAGTTATTCATTGTTGTTTGATCAGTCTGTTGTAGAACATATGGATGCAAGTGAGATGTTCCAACTTATAAATAGTCAATCTAATGGGTTTAAATTACCTGGATGGGAAGAAGAACGTCTGAAAAAGTTTAATGATTTGATGGAGATGTATGAAAATATTACAGAAGAAGATTTATTTGACAATCTTGCATACTTTCTAAAAAAAGTTATTCCTGTTTGTGAGGAAGTTGATGTGAAAATGGGGATTCATCCGGATGATCCACCATGGGAAATCTTTAATCTTCCAAGGGTAACAAAAAATTTAGAGGATTATAAAAGAATAATAAATATTATTGATTCTCCTTATAATGGTGTAACACTTTGCACAGGATCTTTAGGAGCAAATCCAGAAACGGATTTAGTCAAAGTCATACATGAATTAGGAAATAGAATTCAATTTGTACATTTAAGAAATGTTGAATTTTTAGGAAAACAAAAATTTAGAGAATCTGCTCATTTGAGTATTGATGGATCATTGGATATGTATGCACTTATGAAGGCACTTATAGATGTTAATTTTGATGGTGTCATCCGTCCAGATCATGGTCGTTCAATTTGGGATGAAATAGCAATGCCCGGGTATGGTTTATATGATCGTGCATTAGGTTTTACATATTTAAGAGGATTGTATGAAGCTATCACAAAGTCTCAAAAAGAAAATGGATTGGAGCAAAAATAATGAGTATAAATGTAGATGTATATAAAAAATTAGGAGAAATAAAGTTATTACCGCTTTATACTGCGACTGATTTAAAGTATTTAGATGATTTGGAAGAGGTTCTTTTGCAGAATGATGTACCTTTTATAGAAGTCACATTTAGAAGTAATCTGGCTTTAGAGGCAATTAATAAACTTTCACGATCTGGTAAGTTGATTGTTGGAGCAGGAACAGTTCGTACATTAGAAGAAGCTAAGAAGGCAATTGAAAATGGAGCAAGTTTTATAGTTTCTCCAGCAGTGATTCCAGAGATAATCGAATACTGTATTGAAAACAAAGTTCCAGTTTTTCCAGGAACAGCAACTCCAACGGATATTCAAAAGGTCGCTAGTTATGGACTTAATGTTGTAAAATATTTCCCAGCAGATATTTATGGTGGTTTAAAAGCAATTAAAGCATTAAGTGGACCATTCTATGATATAAAATTCTTGCCGACAGGAGGAATTAGTGCAGATAACTTTATGGATTATGTTAGTAATGATAATATTTTAGCAGTTGGTGGATCTTTTATTATTTCTGAAAAAATGATTAAAGATGAAGGTAAGGAAAAGACAAGCAACTTGTTAAAAACATTGGTTGATCAAATTAAAGCTTAGTGCAATATAGCACGGCTTTTTTTTAGGAGAATTATGTGATTATGAGAAAATTTGAATTGGTTATATTTGATATGGATGGGTTAATGTTTGACACTGGACAACTAGCATATCGTGCATATTTAGAGAGTGCTAAATATTTTGATTTTACAGTGAATCATTCCGTATATTACTATTTGACTGGACGTAGAGATCCTGAGATTCGCGAGGGAATGAAAGAATTATACGGAAAGGATGCTCCTGTATCTGAATGGCGAGATAAAATCATTTTAAACAGAGAAAGAATTTTAAATGATGAGAAACGCGTATACAAGAAAAAAGGTTTATTAGAACTATTAGAATTTTTAAAGAAGAATCATTATAAAATAGCTTTGGCTTCTTCTACAAGCCGAGAGAAAATAGAATACTATTTTAAAATTGAAGATATGCCAGATGTATTTGATATCATCGTAGCAGGAGATGAAGTCCATATTGGAAAACCAAATCCTGAAATATTTTTAAAGGCGTGTGAAAAAGCAAATGTTGTACCGGAACGTGCTTTAGTATTAGAGGATTCTATTGTAGGTATTAAAGCTGCTTTGCAAGGAGATATTACGCCCTTTCTAATTCCTGATGACATATCTAACTTACCAGCACACAAAGGAAAATATCCATTATTGAGAAATCCCGAAGAGTTTCTTATTACGAAACCAAAGAATGTAGAAACTTTTAATGATTTATTAGAAGTTATAGATTATTTGAAATAATATTTTATGAGATACAAGAGTTTCATTAATCAAAGTTACAGATGTTATTTTAAGAATAAAAATAATCATCATCATTCAATTTGAAAATAGGTGACATGGAATGTCACCACTAGTAACAGAAATGTGATAGTGGTACCGACGAATATAAAAATTCAGTCTAGATATGCAGAAAGGCACACAAACTTATTCATTGTATAAAAGAGATATGTAGTAAATACACAAAATTTAATATTAGGAGGTACAAATTAGTGAAGACATCAGAATTAAAAAATGTAGTTAATAACATAAGAGTAAACATTATTAAAGCTGTATCAGCAGCAAAATCAGGGCATCCTGGTGGATCTTTATCAATAGCAGATATTTTAGCAGTTTTATATTTTGAAAAGATGAACATAGATCCAAAGGATCCAAAAAAGTCAGACAGAGATAGATTGGTATTATCAAAAGGTCATTCAGCACCAGCATTATATGCAACATTAGCTGAAAGAGGATTCTTCCCAGAAGAAGAATTAGTAACACTAAGAAAATATGGTTCAAGATTACAAGGACATCCAGATATGAAAAAGGTACCTGGAGTAGATATGTCAACAGGATCACTTGGTCAAGGATTATCAGCAGCAAATGGTATGGCACTAGCTGGAAAGTTAGATAACAGTTCATATAGAGTTTATGTAGTACTTGGAGATGGAGAAGTTCAAGAAGGACAAATATGGGAAGCTGCAATGAGCGCATCTCACTACAAACTTGATAACTTAACAGCATTCCTTGATTTAAATGGCTTACAAATAGATGGATCAAATGAAGAAGTAATGAGCATCAGCCCAATTGATGAAAAGTTTAAAGCATTTGGATGGAATGTATTAACTGCAGATGGACACTGCTTTGAAGAAATAGCAAACTCAATAGATGAAGCAATAGCTACTAAAGGTAAACCAACAATTGTAATTTGTAATACTGCAAAAGGTAAAGGCGTTTCATTTATGGAAAACAATTGTGCATGGCATGGAACAGCGCCAAATGAAGAAGAAACTAAGAAAGCATTAGCTGAATTAGAAGGAGGCGAAAACTAATGGGAGTAGCAACCAGAGAAGCATATGGACAAATATTAAAAGAATTGGCAGAAGACAAAAATGTTGTTGTATTAGAATCAGATTTAGGTAAAGCAACAAAGAGTATTGAATTTAAGAAATATGCGCCTGAAAGATATATAGAATTAGGTATAGCAGAATGTAACATGATGGGAACAGCTGCAGGTCTTGCTACATGTGGAAAAATTCCATTTGCAAGTACATTTGCAATGTTTGCAGCAGGAAGGGCATTTGAACAAATCAGAAATTCAATAGCTTATCCTAACTTAAACGTAAAAGTGGTGGCAACTCATGCAGGAATAACAGTTGGAGAAGATGGCGGAAGTCATCAATGTAATGAAGATATATCTTTAATGAGAACTATACCCCATATGGTTGTAATAAATCCATCAGATGCTGAAGAAGCAAGACAAGCAATATTAGCAGCAAAAGAATATTATGGACCAGTATATATAAGACTGGGAAGATCAGCGACTCCAGATATTCATGATGAAAGTTATCAATTTGAAATTGGAAAAGGTGAAGTTTTAAATGAGGGTAATGATGTAACAATAATTGCAACAGGGTTAATGGTAGCAAAAGCAATTCAAGCTGCTGAAACATTAGAAGAGCAAGGAATCAATGCAACTGTTATAAATATTTCAACTATAAAACCAATAGATAAAGACTTAATAGTTGAGGTTGCAAAGAAAACAGGTAAGGTAGTGACTGTTGAAGAACACAGCATAATAGGTGGATTAGGTTCAGCAGTTGCTGAAGTTTTAATTGAAGAATGTCCGGTAAAAATGAAGAGAATTGGAATAAATGATGAATTCGGAAGCTCAGGAAGTGCTGAAGTTTTATTAGAAAAATATAATTTAACTTCAGAACATATAGTTGAAGTAGTAAAGTCATTTTAAGAATAATCATGAATATCAACAATACTCTATAAATTATTATATTTAATTAAAACAATAGGAGAATACTTGTAATATTCTCCTATTTTCAAAGTTTTTTTCAATAAACCATATTGGAATAAATGAAGTATCATTCTTAAGTTTATATAAAATTTAATTTAGAGGGGAGTTTTTATTATGCTACACGAACTTAAAAAATTACAAAGTGGGACGGATATAAGAGGAATAGCAATTGAACATGAGGGAAGAAAAAATCTTACACCTGAATTAGTAAATGTTTTGGGATCCGGTTTTGCAGAGTGGTTAAAAAAAGTTAAAGGTATAAATAAGAACAATATAAAGGTAGCAGTTGGCATGGATTCGAGGTTGTCAGGCCAAGAATTAAAAAAAGCTTTAATAGAAGCACTAATAGATTCTGGCTGTAATGTTTATGATTGTGGAATGTGTACAACTCCTGCTATGTTCATGACTACTATCTTAAAAGATTATTCTTGCGATGGATCTGTAATGATAACAGCAAGTCATCTTCCTTATTATTATAATGGATTAAAGTTTTTCACTAAAGAAGGTGGATGTGAAAAGCAAGATATAGTAGATATAATAGAATGTTCTAATTCAATAGAAAAAAATTCTACAACTAAAGGATCAATTAAGGAAGTAGATTTTATAGATGTTTATTCGAGGATATTAGTAGATAAAATAAGAAAAAGTGTAAATTCATCTGAGAATTATGAAAGACCATTAGAAGGAAAAAAAATAATTGTAGATGCAGGAAATGGAGCTGGTGGATTTTTTGCATATAAGGTTTTAGAAAAATTAGGTGCTGACACTGAAGGAAGCCAATTTACCGAACCAGATGGGAATTTTCCAAATCATATACCTAATCCAGAAAATGAAGAGGCAATGGAATCTATTAAAGAAGCTGTACTTAAAAACAAAGCAGACCTTGGAATAATTTTTGATACGGATGTAGATAGAGCGGCTATAGTGAGCAACGATGGTAAAGAAATAAATAAAAATGCCCTTATAGCATTAATATCTTCAATAGTGCTTGATGAAAATCCAAATTCAATTATTGTTACTGATTCAATAACATCTACAGGTCTTGCAGAATTTATAACTAATTTAGGCGGTGTTCACCATAGATTTAAAAGAGGATATAGAAATGTTATAAATGAATCTAAAAGATTAAACGAAGAAGGAAAAGAAAGCTGTCTAGCAATTGAAACATCAGGTCATGCTGCTTTGAAAGAAAATTATTTCTTAGATGACGGGGCATATTTAATAGCTAAGATATTAATAAAAATGGCTAAATTAAAAGAAGAAGGAAAAGAAATATCCAACCTCATAGATAATCTAAAATACCCTAAAGAAAGCAAAGACATGAGAATAAACATTGAAAGAGAAGATTTTAGGGAATACGGAGAAATGATACTAGAAGACCTAATAAAGTATACAGAACATATAGATGGATGGCGAATTGAACCTGAAAATTATGAAGGAATAAAGATAAAATGCGATAAAGAAAGTGGTGATGGCTGGTTATTACTAAGATTATCATTACATGAGCCAGTTTTAGCCTTAAATATAGAATCAGATATTCAAGATGGAATAAAGAAGATTATAGCTAAATTAACTCCATTTTTTAATAAGTATAATGAATTGGATTTTAAGTAATATTATAAATAATAAAAGTGCTTAGTTTGTTTTCTCTTTTAAAGTTTAAGATATCACCATTCTCTTTCTTCCAAACTAACACAGAAGGAGCAGAAAAGCTTTATTCGATAGTAAGAGATTTTATGGGAGATGGAGAAAATAAGGTTATATTTGATCTATATTGTGGTACGGGTACAATAGGGCAAATAACAGCTCCAAAAGCTAAAAAGGTAGTAGGAATTGAACTTATCGAAGAGGTTGTTGAGGCTGCAAATGAAAATACTAAATTAAATGGATTAAATAATTGTGAATTTATAGCTGGAGATATTCTAAGGTAATAACTGAAGTGAAAGATAATCCAGATATAATAATATTGGATACACCAAGAAGTGGAGTGCATCCTACAGCAATGAAGTATGTTATAGCCTTTAATGTAAAGGACATAATATATGTAAGCTGTAATCCGAAGTCTTTAGTTGATGATTTAAAAGTATTAACTGCAGCAGGATATAAAATAGAAAAGACACTTTGTAAGATAAAGCATTTATAAATGTGCCACTCAATATTATTAAATTCATTTATATAAAGCGTGCTTATTTTTAAAGAATTAATAATCAGGCGAAGATCTCATTTAGTAAATAATTTATACAAGCTAAAGAATGAGCTATCGCTAATGGATTTTAATCCACTAATGCGATAGCACTTAGAATCTCTATTTTAATTTTTGAATAGGATTTACTTACTAAACCATGCTTTACTAAGTAAATTAATACCTTCAGCAATCTCACTGTCAGTCATACCACCGAAACCAAGAAAAACCATATTATTAGTATACTTATCTTTACGTAACCAATATGTAGATACAGGAGAAACTAAAACACCATATTCTTTAGCTTTTTCTATTATCTCTTCTTCAGATAATCCATTATTTACTTCTAGTAAGATGTGCAGACCTGCATTTTTACCGTGAATAATAACATTGTCTCCCATAAATTTATGAATAGCGTTGATTAACGTATCATGTCTTCTTTTGTTCAGAAGAGATATTTTACGCAGATGACTATCCCAATGCCCTAAATGCATAAATTGTTGAATTATTTTTTGCTCAACTATTGGAACAGAGGATTGGTAACTACTAAAAAAGTTATCATATATTTCTAGAAATGATTGGGGTAAAACCATATAATTCAATCGCAAGCTTGGGGACAAAGATTTTGAAAAAGTACCAATATATATAACACAGCCATTTGAATCAATACCTTGTATTGAAGGTATTGGCCTTGAATTGTAACGAAGTTCACTATCATAATCATCTTCTATTATAATTCCATTTTCTCTTCTAGCCCAATCTAATAATTGTAATCTTTTTTGAATTGTCATCACTGATCCTGTGGGGAATTGATGTGAGGGGGTTACATACACTATCTTTGTGGAACTATTTTCTAAATCAGTAATACTTATTCCATCCTTGTCTAAGCTAATTGGAACAACATCATATCCGTTATTGTTAAAAATCTTTCTTGCACCAATGTAGCCAGGATCTTCTAAAGCAACTTTAGAAAAATTGTTTCTGAGCATCTGGCATAGTAAACTTAAACACTGCTCGAAGCCTGAAGTAATAATGATCTGTTCTGAGGTACATGAGACACCCCTTGACTTATTTAAATAAGCCATTATCTCTATTCGTAATTCTTTTTCGCCTTTACTACTAGTATAGGATGTCATAACCTCAGCATCTATAGAGGACAAGCATTTATTTGATATCCTCCTCCATAAGCGCAAAGGAAAATCAGAAGCATTTAATTTTCCATATTTGAAATTATACTTATAATTATCAGTATTCATGTTAGGTAATGTAGTTTTTTTATACTTCTCAATATTGACAGAGTTATCTCTCTTTAACTTAGTGATTAACACACTATCTAGTTTTTCAACTACGAATCCGCTACCTGCTTTACTTGTGACATATCCTTCAGAAGAAAGTTGTAGGTAAGCACTTTCTACTGTATTTCTACTGACATTTAATGTTGTTGCAAGCGTTCGTGTCGAATATAGCTTAGTGCCTTCTGAAAGCTTTCCTGAAATTATCTCTTCTTTTAACTGCTCATAAATTTGCAAATATAGTGGAACTCTTGAATCGTTATTTAGAACAATCATTAAAAAACACTCTCCCTTTAAACTGTATCCTATAAAATAAAAAGAATTGGCACTTTTGATGAGTACACATTGATTGTATAATTGTCTTATAGAAAAGTCAACGTGCACAGATTACGACTTTTTAAAATATTAAAATAACTAAATTTGTAGAATTATAGAGGAGGAATTTAAATGTTAAATGAAAAATTGCTTGAGGTTATATCACATGAAGGAGTAGTAGCTATAGTATCTTGTAGTAACAATGAGGCACATGTAGTTAATACCTGGCATTCATTTCTTAATGTTACTGAAGATGGTAGGATATTATTACCTGCAGGAGGCATGAGAAGAACTCAAAAAAATATAGAAGCAAATAATAAAGTTAAGGTTACTGTAGGTAGCAAAGAGGTTATGGGACATCAATATCCAGGAGCAGGATTTTTAATAGAAGGAACTGCAAAATTCCTTGAAGAGGGTCCAGACTTTGATATGGTGAAGAAAAAGTTCCCTTTTTTAAGTAGAGTATTAGAGATAACAGTTGAATCTGCTAAGCAAACAATATAGTTATAATATAACTCAATTTTTGAAAAGAGTACTTTATATTAGTGAAATAGCTAAAGAAGTACTCTTTTATGTTATTCATTTTTAATATTTTCAACTTTACTAGGATAGTAGGGGAATCTGCGTCGTGCAATTAAAAGTAAATATTGTAGGAAACCTAAAATAAAAATATAGCATATTCTAATTTAATTAATTAAAGAATTTGAAAATGTACACATATAAACCTTTTACGACTAGTACTATAAGAAATGTAAAAATCGATATTTTTAATAATATCAGTTTAAAATTATAAATTAAACATTAAAATTAAATAAGTGGAGGAATAAAATGATCGAGGAATTAATAACAATTAAAGAATTAACAGAAGAAGAGCAGTTGAGAGATGCTTTTTTAGTAATGAAACAATTACTAACTGATTTAGATGAGGAAAAATATTTACAACTTATAAAAGAGATGCACAAGGAAGGATATAAAATGTTTGCATTACTTGAAAAAGGAAAAATTGTTGCAGTTACAGGTGTAATCCAGCTTACAAACTTATATTATGGAAAACATATTTGGGTTTATGACTTAATCACCGATGAAAGTAAAAGGTCAAAAGGATATGGGGAAAAACTTTTATTACATGTACAAACATGGGGTAAGGAAAATGGATGTGGGATAGTAGCACTTTCTTCTGGCTTTTCAAGAGTTGATGCACATAGATTTTATGAAGATAAGATGGGATATACTAAATCAAGTTATGTTTTTAGAAGACAAGTATAATAATTACCTGTCTTAGTATATAATAACGCTACTGTATAGTAGAATTTTGCTTCGCGATATTCTTAAAGGATGTAATAAAAATATAGCGTAATGATTATAGAATTTTATTAAGTTTAATTAAGGTATATAACATGAAATTAAAATATATGTTATTATAACAATCTTTTTTATGAAATGCTAACAATAATGTAATTTGAATTGCGCTATTTATAATTGGAATGTAGTTAAATACTATTAATGGAATTAATAATTTGTTGAATGAGCGGAGAGTAAAATAATTAAATTAGTTCTTATATTAGGGATAAATAAAAGTAAATAATAAAGTACACTAAGTGAAAACTTGGTAGAAATATTCAACACACACATCATTGTGAGACAGTTATGAAGTTAAGTAAATAAAGATCCATAAGCTAATTTATAGAATTTTAGCTTAATGTAAACATTTATCTTATTAATAAGATGAATGTTTTTTTATATATTTAATTGGATTATAGCGTTAAATAATTGTTATTTATGGATAAGTATTTCTATACATTGGTGAAATAAGGTATAATATTATTTATAAAAAATATACGGACAAACTCTAAGATTTTACTTTTTATAAATAAAATTGTTTCTTTTGAGGTGAAGACGTGACAAAGAAAAAAGTACCTAAAACTATTCCAGGCATAATAAAAGTAATAAATGAATCAAATGATATTGATACCATAGAGAGAATGGAGAATTATATAGGTTGCTACTATGGGATACCTGTTTTAATTATAGGCGCAATAACTAATTATATACTTCATCATGAACTAAAAAGTGCTGTAGTAGATAGTATAGTAATGTTAGTATTGTGCTTTTGCTTCATTATTACACAATATTTAAGGATAAAAACTAGAATTATTACTCATTGGATATCATTTTTATTCTCGCTAGTGTTAATTTTTATAGCAATAAGAATTTATAAATATATTGGACCAGCCATATGGACCATAGCATTTATAAATATAATTATATCCTCACTTAGAATTACAAGAGTTATGCTAAACTATTCTATTATTTCAACATTTTTAGTATGTATGTATTATTCATTAGTACTTTCAAACACACCTTTTGAATTTGGAATGATATATATAATAGTTCAAATAATATTATTTGCATTAATTCTAGTTATAGCTCCTGTTGTACATCTAATCAATCAGGCACATTATGATAGAGTAAATAAAATGTATATGACGGAAGTAAAGCAAAGGGAAGAACTTGAGAAAATGTATGATAATATTGCAGTTACTCATGCAGAACTAAGTTCTAGATACAACGAATTAAATGATAAAAACAATAAACTAAAGCTTAATGAAGAAAAGCTATATCGAATGGCTCATTTTGATATGGTAACTGAATTGCCAAATAGAAAGACAATTATGGACAAGATTAATGAACTTATAGAAACTTTTCAGAAAACTTCAGCTTATTTTTATGTAATATTCATTGATATTGATTCATTTAAAAAAATAAATGATACAATGGGACATCATGTAGGAGATATGTTTATAAGAGCGGCAGCTAATCGTCTTAAAAAATCAATTAATGAAAAAGATTTGATTGGGAGAATAGGTGGAGATGAGTTTGCTTTAATAATTCAAAGGAACTTAAATGAAAAAGAGGCATACATGTACATTGAAAATATACGAGAGGAATTTTCTAAACCATTTATAATTGGTAATAATGAAATAAAGTCTAGTGCAAGCTTTGGTGTAGCAGCTTTCCCAAGTGATGGAACTGAGCAGGTAGAACTAATGAGAAATGCTGATACCGCAATGTATAAGGCAAAAGAGCTTGGAAAGAATAATATACAGTTTTTTGAAAGTGCAATGAAGAAAGAGTTATTGGACAAAATAAATTTTGAAGCGAAATTAAAATCAGCATTACATAAAGATGAGTTTTTTTTGGTTTTTCAACCGATATATAGTTTAAGTGAACATAAAATACGAGGATTTGAAGCTTTGGTGCGTTGGCAATCACCTGAACTCGGAATGGTAAGTCCGGGTGAATTTATTCCAGTGGCAGAGGATTTGGGAATTATAGTCCCTTTAGGGGAATGGATTATAAGAACAGCCTGCAAAAGTTTTAAAAATATTCAAGATACATATAATAAAGACATAGTACTTTCACTAAACTTTTCAGTAAAACAGCTTGAAACATATAACATAATAGAAGTTGTTGAATCGGCGTTAAAAGATGCAGATTTAGATCCTAAGTTTCTTGAAATAGAAGTAACAGAATCAATATTAATTAGTTCAATTGAAAATACTATTACTGTATTAGAGAAACTTAGAGAAATGAATATACAGATATCCTTAGATGATTTCGGAACAGGATACTCATCCTTAAGCTATTTAAGAAGATTACCTATAGATGTTTTAAAAATAGATAAATCATTTATAGATAATTTATTAAATGAGGATAAAAACCTAGAGATTATTGGCGGGATTATAGGACTAGCGCATAACTTAGGAATTCTAGTTGTAGCAGAAGGAATAGAGGAAGAAATTCAAATAAGTCTTTTAGAGAGTCTTAAATGCGACTATATACAAGGATATTTTATCAGTAAGCCTATTAAAGAAGAGGAAATTGAAAAATTAAGTTCATTAAAAGAAATTAAAACTAAATTAATTTAAAATATTTAAAGTCATAGAAATAGAGGGTTCTATGGCTTTTTTTGTTATACATTATTTTTATTATATAAATTGAATTATTAATAACAAAATTCCATTCTTAAAACAATTGATAAGAAAGTCAAGTTTGGTAAGATTAAGAAGTTGCCTAGACCTCTAGAATTTTATATAATAGTTTGGCAGTAATAGAAAATAAGAAAAATGATAAGGGAAGGTGTACATATGAACAGCAAATCATCGTACTTACATAGCATAGGTAAGTCACTTATGCTACCAGTTGCAGTTATGCCATTAGCGGGAATACTACTTCGTCTAGGTGTATACTTTAACAACAAAATCATCACCACCTCTGGAGATGTTATTTTTAGCTATTTACCATTAATATTTGCAGTTGCAATTGCGGTTGGATTATCTAAAGATAATAATGGTTCGGCAGGAGTAGCTTCTGTAATGGGATACTTAGTTATGACTAACGTAGCTAAGGCAATTAATGAAACTTTCGATATGAAAGTATTGGCAGGTATAATCATAGGAATTATTTCAGCAGAGGTTTATAATAGGTTCTCAGAACGAGAATTACCTCTATGGCTTAACTTTTTTGGTGGGAAAAGGCTAGTAGTAATTATTACCTTCGGTAGTTCTTTTATATTCGGCATCATTCTTGGATATGCATGGCCTTTATTCCAAAGCAATTTAATTAGTTTAGCTAATTGGATTTATGGTGCAGGAGCATTAGGCGATTTTGTGTATGGATTTTTGAATCGTCTACTAATTCCATTTGGTTTGCATCACGTTATAAATACACAAATTTGGACAATGTTAGGTGAATATAATGGTATTAAGGGTGACTTAAACAGATTTTTTGCTGGTGATCCTAATGCAGGTGCATTCATGACAGGATTTTTCCCAGTAATGTTATTTGGTCTTCCGTCAGCTTGTTTAGCTATGCTTGCAGCTGCGAAAAAAGAAAATAGAAAATATGTTGGGGGAGCCTTTATTGCAGTTGCATTAACTTCTTTTTTAACAGGAATTACAGAACCAGTTGAATTCTTATTTATGTTTTTAGCACCAATTCTATTTGTTGTACATGCTTTATTAACAGGAATATCATTAGTTATAGTTAATTTATTAGGAATAAGAAATGGATTCACTTTTTCTGCAGGGCTAGTTGATTATTTAGTTAATCTTGGTATAGCAGAGAAACCTATACTACTTATTATAGTTGGTATTATATTTGGAATTATATATTTTGTTATTTTCTATTTCCTAATAATAAAACTAGATTTAAAAACCCCTGGTCGTGAAGATGACTTAGGCTTTGTAACAATTTTATCTAAATCTATATCAGATGTATCAAAAATAGCAACTAGAATTTCTAAAGGGGATTTAACAGTTGAAATAGACGAGAAAATGCTTGAGCAATCAGGAGAAGTAGGTAACTTAGCAAATTCTTTCAATGATATGATTGCAAATCTTCATAAGTTTGCTAATCATCTGAAGGAAGTTTCCTCAGAGATTGAAACTTCATCAGTAAATCTAAGTGATATAACCGGAAAAGTAGCAAGTACTTCAGAGGCTATTTCAGGGGCGGTTGAAAATATTTCTAATGGTGCAGTAGAACAAGCTACAGACACTCAAAAAGGAGCAACCGAAGTATCAACATTAGGAGATATAATAGAAAAAGATCAAGAGTATCTTAAAAGTTTAAATATTGAATCTAAGAATGTTGTAAGTGTAGTAGTAAAAGGAAATGAATTGATTGAAGCATTAAATGAAAAGGCTATTGAAACTGAGAAAGCAGTTGAAACTATTTCAAAAGATATTGAAAAAACATTTAATGGAGTTAATAAAATAAAAGAAGTAAGTAACTTTATAGCATCAATATCAGAACAAACAAACCTATTAGCACTTAATGCATCTATTGAAGCTGCACGTGCTGGAGAAGCAGGGAGAGGTTTTGCAGTTGTTGCAGATGAAATTAGAAAGTTATCAGAAGCTTCTAAGCAGTCTACAGATGAAATTGATAAGGCAGTAAATCAATTGATGAAGGATGCTGAAAGTTCCGTAAAAGTTTCTGAAGATCTAGTGAAAATAATGGATGTACAAAACATTAGTGTTTCAGCAACTTCAAGCCAATTTGAAGAAATTAGTAAGTCTATAAATGAAATTTCATCAATAATTGATGAGATGAACAAATCTGGACAGGTTATGGAGAAAGCAAAATCTAGAATAATGGATGTTATGAGTAATTTATCAGCTATTGCAGAGGAAAATGCAGCATCTACAGAAGAGACAAGAGCTTCAGTGGAAGAGGAAACTCAAGCAATAAATGAGGTTTCAAGAATGAGTGACCAGTTATCAGATTTAGCATCAAAGATAAAAGAAATATCTGAGTTCTTTAAAGTTAAATAGAAAGTAATTTAAGGAGTTAACCATCAGGATTAAAAATTCTGATGGTTTTTATTTTATACATATATTGACATTAGTTTTTAAAAGTGGTATATAAAAGTTATGGGTTAGCACTCCTATATAGGGAGTGCTGATAATAAAAATTGTTTTAATTTTGAAGGGAGAGATTTACTTGGAAACAAAACAATTTAAAGCAGAATCTAAAAGATTATTAGATTTAATGATCAACTCAATCTATACCCATAGGGAGATTTTTTTAAGGGAACTTATTTCAAATGCAAGCGATGCCATTGATAAGATTTATTACAAAGCATTAACGGATGATTCCTTAAGTTTTGAAAAAGATAATTACTATATCAAGATAACGCTAGATAAGGAAAACAGAATACTTAAAATTATAGACACTGGTATAGGTATGACTAAAGAGGAACTTGATGATAACCTTGGTGTCATTGCTAAAAGTGGGTCATTAAAATTTAAAAAGGAAACAGAACTAAAAGATGGATATGATATTATAGGACAATTTGGAGTAGGCTTTTATTCTGCATTTTTAGTATCAGATGATGTTACAGTTATAAGTAGAGCAGTTGGAAGTGATGAGGCATATAAGTGGCAATCTAAGGGTGTAGAAGGATATACCATAGAAAAATGTGAAAAAGAATCATTTGGTACTGATATAATACTTAAAATAAAAGAAAATACAGAGGATGAAAGCTTCGATGAATATTTAGATGAATATAGAATAAAGAACATTATAAAGAAATATTCTGATTTTATTAGATATCCTATTAAGATGGATATAAGTAGTAGCAGACTTAAAGAAGGCAGTGAAAATGAATATGAAACTATCATAGAGGAACAAACAATTAATAGCATGGTTCCTATATGGAGAAAAAATAAGAATGAATTAACTAAAGAAGATTATGATAACTTTTATTCTGAAAAACACTATGGATTCGATAAGCCTATAAAGCATATTCATATTAGTGTTGATGGAGCAGTAAGCTATAATGCTATTTTATTTATTCCAGAAAGAACACCATTTGATTTCTATACTAAGGAATATGAAAAGGGCTTAGAATTATATTCAAATGGGGTAATGATTATGAATAAATGCCCTGATTTATTACCAGATTACTTTGGCTTTGTAAAAGGTATAGTTGATTCAGAAGATTTATCACTTAATATTTCTAGAGAAATTCTACAGCATGATAGACAACTTAAACTAATAGCAAAGAATATTAAAACAAAAATAAAAAATGAGTTGGAAAGTATATTAAAAAATGAAAGAGATAAGTATGAGGAATTCTATAAATCCTTTGGAAGACAATTAAAATATGGTATTTACAGTGATTTTGGAGCTAATAAGGAAGTACTACAAGATTTATTAATGTTCTATTCTTCAAAAGAGAAGAAAATGGTAACCTTAGGTGAGTATGTTTCAAGAATGACTGAAGAGCAAAAATTTATTTATTATGCTGCTGGAGAATCTATTGAAAGGATAGAAAAGCTACCTCAGACAGAACTTCTTCTTGATAAAGGATACGAGATATTATACTTTACTGATGACATAGATGAATTTGCCATAAAGACAATAATGAATTATAAGGATAAACAATTTAAATCTGTATCTAGTGGTGATTTAGGAATAGAATCCGATGAAAATGATGAAACTTCAGACACTAATAAAAATGAAAATAAAGATTTATTTGAAAATATGAAAAATAACTTGTTGAATAAAGTTAAAGACGTAAGAGCATCAAAAAGATTGAAAAATCATCCTGTATGCTTAGCGAATGATGGTGAAGTTTCAATAGAAATGGAAAAGATACTTAATTCTATGCCTGATAATCAAAATATTAAGGCAGATAAAATATTAGAAATAAATATTAATCATCCAGTATTTGAATCACTTAAAGAAGCATTCGAAGCAGATAAAGATAAGTTCAATCTTTATACAGATATATTGTATAATCAAGCACTGCTTATAGAAGGACTATCTATAAGTGATCCAGTAGAATTTACAAATAATATATGTAAAATAATGAAGTAAAAATAAGCAGCCACTAAGAGCATAGTCTTTTAGAGGCTGTTTTTAAATTACTTCGACCATGCGAATATATGTTCTTTTAATGGGTATAAATTATCCAGTTGTAACTAATAAATCAACTGGTACTAAAATTTTTTTATTATGATGAGTCTTGGTTCAAAATATATAAGATAATCGCTAATCTCGAACATAAGACCATATTTTTCACGGTAATGGTTAATAGTTTCATTTAAGAATGTTTCTGTAACATTCAAGTATTCAGCCATTTCATAAAGATTTCTTGTACCTTCATTAAAGGCTTTGATAATATCAAGTAAACTGATAAGTCTTTCATATCCCCAGTTACGGGCAATTTTTTCTTGCTTAACATTTTCAATCTTTGTTTTATCTAATATATTACCGACAGTTTTGTGATAGTGCCCGAGTTCTTCAGCTAGAATACAAGTTTTTTCACTTGAAGTTTCAATTCTAGGATCAATAGCTATAGTTTTATTTCCATAGAGGGCTTTAAGATTTCCCTTGAATTTCATTTGTATAATCTCTATACCCTCATCATATATCTCATTCTCTAAGCTCTCGTAAGTCATTCTCTACCCCCTTTAAGTGAAAGTTATCATTTTTTCTTTGACTTAATATATTTTATAAAGTTTTCTATATCATCTAAGTCGTCTTTAGTAAAATCATCACCATCAAAGTGTGCAGCTAGAGTTTCTAATTTATTTGGTTTTCTTTGCTCTTCCCAACCCATTAGATATGCAGGTGAAACTTTTAATATTTCGGCTAGCTTCTCAATTGAATCCAGTTTAAGGTTTTTTATTTCGCCACTTTCATATCTTTGAACAGTAGCTTTTGATACACCCAAATATTCACCAACTTCTTGTAGTGTAAGTCCTAATTCTTCACGTCTTTGTTTAATTCTTTCATTCATTTCCATTCTTACTACCTCACAAACTTAAGCTATTTTAATTATAGCATAAATTACTTTATACGCAACAAATCGTGTAAAAAATCTGGGAAAAGTTACGTGAAATGCATTGACAATGAAAATTTACTATGATAATATTTGGTTACGGAAAACGTAACTATATCATGTGAAAATTAATGTGAATATACAAATATGCAAAAGTAAGTTTGTAATAATAATTGATTTATGGCTTGAATAAGTATTTTTTTTGAAATCTAGTTACGTAAAAAGAAACAAAAGGATCGGTTGGTTTAAAATTTTTAATTAAGATAGGAGGAATGAAATAAATAAGGAGAAAGCATATAGTTTTATTTGACAAAAGATATTTACTTGATTTTTATTACATGAAAGGAGGAGTAAGATGGATAGGATAATCAATTTTAAAAATGGTATTCTCATAACAATTGTAGCGTTTGGAGAAGAATTAGGTTTAATCTTAGGTGGATATAATAGCATCCTAATTGCATTAATATGCTGTATGATTATTGAATATATATGTAGTTTAATAGTAACCTATATGATTAAGAATTCATCAAAGACAGAAACTGGAGCAGATCAAGGTAAGGTAGATTTAATAGGATTAGTAAGGAAAATTCTTATTCTATTAATTATTGTTATGGTAAATCAAATAGATATAGTTCTGGCTTCAAATGGATTCTTAAGAAATGCAGTTATGATAGGGTTTATGGCAAATGAGTGCCTATCTATTATAGAAAAAGTGGGGCTAACTGGAATTGAGTTGCCCCCTTCAGTAAAGAATGCAATAGATATTCTTAAGAAAAAAGGTGAAATAAATCAGAATGATAAGAAAGATTGATAAAATTTATCGTATTAGGAGGAGTTGATTATGAGTATAAAAATAATTGATTTAAAATTAAGTTGGAATGGAGATTTACCCCATGGGGAAAATAAACCAAGCAGAATAGTATTACATCATGCTGATGCCTCAGTATGTACTGTAGTTGATATTCATAGGTGGCATTTGCAAAGAGGCTACGCAGGTATAGGCTATCATTACTTTGTAAGAAAAGATGGAACTATATATCAAGGAAGGGAAGAAAGTCAAAGAGGAGCACACTGTCCAAGCGCTAATTACAATAGCTTAGGAATATGTTTTGAAGGTTCATATATGATAGAAGTGCCACCTCAAGCTCAGCTAAATGCTGGGTTAGATTTAATTGAAGATATTAAGAGTAGGTATGGGAATAACCTGCAAGTATATGGTCATAAGGATTTATATGCCACAAGTTGTCCAGGAGATAAGTTCCCACTAGATTTTATTAAAAATTCAAAAAGTGCTTCTCAAGTAGTACCAGTTCTAGTTCAAGAAGTTACAAAAGGAGATTTTACTTATCCAAATAATGCAAGAATACAAGGAGATTGGTTTTACGTAAGAGATAAGGATGGAGCTATAATTCCTGGACGAAGAGTAGATGATGGAGATAATATAACTGTACTAAATGTATTCTACTCAAAACAACTTGCTGAAGTTGAGTATCCTACACCAACTGGAGTTAGAAAAGGGTATATTACAAATAATAGATTAATTAAATATTATAATCCGTATAATTGGACTAATGGCACAAATAAAATAAATACACATGAAACACCTAATGGAGAAGTTATTGGATCTTTAGAAGCATATGAAGAAGCAACTTTATTATTTAAAGTTGGAGAATGGTCTCACGTTGTGTATACAACATACTTGGGAGAATTCACTAAGAGTGGGTATGTTAAATGATTAAAATTTCTCAAGAATCCATATAATAGTTAAATAAACTATTTCATAAGGAGGAATTTTTTTTATGGAAAAAGAGTTCCATTCAGCGGTGAAAGAAAGAAGAACCATAATAGAAGTAGGTAACGAAATATCTGTTCCAATAAAAAGAATTAGAGAAATTATAGAAGAATCTTTGAAGTATACTCCAACTGCTTTTAATTCACAAAGTGCCAGAATAGCATTGCTACTTGGGGAGGAACATGAAAAGTTTTGGGAAGTTACCAAGGAACATATAATAAAGAATATTCAAAGAGATAGATTGAAAGCAAATATAGAGAAGATAAATGCTTTTAAGAAAGGATATGGAACTATATTATTTTTTGAAGATCTAAATATAATAGAATACTTGGAGCAAGATTACTCTACGTATAGAGAGTATTTTCCAGTGTGGGCACATCAATCAAATGGCATGTTACAGTTTATTATCTGGACATCTTTAGAAATAGAAGGACTAGGGGCATCCCTGCAGCACTATAATACTTTTATAGATAGAGCTATAAAAGAGAAATGGAAACTTCCTGATAATTGGAAGCTTATAGCTGAGATGCCTTTTGGTAATCCTATTTCAATACCTGAAGAAAAACATTTCCAAAAAATCAACGAAAGATATAAGGAATTTAAATAAAATATAAAAACAGGAGCAATTTTTAGTTCCTGTTTTTATATATCTTTTTATTATTAAATACAAAATGTGAGATGTAAATAATCATTATAATTAATACAATATCAAAGGTGAAATTAAATAAAAAAAGCTGTTTAGTGGTATCAGCCTGCCCATTGCCGATAAATGGCATTGGGAATTGAAGTATTCCAATAAATAAAATCGACCAGAATAATTGAATTTTATGTTTTACATCCTCCAAATGCTTTCTTTTTATATATATAAATAATGAAGAGACAATGGCACATATATATATAAAAGAAATAAAGACTAAGTTCTTAGGAAGTATATTATTTCTTAAAAAAGACCATAAAGTAAACCTATTAAAAGAGTTAATTGGTGTAGTACTATAAATTTTGGGATATTTACCTAGTTTTGTTCCTGTAAAAAATGCATTGTTTGCAGTATATTCCATTCCTTTAATTAGTCTTAGTGGATGAGTTATATAGAACTTTATTAATTTCCCACTAGATATTTTATTGTAAAAGTCTTCTTCAGTAATTAAAGTATGAGGAATATATTTTGTATAGGCACTGGTAATTAAATATGAGTGCTTTCCTGCCTCAGAAGCCATATCTGGGTTTAGACCTAAATCTACTAAATCCTGTCTTGGATTTTCAGAATCTTTAAGAATCCCATAGAATACAGAATTATATTCAGTATCCTTGCTCATTTCTTTATGTGTTAATTGAATTTGGAGAGGATAAATTATTAAAATACAAAATAAGAAATAACATAATACTTTCATAAAAGGCTTTAATATATTTCTATTTTCATATAAAAGTTTTATTATAATTACGAGAATAACTGGTAATGCTGATATGACTTGCATTTTCGAACCTAAAAATAAAAATGAAGCAATAAAAATTAACATGATTTTTGAAAAAATCTTTTCTTCTGATTTTAATACGTACCTATGATATATATAGTATATCCATGAGGCTATATATAAAGCTAAAGTGGTAATCATCATAGGTTCACCATAAAGACTATTGAACCACACTAAATAATTTCCATCAAATAAAATAAATAAGCTTAATGTTACCAATAGGAATAGAGTGAGTTTATTTTTGATATTTAAATATTTAATTATTAGATAGATTGATAAGGTATATATTATTCCATAAGTAATAGCTAAATATTGTGTTTTAAAAATATCACTCCCAAAAGCTTTACAGATAAAACTTATCATACTTATAAAATAAGACATGCTTGTTGAAATAAATATAATTAATATCCTAGTAAGAGTGAATGGAGCTATTTTATAATCAGTTACTGGGTATTTATAAAATCTTTCAAAACTAGGATCCATAAAGTCTTTTGAAGGTAATTGCAATCCAGATACACTCATTACTCTGTCGAAGTCACCTTGATCAGCTACTCCAGCTTCAGGATATTTAAAGAGTACAAATGTTATAATACCCAAAGCTAAAACAATAAAAGTAATTAATAAAAGCTTAGTAACATTCATTTTTAGTTTCATTGAAATAATCCCTCTTTCTATATAATTAAATAATTCATATGAAAGGTTAGCATAGTAGTGTTAAGTTTATAGTGTTTAATTTGCATATAATGTAAAGTATTCTCATAAGAGTGTAAATTTATTAGTTTTAGAATATAGATAAAAAATATGAGAAATAAAAGTTATTAAGGTTTACGGCAATAGGCATAGAGTATTTACATATAAATACAAAATTAACAATTTATTACCATAAATTTACAGTGCTTTAAATGGATTTAATAGTAAGGTGCTATAGTTATTATGTAAAAAAATCCAGGAGGTAAGAAATGAAAAAGAAAATATTATCATTAACAATCTCTTTATCTATAGCAATGGCACTGTTTTCACCTACAGTTTTAAAAGTTAATGCTGAAACTTTGACTTACAATGAAACTACTATTAATGAGAACTTGAATGCTACAGTTGTTCCAGATCACATTGTATTAAACTGGACAGAAGATCCTAGTACAACTCAAACTATTACATGGAGAACTTCTAAAGATGTTAATTTAGGGGAAGTAAGATATAGAGTTAAAGGAACAACTGATTTTACTACTCTAAACGTTGATCCAAGTAACATAAAAGTATTTTCTACAGTACCCTCTGATACAGTTGGAAATATGAAAGTTTTCTCATTAACAATTAAAGGATTGCAGCCAGGAAAGGCGTATGAATATAAAGTAGGGGATGGAACTAATTTTAGTAATATTAGTACATTTAAAACTGAAGCAAGTAACAATAGTAAAACTAAGTTCTTAATATTTGGGGATTCTCAAAGTGGGGATTCAAGTAAACCTATATATGCTCCATGGCATGATACAGTTCAAAAAGCTTATAGTGATAATCCTGATGCTAATTTCATGGTTAATATTGGAGATTTGGTTGAACAAGGACAGAATTATCAACATTGGAACAATTGGTTTAATGCTGCGAATGGAGTTATTAATAATATTCCTGAGATGGTGGTTCAAGGAAACCATGAAACGTATGTTCCAAGTGGTGGTTCATCAAAGCCAGAATATTTCACAAATCAATTTTCAGTTCCTAATAATGGACCTTTTGGGTATGAGGGACAAGTTTACTCATATAATTATGGTAATGTACATTTCGTAGTACTAGACAGCCAAGAAGATGAAGAAGCACCTTCAAATGATAACTTTCTTAAAACTCAAGCAGACTGGCTAGAACAGGATCTTTCAGCGAATAGGCAAAAATGGACAATTGTAATGTTCCACAAGACTCCTTATTATAATAAGAAGACTAGGAATAATCCAGCAGTAAAGGATATTTTCACTCCAGTAATTGAGAGACACCATGTTGATGTTGTTCTGAATGGACATGACCATGGACTTTCAAGAACATATGCTATAAATGGGGATAACTACTATACAGACTATTCTAAGGGGACAGTATATTATGTAACTGGTAGAAGTGGAAATAAGTTTTATACTGATCTTTCAAATAAGACTTGGGATGCCTTTTTCCAAGACACACAAGATAGTCCATCCTATGAAGTAGCAGATATAGTAGATGGAAAACTAACTATAAAAGCATATAAATATAGCTCAACAAATCCAGCATATTCCAATAATACATTAGTTGATACTCTTGTAATAGATAAAGATAATCCAAACAATAGTACAAGTCTTACATTAAACAAAAATGATAAAACAAAGCTATCAGTGGCTGGTTCTGTAATTTCAGATTATGATGTAGATGTAGTAAATAATAAGGCATATGTAGATCCATCAAAGATAGCTGAAATTTATAAAGGAACTTATGATAAAACTTCACTTACTTTAACTATAAACTCTAAAAAATATGTATTTGCATCTTCAGATCTTTTAAATAACGATGCCTCAAAAGTGAATCTTGATGCATTATATAAGTCAGGGATTAATTGTAAATATAATTCAGATTTAAATGTTGTGTTGATTGATTTTACAGGAAGAGTAGATACTACAGGCTTTACAGGTTTTGTGATTGGCTCAATACCAAATTCAGGTACGAATCCTCCTTCAAGTGGAAATAATCCATCAGGGGGAAATAGTAATACATCAACACCTTCAAATAATACTTCTGGAAATGTAGATAATACAAATATCAATAACTTAACTAATTTATCTTCAAGCTCATTACCTAAGACTGGCTCAGTAATTGGAATGGATTTGATTATAGTATTAGGAATTGCTATAATTTTGAGTGGCATTTGCGTATTGAACAGAAAAAGAATCTCAGAAAAAATTCATAAGATTATAGGTAAATAAGAGTAAGTTATATTAAATAATGTATTTAAAAAGAGTTTTCTTACAGAACTGTAAGAGAGCTCTTTTTTATGTAAGCTAATAGACATAGAGTGGGGTATTAATGCAAGCTATAATAAAAATATAAAGTGATGAATATAAGGAGAGATAAAAATGGAAGTTGTAAAAATTGAAAATTTAAATAAGACTTACGGTAAAGGGGAAAACAAAGTAGAAGCTTTAAGAAATGTTAATCTATCCATTAACAAAGGGGAATTTGTAGCAATAGTTGGAGCATCAGGTTCTGGAAAAAGTACACTTCTCCACCTATTAGGAGGGCTTGATAAACCTTCTAGTGGAAAAGTTGTTATTGATGGAGAGAGTATATATGATTACAAAGAAGAGAACCTTGCAATATTTAGAAGAAGAAAAATAGGATTTATATTTCAATTCTTTAATCTAATACCTGTGCTTGATGTGGAAGAGAATATATCACTTCCAGCTCTTTTAGATAATGATAAGGTTGATAAGAAATATTTAGATGAGATAGTTGAGTTACTAGGATTAAAAGAAAGAATAAGACATCTGCCTTCTGAACTTTCAGGTGGACAGCAACAAAGAGTATCTATAGGAAGAGCATTACTTAATAAACCTTCCATTGTACTTGCAGATGAACCAACAGGAAATTTAGATAGTAAGAACTCAAAAGAAGTTATTGAGCTTTTAAAGTTTACTGCAAGAAAATACAATCAAACATTAATACTCATTACTCATGATGTAAATATTGCATCTATGGCTGATAGGGTTATAACAATACAAGATGGTGAAATAATTTCTGATGAGCATTTAAAGAGTAATTAGGGGACAGAGGTGAAAAAATAATGATAACTAGTTATAAACAGATTACCGGAAGGTATCTTAAGTCAAATAAAAAAAGAACAGTTTTAACTATAATAGGAATAGTATTATCAGTAGCTTTAATATCATCAATTGGACTATTTGTTAAAGGGCTACAATCTGCTCAATTAGAACAGACAAAAAATGATTATGGTTCATTTCACCTTATGTTTAAAAATACTGATGAAGAATTATTTTCTAAGGTAATTAATAACCCTAAGATTTCTAAGTATGGTTACTATAAGTTGGATAAGGATATAAAGGTAAATGACCATTTAACAGCAAATGAAATAACAGCCACAGACGATGCATTAGAACTTACACCATATAGGATTAAAGAAGGAAATATGCCAGTAAAGGATAATGAAATTGCACTAGAGCAATGGTCTCTTAAATATTTTTCAGAAACAACTAAAATTGGAGACAAAATAAATATTAATAATAAAGAATTCACTCTTACTGGAGTATTAGAAAATAGTATAAAAAGTCAAATGGATAATAAACCAGTGATATTAACAAAAGACAATAATATTTCTAAAAAAGGTTCGGTATTATTAGTTGAGTTTTCTTCTAAAACCAAAATAAGAAAAGCATTGGATGAACTAGAAAAATTGACAACAAAAGAAAACTATGTTGAAAATGCTCCTGTATTAATGATAGAAGGGGCAGGTGGTCAAGATTCTGGGTCAAAAGGGCTATTTGCAACACTTTCAGTAATAATTGGTATTGTAGTAGTTTCAACAATAGCTGTTATATATAATTCATTTCAAATAAGTGTTGTAGAGAGAATAAAAGAATTTGGATTATTAAGAGCTGTTGGAACTACACCAAGGCAAGTAAGAAATATTGTTTTCAGGGAAGCTACTATGCTGGCAATTATAGGTGTACCTCTTGGATTATTATGTGGATGTATAGCAATGGCAGTTATAAAGTGGGTGTTTAATATAATTGGAGGGGACTCTGTAATGCCACTTAACTTAGTTATTGATCCATTTGTAATGGGATTGAGCACAGTGGTGGGAATAATATCTATATATTTATCAGCATTAATTCCAGCAGTTTTTGCAGGAAGGATATCACCACTAGAAGCTATAAGTAGTAGAACATCAATAACAAAAGGAAAAATTAAAAGAAGTAATAATAGAATTATAAAAATGCTTTTTGGCTTTGAAGGATCTATGGCAGCTAAGAATATAAAAAGAAATAGAAAGAGATATAGAATAACTGTTTTCTCTGTGCTAATAAGTGTTGTACTTTTTGTATCCTTTAAGTCATTAGTTGATATGCTTATAAATGTTACTAATTCTCCAAATGAATCAAGAGATATTCATTTTACAGTATATAGTGATGGCGGCGATGCAAAGAAAAATACTTCAGAGTTTGATGAATTAGCAAAAAGTATAAAAACATCAAATTTAGTGGATAAAGTGTATAAATCCTATAGTACTTATTCATTTGAGACTGCCATCAATAATGATAAAAAGGTAAAAGAAGTAGAAAACATAGATGGAGTATATAGGAGTGCAAGTGTAAATGGAACAGAAAAAACAATTTTAGAAGCAAATATAGCTGTTTATGATGAAGATTCTTTTGGAGCCACAAAAAAATATTTAGATTCAGGAAGTATTGATAGTGATAAACTTAATAAAGAAAATGGTGTAGTATTAATTAATAAAAATGCAATAGACAATCTAAAAACTAAGAAGAAATATGAAGGACCAGTAGCTAATCTTAAAGTTGGAGATGAAATAGAACTTCAACTTCAAGACTCAGATAAACCAGTTGAATTTGGAAAAGGGCAAGTTAAAAAAGTTAAAGTATTAGCCATATTAAATAATGAACCTTTTGACTATTATGGAAGTCAAACTGGGGTTAAACTTATCACAACTAAAGAAGTTGCTAAGGCCTTAACAGGAAGTGATGCTACAATTAATTCTCTAAATATAGCTCTCAAGAATGTAAAAGATGAAAATGCCGAACTTGCAGATTTACAAGCAAAAACTAAGATTAATAATAATTTAAATATAACAAACAATATAGATGAAAATAGAAGAGACAAATCAACAATGCTAATGCTTCAAATATTAGTTTATGGATTCATTATAGTAGTTTCACTCATAAGTAGTGTAAATATAGTTAATACGCTTACTACAAATATTATTTTGAGAAAAAGAGAGTTTGCAACCTTGAAATCTATTGGATTAACTCAAAGGTCCTTAAGAAAAATGATAATATTAGAAGGATTGCTTTATGCATTCTGGGGAACATTATATGGAGCAGTTATTGGTTCAGGATTATCATATTTAATGTTTAAAGGGCTAGGCGGAGTAAGAGAATTCCCTTGGTCTATTCCTTGGGAAGCGATAGTTATAGCTGGCGTTGGAGCAGTTGTAATAGGATACCTTTCAGTATTATCGCCACTAGCAAGAATTAAGAAGGATAACTTAATTGAAGTAATTAGAGAAGAATAAAGGAGATGAAATGCTTCCGTACCATTGTGTAAGGAAGCTTTATTTCCATTATATAGAGAAAAATTATATAATAAATCTATGGGCTAAATAATTTAAGAGGTGATGGTATTGAGTAAATTATTGTTAGTGGAGGATGATGAATCTTTAGCTATCGGAATAGAATTTACACTTAAAGATGAAGGATATGAGGTTTTAAGGGCAAGCACATTAAAACAAGCGAATGAGTCTTTTGAAGCAGAGGAAATAGATTTAATTATTTTGGATGTCAATTTGCCAGATGGAAATGGATATGATCTATGTAGAGAAATTAGAAAGAAAAGTGATGTTCCTATAATGTTTTTAACTGCATTAGATGAAGAAGTGAATATAGTTTTAGGGCTTGAAATTGGTGGAGATGATTATATTACTAAGCCATTTAGAGTTAGAGAACTTTTATCAAGAGTAAAAGCTTTATTAAGAAGAAATTCAAAAAATATATCAACGGGAAATAAACTGAAAAGTGGGGATTTAGAAATAGATACTTCTACAGCTTCAGTAAAAAAATTAGGAGAAGATATTACATTAACTGCACAAGAATATAAGCTTTTATTAACATTTTTATATAAGCCAGGGGTAATATTAAAGAGGGATGAAATATTAAAGGAACTTATTGAAGGAAATGATGTTTTTTTTGATGAAAACACATTATCGGTATATATTAAGAGAATAAGAGAAAAGATTGAGGATGATTCTAAAGTTCCAGAATATATAATTACTCAAAGAGGATTAGGATATATGTGGAATAAGGAAGTTACTCAGTAATAATCATTTAAAATAAGGAGTTAAAGTATGAGAAAAGAGTTTGTTAATCCAGAAATAAAAATAAGCTCCGCAGTTCTTTTTCTAATAATATCAATTTTTTTATTTGTTACAGTTATAACACAGAGGCTTTATTATAATGGATTGAAAAGTAGCTACATAAAAGCCATAGGTGCTGTTACAGAAAAAGCGATAGATAAGAATCCTGAACTTGAAAAAGAGCTAGTACCTTTAGTGACTAAAGGAATTACAAAAGAAGATGAATATCGAGGAGAGAAATTTTTAAATCAATATGGATTAAATACAGATCTAGAAAATAACTTATTTCCTTATTTAAATGAAAACAGTATTTTAGAGAACAGTTTTATAATAATAGAATTTTTAGTTATGAGTATAGTCCTTTTAATTTTTAACTTTTTTCAATATAAGGTATTTTACAAGAAAATAGGATCATTAATAACTGGAGCTAAAAAAGTAATTGAAGGAGATTATTATCTACCAATAAGTGAACATAAGGAAGGGTCATTATCAAAACTTGCAGTATCATTTAACTCTATGAGAGAGATTATAAGAAATAATATAAATGAATTAAGTAAAGAAAAACAATTTTTAGTGGATTTACTTTCAGATATATCACATCAATTAAAAACACCGCTATCATCAATGATTGTATATAATGATATCATGCTAAATAAAGAATTAAGCATAGAACAAAGAAGAACTTTTTTATTAAATAATCAAAATCAACTTAATAGGATGAATTGGTTAATTCAAAGTATACTTAAGTTAGCTAAGCTTGATGCTAAGGCAATCGAGCTTGAAAAAGAAGAACAAAGTTTGAATGAGACAATTGAAGAAGCTATTGAGGTTTTGCAAAGTAAGGCACTTGAAAGAGAAGTTAGGATTCACTTTAATTCTGATAAAGAGGTAAAGTTAGAACATGATAGATTATGGCTCCAAGAAGCATTTATAAATATAATCAAAAATGGAATTGAACACACAGATAATGGTGGAGAAATAAGTATAGATATCTTTGAGAATCCAATATATAAGAAAGTAATTATTGAGGATAATGGAGAAGGAATAGATAAAGAAGATTTACCTAATATATTCAAAAGATTTTATAAAGGGAAAACTTCAAGAAATAGTGATTCAGTTGGAATAGGATTAGCATTAGGTAAATCCATAGTAGAATCACATAATGGATATATTGAAGTAATGAGTCAAAAAGGAAAGGGAACAAAGTTTACCATAATTTTCTTGAAATATTGATAATTTTAAGCTTTTAGGAATAATAATGAAGTAGAGTAATATATCATAATTTGAAAATGTAACGATTTTATGTTATGATAAAATGGTAAATTTTTATAAAATGGAGGAAAGATAATGGAATCAGATCCTGACCCTGCGAACGTAATTTCGCAATTGATACTAATAGCAATACTTACTCTTTTGAATGCTTTTTTTTCATCTGCAGAGATGGCTATTGTATCACTAAATAAGAACAAAATAAAACTTCTTTCAGAAGAAGGAAATAAAAAGGCACAGCTACTTGAAAGGCTTATGCAGGAGCCTACAAAATTTTTGTCTACAGTACAAGTAGGAATTACACTTGCAGGATTTTTCTCAAGTGCATCAGCAGCTACAGGAATTTCAGAAGATTTAGGAAATGTTTTAACAGCAATTAATATACCATATAGTAGACAGATTGCATTAGTACTAGTAACAATAGTACTTTCTTACATTACACTTGTTTTTGGAGAACTGTACCCTAAGAGAGTGGCTTTGAAAAAGTCAGAAACTATTGCAATGTTCTCTGTAAGACCAATACTATTTGTTTCTAAGTTAACAGTACCATTTGTAAAGTTATTATCAGTATCTACAAATGTGTTACTTAGAATTACAGGCTTGAATAGTAATGACTTAGAGGAGAAGGTCTCTAAGGAAGAAATAAAATCCTTAGTAGAAGTTGGACAAGAACATGGAGTAATTAATGAAACTGAAAAAGAAATGATAGATAGTATATTTGAGTTTGATGATATATTAGCTGAAGAGGTTATGACTCCAAGAACTGAAGTATACTTAATTAATATAGATAGACCATTAATTGAATATCTTGACGAACTTTTAGATGAGAAGTATTCAAGAATTCCAGTATTTGAAGGGGACAGTGACAATATAATCGGTATACTATACATGAAAGATTTTATAATTGAAGCACGTAAAGTAGGCTTTGAGAATGTAGATATAAGAAGGATACTACATCCAGCATATTTTGTACTTGAAAGAAAAAATATCGATGAATTATTCAAAGAACTTCAAAGTACAAAAACTCATATGGCAATACTGGTAGATGAATATGGTGGTTTTTCAGGAATAGTTACTATAGAAGATTTGATTGAAGAAGTCATGGGAAATATAGATGATGAATATGATGAAGATGAACCAGATATAAGAAAAATAGATAATAATACCTATATTGTTAATGGACTAGTTCCTGTAGATGAACTTAATGAAAGTCTTAATTTAGAATTGGATTCTGATTCAGATGATTATGATACATTAAGTGGACTTTTAATTAATATAATTGGACATATACCTAATGAGGGTGACCAAGATATTATTGAGCATAAAGATATAATCTTTAAGATAGAGGAAGTAAAAGAAAAAAGAATTAAAAAAGTAAGGATTTCTTTGGGGAATCCTGTGTAGATTAAATGAGGAAGATTAAGAAAGAGATTTCTTAATCTTTTTTATTTAGTTTAAAGGAAATGATAAAATGATATATAATTGAATTAGGAATAAAAAGGAGGATATTGTTTAAGGTGGAAGGTAAGAATGTGAAGAAAAATGTAATAATTGGCGTTGCTATTATTGTAACCATATCAATATGTCTAACACTTATTTATTTTTTTAAGTATAAGAATAAAAATGTAGAGACTGTAAGTAAATTCTACTTATATAAAGAAAATAATAATAATAATAATGAGATATATACATTAGATAAAGAAAATAAAGAAACTAAACTAGATGAAGGAAGTGCTCAAATAGTTTATGATGAAAAACTTAATAAATATATAGGCATTAATTATAATGGAGAATTATATTTAATTGATGAAAAAGGTGAAAAAGAAAATATAGATTCAAATGCAGATATTAATGACTTAGAAAGTAGAGATGGAACTATTTATTATCTTTCAAAAGATGGAAGATTAATGATGAAAGAAGTAGATAAAAAGCCTGCATTAGTTGCAGAAGATAAGATTTCATCTTTTTATTTGCAAGGAAAGGATTTACTTTATTATTATGATGATAAGAGAATACTTCATGTATTAAAAGATAATAAGGAAATTTTTAAAACAGAGAAAGCAGCAGGGTTCTGTAAGTTTAATAATGAAAGCAGTTTTTTTATTTATAGTATGAATAGTACCAGTTACTATGTGGACTTAAATGAAAAAGACATAAAGCCAAATGTACTTAAGGATGTACCAACTATTATACTTTTAGATGAATTTATAAAGGACAAGGATTTTATATATAATACGATTGATGCAAAAAGTAGTAGATTAAATCTATATGTGAAAAAGTACGATGAAAAACCAGAATTATTAGCAGATAGAGTGACATTTGACTGTATATCAGATGATAAAAAAGGAGTTTATTATATTAACGATATTAAGGCATTATATTATAAAGGCTTTGATGATAAAGAATCCAATAAGATAATGGATAATATAGTATACTTAAAGGTAATTGACAAAAATACAATACTTACTAAGTCAGTAGATGGAAAGTTGAGTATAGTAAAGAATAATAAAGAAATAACTGAATTAGGGGATGTTATAGATGAATATGGAAGTTATGATGTTTACCTAGATTCAGTTGCAATGATAAAATCTAAAAATAGAGAGTTATATATTGGAAATAAAAGTATAGCTGATAATGTTAAATCCTTCAAGGTAAATGGAAGTGACTTATGCTATATAACTGAGGATAACGAAATATATCTAATAAAGAACGGAAAAAAGCCAGAATTAGTTATAAAAGACGCAAAAAAATATAATAAGATATTATTAAATGATAAGATAATATTTACTAATGTATTTGATATGTCAGATTTAGAAGGGTATTGGATCGGAGATAATAATTCTAGTTTTGCAGCTCATTTTACGCTAGAAAGTTATGAATATTTAACAGGCTATAGAGGAAAAACATTCTTTAATATAAAGAAGTTAATCAGAGAAAATAATAAAAGCATAAGATTGCAAATAAGTGAAGACGATCCTTTGGACTCAATTGGTGTTAAGAAATTAGATGACGAAAAGATTGATGTTGGGGGAAGCATATTAAAAAAATCTGACAAAGAGACATATGAAAGATTTATGGAACTTACAGATAAACAATTGGAGAAATTTCTTCCTATGGCAAATGCATATTTCAATTCACAAGCTAATTTTAACCAAGCTATTACAGAAAAGGGTATGGTTTATTTTGAATATACTGATAAAAATAATCCAAGTAAATTAATTTATATTGATGAGTCAGGGAAAATATTTAAGGACTCACCTTCAGGAAAAGAAGTGAGTGTGAATGAGAAAAACAATAGTGGAAATTCACAGAACTTGGACAATAGTGGACAATCTAAGTACAGTGATATAAGTAGTGATGAATTAAAAAAACTAAATGATAAAGCAAATGAAGAACTGATGGGAACAGCTTATTTAGAGGAGGAAATTAATTATAAGGGCAAAAAGTATTATAAGTTTGTAAGCACTAGTAATAAAAACTCTAATATATATATATTGATAAAGACGGAAAATGTTATAATGATGGTGGAAGCATTGAAAAATATGGGTTGCTCCCAATTAAAAATTAAATAATTACGCATATAGATAAAAAAGTCCTACAAATATCAAATTTTTCATATTTGTGGGGCTTTTCGTTTGTGCTAAGATTATATTGTGCATGAAAACGTATAGATTTGTCTTATTAAGACATAGGCATTTAAGTTTTTTCATTAGCTTAATTAAGGAGGCAGATATTATGAATTGGTTTAAGAACCTAAGAATATCTCAAAAGCTTATACCAACATATATACTTATAGCTCTTTTCATTGGACTTGTAGGGTTTATAGGACTACAGGATATGTCTAAGATTAATTCAAATGCAGTAGAGATGCATGATTATAATTTAGAGTCAATAAAAGCAATGACTACAATAAAGCAAGATGTTGCTGATATAGATTCAGATTTACTAAAGTTAACTTATCAAAATTTGAGCGCAGATGAAAAAGCAAAATTAACAAAAGAAATTTATCAGTTAAGAGCATCTGATGATGATTTAATTAAAAATTATGAAGAAAAATTATTATCTAAGGAACAAGCAGATATATTCAGTCAAATGAAAGATAATCTAAAGAAATTTAGAGATTCTGGAAGCAGAGTAATGCAATATTCAGTTATAAATAATAGTGATGAAGTAAATAAATCTTATTCTGAGGTTACAGAAGCAAAAGTAAGCTTATATGATAATTTTAATAAGATTATAGAAATGAATACTGTACAAGCTGATAATTCATATAAACAAAATAATGAAGTATTTTCAATTTCTAAAATAGTTATGATCGCTATAACAATAGTAGGCCTTATATTTGCAATTTTAATTGGAATCATTATATCTATGTTTATATCTAAAAATATGCAGGAACTTTTAAAATTTGCAAAATTGATAGGTGAGGGAAATCTAACCGGAAAAATAAAAAATGACACAAATGATGAAATAGGGGGAGTTGCAAAAGCATTGAATAATGCGTCCCTAAATATTAGGAATCTAGTTTCAGAAATTATAAATAGTTCAAGTGAAATTAATTCAAATAGTGAAAAATTATCAATTGTTACTGAAGAGGTATCAGCAAAAATGGATATTGTTAATATATCCACGGAAGAAATAACAAAAGGGGTTCAAGATTTGAGCGCTACAGCTGAAGAGGTTGGGGCTTCAACTGAAGAAATAAGCTTAACAACCAATTTACTAGCAAATAGAGCGAAAGAAGCAGAAATATCGGTGAATAGTATTAAAGAAAGAGCATTTAATATAAAACAAAAGGCATCTAAAAGTATTGAAGATGGAAATAGAATTTATAGTATTAATCATAGTAATATTACTAAAGCCATTGAAGAAGTTAAGGTAGTTGAGGATGTAAAAGAAATGGCTAATTCAATTGGGGAAATAGCAGAGCAAACCAATTTACTAGCTCTCAATGCAGCAATAGAAGCAGCAAGAGCAGGGGAGCAAGGAAAAGGATTCGCAGTTGTAGCTGATGAAGTCAGAAGATTAGCTGAGCAATCAGCAAATACAGTTTCAGAAATCCAAAATACAATTAAGAAAATAGGAATCGCTGTGAGAAATTTATCTGAAAGTGGAGAAGATGTTCTTAATTATATGGATAATAATGTGAAACCAATTTATGAATTATTGATGAGCACAGGAATACAATACGAGAAAGATGCTGAATTTGTTAATGATATGGTAGTAGAAATATCACAATCCACAAAACAAATGAATGAAGTAGTAGAGCAAGTAAGTAAAGCTATAGAGATTGTATCTCAAACTGCTGAGGAATCATCAGCTGGAACACAAGAAATATCTAATAGTGTAGCAGAAATAACTCATTCAATAAATAGCATAGCAAAGTCTACACAGTCTCAAGCAGAGCAATCACAAATATTAAAGAATATGGTTCAAAAGTTCAAAATATAGATTAATAGATGGATATCTAAGAGTAGTACTTGAGGATATTCATTTTTTTAATCACAATTAGATGTTATATGCTATAATTGTTAATAGATATTTTACTGGGGGTTCTACTGATGCTAGAGAGAAAAAACAAATTCACTATTAAAAGAATGAATAAAACACTTTACATGAATAGTGAGCAAAGAAACTTTTTTAATAATAAGGTTTCATTAATAGTTGATTCATTAGTTGATTCACATAAGTTAAATAAAAGAGAATTTTTACAAAAGATTTTTAACGCAGCCTTTAAGCTTATACCAGAAGCTGAAAAGGGATCTTTTTATGAACTGAATGAAGACAAATATATCCCTATTTTTTTACAAGGCTATGATTATAGTATAATAAAAAGTTTGGAGTTAAGTGTTGATGAAGCTTTTAATGATTATGAATGTTCAAGTTTTTCAGATATAGATGCATATGAAGTGCATATTTCTGAGCGAAATGATAGTAGATATAGTGAGGAGACTATTGAAATATTTAAAAAACTAGGAACGTACACAGATTTTACTTGCTTGTATGCACCAATACATGTAAATGGAATGAATTTAGGCGTAATATGTCTAGATAATTTTAATAAAACTGGATTTTCTAAGATGTCAAAAAAGATTCTTAAATTTTATGCTCAGTTAATTTCGAACTTTTATGCAGAGAAAATTAATAGAGAGAATGAAACTAAAAAGAATCAAGAAATAGTTACTGCATTAATATCCGCAATTGAAATTAAAGATATATATACAGAAGGCCATGCAAAGCGTGTTAAAGACTATAGTATTGCACTGGCTAGAGAATTGAATTTATCTGAAGAATTAATAAAAGATATTGGAACAGCAGCTATTTTACATGATGTAGGCAAGATTGGTATACCTAATGAAATTCTAATAAAAAAGGGAAAGCTTACTGAAGAAGAATATGAAGTCATAAAGGAACATCCTTTATATACAAAAAAAGTTTTAGAGAAAATTAGTGGATTTGGTAAAATTGTAAACTATGCATATCATCATCATGAAAGATATGATGGACATGGATATCCGGAAGGGTTAAAGGGTGATGAGATTCCATTTCCTGCCCAGATTATTCAGTTAGCTGATTCTTATGATGCTATAACATCAAAAAGATCTTATCGTGATGCTAAAACATCAGAAGAGGCACTAGAAATAATTAAACTTGAGTCAGGAAAGCAATTTAATCCTGAAATAGTAGGTGTAGCCTTAAGAGTTTTTGGAACACATAAATTAAATAAAGAAGCTTGATAAGCTAAAAAGATGCGTTTATTAATAAGCGCATCTTTTTAGTATTTACTAATCAGTTGACTTTTCTTAATCCTCCAATTAAACAAAAAGAATGTAATAAAAGGGATTAATACAAAGTTAATCAAACATATATACTCATAATAGTTTAGTAGCTTAAATAGAATAAGAGAATTTTTAGTTGTAAAGTAAGCCCCGGTTATAATAAAGATAGTTAGAATATAGCTCGCATATTTAGTATGTTTTTCTTTGAGATTATATAGCTTTAATGTAGATAATAGTGCATAAAAAGTAATTATATATTTTAGTAACCAACCATCTATGATTTGAAAAATAACATAAAGCTCACCAAACTCTAAAAATTGAAAGTAGCTTATTAGCTGAGTTTGTAGTAATTTGGTGTAGTTGATTGACATGACTCTAGTAGGACCAAAGGTCATTATGATACCAGAAACAGAGATTATTTGCATTTGTATTAATATTAGGAGGGCTATAATAACATACTTTATAATTTTATTTTTCGAATCAGTAATTTTTGATATGTAAGGTAAAGCGATAGAAACAGTTCCATAAAGACCTAAGGTTTTTAGAATGCAAATAATAAAACCTCCATTAATTCCATGTTCTAAGACAGGAAATAAGTATGATATATGTTTATATTTAGAAGTTAGCATTCCAAGGTTAATACCTGCCAAGGATATAAGTATAATACCTATTATTGTGACTGTTACAATGGCTACAATATTTTTATTTATAGTATAGAGTAATGGAATGGTAAAAAATAAAATAAGAAACCAGTTTGGGGTTTCTAAAAGCATATTTTCATGCATAGAGTCAGATTCCACAGAAGCACATTCAATCAAAGTAAGAAAAAGAGTTAGTAAGAATAGTATGAAAAAAACATTGCCTAAATGTTTACCTAATGAAGTTTGGTATATTTCTTTTATAGTATAAGAATTATTTTTTCTCCAAACTCCTATTACGTATAAAAAGTAGAAGAAAATGATTATAGAGGATATTATTATTGCTATCCAACTATCTCTTGCTCCATTTTTCACATAGGTTGATGGATAGGTTTTTAATGAAACTATGGATACGCCTAGAATCAAAAAAAGAAAATGTCTAGGAGAGAATTTATCCATGTTATGCCTCCTTAAGTATGTAGTTTATGAAATATTTACAAAAGTATTATCTGCAAGATAATGAATATTATTACACCACTAGTAAGAAAATAAATTTGGTGATGAAATATGGATAATATAAAAGTTAATGACATAAAAAATAGGTTGGCAAACATTTATGATATTAAGTATCGAGAAATAAGAAATGACAAAGGTAATATTACATTAATTTATGTGGATAGTCTTTGTGATGCAAAATTTATAAGTGAATATGTAATTGCTCCAATGATGAGACATACTCTAGCATGTAATGATATTGAGAAAATTAAAAAAGAAGTGATAGTTGCGACTACGGTAAATGATATCAATTCTTTGGATCATGCGATAGATCTTATTTTATCAGCTCATGTGGTGATAGTATTTTCATATTTAAATAAGGCGATTTATTGTGAGGCAAAGGGTTTCGTAAAAAGGGCAATTGATATACCTATTACTGAAACTGTAATTAAAGGACCAAGAGAAGGCTTCACAGAGAATATACAAGATAATATATCAGCAATAAGAAGAAGAATAAAGACTCAAGATTTAAAGATAGAAAATATGAAGATTGGAAAATATTCAAAAACTGAAATAGCTATGATTTATATACAGGGTTCAGCTCCAGATAAGCTTATAAATTATGTTCGAGGAAAAATAAATAACATAATAGAAGCTTATGGAGAAAATTCAGTGTTATCTGAAAATAATATTGAAGAAGAATTAAGGTGCAAAGGGACTGCATTTGATACTATAGGATATACTGAAAAGCCTGATATTGTATCATCAAAAATTATGGAAGGTAGAGTAGCTATATTAACTGATGGAACTAGTTTTGCAATTACAGCACCATACTTTTTTATAGAAAACTTTCAAACAACTGACGATTATACACTTAATAAGTTCTCAGCTAATTTGGGAAGGATATTAAGATGGTTTAGTTTTTTGTTGGCAACGTTAATTCCAGGCTTATATCTTTCACTAATTACTTATCATTTTAAGCTTGTACCTACCATTTTTCTATATAGAATTGCAATATTTAGAGCTGGAGTTCCAGTTCCTACAGTAGTGGAACTTGTATATATGATAGTATTCTTTCAAATAATTAGGGAAGCAGGGGTCAGATTGCCACAGCCCATAGGTCCTACTTTGAGTATAGTTGGAGCACTTATCTTAGGAGATGCTGCAGTAAACTCTGGGCTTGCTTCTCAAGTTACTGTTGTAGTTGTAGCCATTACAGCAATAGCATCATATTTAATTCCTAGTATGCAAGCAGGGGTGTTTATGTGGAATTTGGTAATTATTATTTTCTCTTCACTATTAGGGTTGCCTGGGTTTTACATGGGAGTAACTATATTTATTTCTCATCTTGCTAGCTTAACAAGTTGTGGATATCCATATCTTTATCCATTAGGAACATTAAAAAGGCTTAAGTATAAAGATGTAATCTTCAGAGGAGATTTAAAGAATATATCATCAGATATTCTTCCTAGGGAGGAGAAATCATGAGAAAAATAATTTTAATAATGTTAATGGTTATATCCTTGAATTTAAATGGATGTTACAACTACAGGGATATGAATAAGCTTCTTTTTTCAAGTTTGCAGATATATGATATAGATGAGAAAGAGGAGGAATATAAAGTTTATAATGAGTGCTTTAAGGCGTTAAGAGGAGAAGGAGAAAAGGCTGGTTTTGAAAGAAAAGTTATTTTAAAAGGTAGAGGAAGAAGTATAAATGATGCATTAAATGACCTCTATATGTCTGCAGGTTATCAAATAGCTTATGATGTAAACAAAATTTTAATTTATACAGAGGGTGCTGCTAGATATGGCTTAGATAATTTTACAGATTTTCCAGATAGAGATCCAAAACCAACCTTAAGACAATTTATGTTTATATATGAGGGTGATCCTGAAAAGTTTATTAACATTTCTTTAGATGATGAGAAGTATTTGGGGGAATTTCTTGAAAATATGATGTTATATCAAAATAAAGCTTCAAATATAATTGATTTAAGACTTAATAATTATTTAAATAATAAGCTTATGGGAAGTAGGACAAATGTTATACCTATTATTGAAAGGACTGAAAAATCTATAAAAACTAGAATTGGAGTTAATGGTGCAGCAGTTTTAGTAGATGGAAAAATGTTAGATAAAATTAATAATGAGCAAGTCGAGGCATATAATCTTTTAAACAACAAGCTTAAATCAGGAGGTTTATTTGTTGGAAATCCAGAGCATAAAGAAAAGATTGTTTCTCTAAATATTTTATCAAGTAAGCCTAAAAGAAAAGTATATTTAGAGGATGGTAGAATTAAAGCAAATATAGTTATAGACACAAGACTATCTGTTAATGAAGCGCAAATTAGCTTAAGATTAAGTGATGATAATATTAGAAAAGAGATAAAAGATAGTGCTGAAGATAAGATAACAAAAAAGTGTAACGAATTATTTAATAAATTTAAAATGAATGGTATAGATATTTTGAATATTGAAAGAGAATTGAACATGAAATATCCCAATCATAATATAGAAAATCCAATATCAAAGACAGATTTAGAGGTTCAAGTAAATGTTAGAATTGACGGAAGTGGAGATATTAAGGATACACAAGGAAAATAATATTATATACATAAAAGAAAAGAAGAGTATAAGTAACTTATACTCTTCTTTATTTATTACTTGAGCTTAAAGTGATTAATTTCTACTTCCAGTTTTTGAGCTAATTCCTTAAGAGTGTTTGAAGCAGAAGTAAATTCACTCATAACAGCTGTAATTTCTTCTGTTGAAGCAGATACTTCTTCTGTACTTGCAGAGTTTTCCTCAGCAACTGCAGATATACTTTGAATTCTATTAACTATATCATCCTTGTGAGCATTAGTATCATTAATTGAAGCCTGAGTTTCTTTGATTCCGCTCATTAAATCATTTATAGAATCAAGGATTTTACTGAAAATATCCTTAGTTTGACCTACTGCTGCAGTTTGTTCTCTAACAACAGATTTTGTAGTTTGCATTGAAGTAACTGCTAGTTGAGTATTTCCTTTAATTTTCTCTATTAGCTGTTGAATTTGATTAGTAGCACTAGTAGATTCTTCAGCTAGTTTTCTGATTTCTTCAGCTACTACTGAGAATCCTCTTCCAGCTTCGCCAGCTCTAGCAGCTTCTATAGCAGCATTAAGGGCTAATAGATTAGTCTGCTCAGCTATACTATTAATTGCATCAGTGATTAAGCCAATTTGAGCAGTTGATTCATTCATCTCATCTATAACATTTGAAACTGATATAGTTGAAGAATTTGCTTCCTCGGTTTTGGAAGTAAGTACATTAACTACTTTTAATCCATCTTGGCTAAGTGAATTAGTTTCATTGGAAATTGTATTCATCTTATTTGCTAGCTGCTCAATATTTTCAATTCTTAATGCTAAATTATCAATAGCTTCAGCACCCTCTTGGATATCTCTAGCCTGAGAAGTTGTACCTTGAGCTACTTGGTCAATTGTTAAGCTAACTTCGTTTATAGCCTTTGCAGTTTCATTTGCACTATCGTCAATAGATACTGCAGTCTCTGTTAATGAATTTGCTGAGTTTTTAACATTCTCCATCATGTTAGTAATTTGATCTAACATTTCATTAAAGTTATCACCTAACTCTAAGAATTCATCCTTTGAATCTATCTTAATTCTTGAGGAAAGATCTCCAGCAGAGGCTTTCTCAAAAATCCCTTTTAAGTTTAATACATGTTTAGTAATAGATCTACTAGTTAAGATTGAAACTATGATTGAAATAACCGCTATAGCGAAAATAATATATAATGTTGTATTACGAATTCCATTGGTATCATTAGTTAGCTCAGTTTCATTCATTGCTGAAATAACTTTCCATCCAGTTATTGAATTAGTGGCATAACTAGAGAATTTCTTTTCACCTTTATATGTATAAGTTCCAAAACCTTTAGCTTTTGACTGAACATCTTTCCATATATCTAATTTAGTAACATTATTGGCACCTAATTCACCTGCATTTGGATGAGCAATAGCATTTCCAGCTGCATCAGTTATATATACATATCCACTATTTCCTAGTTTTATGTCTGATAGTTGTTTAGAAAGGGTATCTAAACTTAAATCAATAGATACAACACCTACGATTTGTCCATTGTTTTCAACTGCTTTAGAAACAGATACTACAAAGTTTCCACTGGAAGCATCTTTATATGGATCAGAAAAAACAACTTTACCTTTGTTTTCAACTGCTTTTTGATACCATGGTCTTATTGTAGGATCATAATCTGCAGGTAATTGTTGGGCAGGATATATGTCCATTTTCTTTGTAGCATGTCCAAAATATACATTTAAAAAGTCTTTATGACTATTTTTTATATCTCCCAATAATCCCATTACATTAGAAAGATACTCTGGATGAGCTTCAATATCTCTCAAGTTAGCATTTACGGACATCATATCAGTAGTATTTTCAATACCTGTGAAGTAGTTATCTATGCTTTTATTTACTTGTGTAAGATTCTGATCTGCAGAAACTTGAAGCTTATTGCTTAATAGGGTATAAGACTGCTTGTACGATAATATTCCAAGTATTAAAACGGGCACAATACATAAAAGTAATAGAATACTTAATAGTCTCACTCTTATGCTGCTTAAATTTAATGAATTCTTACTTTTCTTCGACATATTAAACACTTCCTCTACAATATATTACATACTTTGATAATATCATATTTCTACTCATGAATAAACAATAATCTGCAAAGAAAAATTTGAGTTTCTTAGTAAATTAATACGTAAATGTTATCAAAATTAGAAAAGTGAAAAATAATTGGCAATTTATTGTGAAATAATTACCAATTCGGCTAATTTTTTAAATTATTATTTTTATATAAGTACACTTTAGTGCAAGAATTATCAGGAATGGTTTTTAATGATATAATAGTGATATATTACTACTAGTGAAAAAATAAATTATTCTGGAGGAAAATATGGCTAATAGCACTGCATTAACACCAATAGAAGTAGCAGAACTTCTTAAAATATCTAAAAACACAGTCTATGAACTAATTAAGCGTGGAGAACTTAATTCATACCGGGTTGGTAAGAAGGTTAGAGTTGATTTAGATGATGTTGAAGAATATAAAAATAGAACAAAAAGTAATAAAATTAAAAATGAAGATTCTATAGAAAATTCACAAATTAGCAATCCTCTTTATTATAACGAACAACCGACCAACCAAGGGTTTGTAATATGTGGTCAAGATATAATATTGGATATTTTATCTAGATACCTTCAGAATCATCCTAATGGAACATTGGCACTAAGATCCTATATAGGAAGTTACGATGGACTATATTCTCTTTATCATGGAAAGGTACATATTGCTACAGCACATCTTTGGGATGGTGAAACAGGACAATATAACATACCTTATGTTAAGAGATTACTTCCTGGAACTCCAGCAGTGATTATAAATTTAGCAACTAGATTACAAGGGTTTTATGTTAAAAATGGAAATCCAAAGAATATTAAGAGTTTTGAAGATCTTAAAAGAGACGATATAACATTTGTTAATAGGGAAAAAGGTAGCGGAACAAGGATATTATTAGACGAATATCTAAAAAAATTAAAAATAGATTCTAGTAATTTAAAAGGATATAATAGAGAATGTTTTTCTCATTTGCTAGTAGCTAGTGCCGTAGTTAGAGGGAGTGCAGATGTTGGATTAGGAAATGAAAAGAATGGATTACAGGTTAGTGGAATTGATTTTATTCCACTGCACAAAGAAAGATATGAGATGGTAATAAAGAAAGAAGATTTAAATAAACCTCACTATAGAGCAGTAATAGAAATAATTAATTCGGAAGAGTTTAAAAGAGAACTCGAGGGAATTGGTGGATATGATTTATCAGAATTAGGTAAAGTTGTTGCAGAAACTTAAAATGATAAGTTTTACAGAATATAAAAAATATTAAATCCCAGATGTTTAATGCATTCTGGGATTTTAATCTTCTCTTATAAATATTAAAAAATCTTCGTTTAAGGATATTCTCCATGGCAAAGGTGTATCCTTAATTAAATTCCATTCTTCTGTAGATATGTCCCACTGAAGATTATAATCATCAGGAGAAGTGGGTTCTTTGTGTAGCTTAAGATAAACCATTCTTCTGAAAGGTGTTTCACAAGTATATGAAGGCCAAACATTAAAGCTATTAATGGAATTTTCTTTGGCTAAAGTTATATAATGAGCTCGTATACCTATATGTGTAATAGCTGGTAGTATTTCTTTATTTAATTTAATAGTACATTTCCAGTCGGTTAGTTCTATAGTATTTGTGGAAATAACTTTAGCTTTAGATAAATTCTTACAACCAGTTATTTTTGCAGCTGCAATAGAAGAAGGATTTTTAAATATTTCATTTTTATCTCCATTTGAAACATTACGTCCTTTTGAAATTATAACTAAGTTTTCACATAAAGCAAAGGCTTCTTCTAGGTTGTGAGTCACAAACAAAGTTGATCCACTATAATTTGATAGAGTTTCAGTCATGTGTTTTATCATTATGCTTCTTAAATGATTATCTAAAGCAGAAAAAGGCTCATCTAAAAGCAAAGCTTCAGGTTCAACAGCAAGAGCTCTTGCTAATGCAACCCTTTGTTGTTGTCCACCAGATAATTGATGAGGATAATTAGTTCTCAAGTTGCTAATTCTCATCAAATTTAAGTTCTCATTTGTAATTTCTCTTTTTTGAGTTTTTGAATAACCTTTCATAGCATAAGCAATATTTTCTTCTACAGTCATATGAGGGAAAAGAGCATAATTTTGAAAAAGAAAACCTATTTTCCTCTTTTGAATCGGAACATTAATTCCTTTTTCAGAATCAAATAGTATCTTGTTATTTAAAATTATCTTACCACTATCAGGCTTTATTAAACCTGCAATACATTTTAAGGTAATACTTTTACCACAACCGGACTCACCTAGTATACCTAGCGTATGCTTGGTAGAATCAAAATTTACATTAAGATCAAACCCAGGTAAGGATTTTTTTATATCTACGAAAAGACTCATCTATTTATCCCTCCTTTAATTGAAAGATTATTTCCATTTCTAGTAAAGTAATTACTTAAAAGTATTACTATAAGTGAGAGGGTAAATATTAGTAATACCCAAAGCAGTGCTTTGTCCATTTCTCCACCTTCCATAGCGAAAAAAATTGCTATAGGAATGGTTTGAGTTTTACCAGGAATATTACCAGCAATCATAAGAGTTGCACCAAATTCACCTAATGATCTTGTGAACGCAAGAATTGTACCAGCAGCAATTCCGGGCCAAGCTAAAGGGATTGTTATAGTCCAAAATATCCTAAGCTCTGATACACCAAGAGTTCTTGCGGCATTTAGTAAGTTTTCATCTATTTGAGCAAAGGCACCTTTAGATGTTCTATACATTAACGGAAAGGCAACAACGGAAGCAGCGATAACAGTTGCTGGCCAAGAGAAAATTACATTTATCCCTATTGAATAAAGAAGCTTACCTATAGGGCTATTTCTACCGAATATAACAAGTAGAAAGAAGCCTAATACGGTAGGAGGCAGTACCATTGGTAAAATGAAAATAGTATCTATAATACTATGAAATCTACCTTTTTTTATAGTTAAAAACCAAGCCGCTATTATTCCGAGGAAGAAGGTAATAGTTGTAGCAAAAAAGGCAGTTTTCATTGATATCCATAAAGGTGTTAAATCCATTTCCATAGGTAGTACCTCCTTGATTATTTTTATTTTGGCATAAAAGTAAATCCGTATTTTTCAAAAACAACTTTCGATTTGTCGCTGGATAGATATTTTAAAAATTCATTAGCAGCATCAGCATTTTTACTATCTTTTAAAACAGCAGCAGGGTATAAAACCGGGCTATAGGAATCTGATGGTGCTTCGCAGATTATTTTTACTTTTGAAGATGTTTTTGCATCAGTTTCGTAAACAACACCTGCATCCGCATTTGCGCTTTCAGTCCAAGTTAATACTTCTTTAACATCTTTTCCATAAACAGCTTTGTTTTTAACGTTATCTAATATGCTAAGTTTAGTGAAAACTTGTTCAGCATACTGACCTGCAGGTACACTTTTTGCTTCTCCTAGAGCAATTTTTTTCACAGAATCATTTGCAATATCATTAAAAGAAGTAAGACTTAATGAACTTTCATTAGGTACGATTAAAACAACCTTATTACCAAGTAGATTTATACGAGAATCATCTTGAATTAAACTTTTATCTTTTAATGAATCCATTTGCTTCGGAGCAGCAGATATAAATATATCGGCTTCAGCCCCTTGCTCTATTTGTTGTTCAAGAGTACCAGATGCTCCAAAATTATAAGTTAATTTAACATTTGGTTTATCTTTAGTATATAAAGTCTTAATTTCCTCCATTGAATCCTTTAAGCTTGCAGCTGCTGATATGGTAAGTGTTATTTGTTTATTATCAGCAGAAACATCTTTAGCTTTTTGAGAACAACCAGTAGCTGAAATAATAAATATAGTAGTTAAAATAGATATTATTATTTTTTTTGTGAACCTCATAAATAGACCCCCCTTTTTGTAAATATAATGACATGAAGTGACAAAACGTGATTAAAACATACGAAAATGAAATGTTTTATAATGTTTTATAACGTTTTGTACTGTTTTGTTATATTATAAAAGCATTAGATGCAAAAATCAATATTTTAAAAATAAAAGAAAATTTATACAAAAAGTAAAAATAAAATGTTTTTTAATTGATATATAATTAATTTAAAAGTGAGTTTGATGATAAATTGTTAAATATTATGTAAAGTTTCTTAAGTTTATATGATTATGGGGGATTTCAAGTTTATTGTGTTGATAGCATGTGGAGGAGTATGATACAATGATTGAAATATTTAACAAAAAAGATGGATTGGAGGGAATTGATATGTCGTTAATTAAACCAACTGCTTTAAAGCCAGGAGATAAGATTGCAACCATAAGTCTTTCTTGGGGAGGAGCAGGAGATAGCGATATTATTTGGAGATACAACATTGGTAAGAAGAGACTAGAAGAAGAGTTTGGTTTACAAGTTGTAGAAATGCCAAACACCTTAAAGGGAACTGAATTTATTTATAACAATCCTGAAAAGCGAGCTGAGGATTTAATGATGGCATTTAAGGATGAGTCTATTAAAGGGATTTTCTCATGTATAGGTGGGAATGAAAGTATCAGAATCCTACCATATATAGATTTTGATGTAATCAGGAATAATCCTAAAGTATTTATTGGGTATTCAGACACGACAATAACACATATGATATGCTATAAAGCTGGATTATCTTCGTTCTATGGACCTTCTATCTTATGTGAGTTTGCAGAGAATGTTGCAATGCATGATTATACAAAACTTTGGATTAATAAAGTTTTGTTTAATAATGGAGTAATAGGGAGTATTTCAGCTTCTGAAGTTTGGACAAGCGAATTAGTGCCTTGGGAAGAGAAAAATAAGAATATTTCTAGAAAATTAGAAAAGAATCAGGGTTATGAATTATTACAAGGTAAGGGGAAGGTTCAAGGAAGATTAATTGGTGGCTGTATTGAAGTTCTAGAAATGATGAAAGGTACTGAATTATGGCCAAGTATAGATGAATTTGAAAATGGAATCTTATTTTTTGAGACTTCTGAAGATAAACCAGATCCAGCACTTGTTGAATGTTGGATAAGAAGTTATGGTACACTTGGAATTCTAAATAAAATCAATGGAATAATTTTCGCGAAGCCTTATGATAATTGCTATTATGATGAATATAAAGAAGCTATATTAACTGTTGTAAGAAATGAACTAAAGTTTAAAGAACTACCTATTTTGTATAATGTGAATTTTGGGCATACTTCACCTATGTGTATTTTACCTTATGGTGCATTAGCAGAAATAAATTGTGAGGATGTTTCTTTTAGTATATTAGAATCTGGAGTCATATAAATTTATAAAAGGGGGAGTTATTGTGAATTCAAGTAAAGAGGATTTAGAAAAATCTATAAAAGAAATAGAAGAATATAACAGAAACGTTAATAGCCCTTCATATTGGACCTCAGGGAAACAAACACTGCTAGTTAAAAATTTTAGTAAATCAAAAGTGGGATTAATTGTTGTTGGAAGTCTGGGAATTTTGTTTTCAATATTTATATTAATCTCAATAGGTTTAAGTGGAAGCATAGATGCTTCAAATGTATTTAGTCTAATACCTATCCTTACTTTTTCAGTTTTATTTTTAGTAAAAGGAGTAAAAATATCTAAGAAGTAGAGTATTTAATTCTAGTATTTTTCTGATATAATTTGTTTTAAGAGATAAAAACACGATTCGGTTGGTAGTCCGGATGCATAGATAATAACTTTGTAAGTAACCTGCCCTCCTGGGGTTGTCCGTTCTCTGTAGTTATATACAATTCAGGAGGAAACAAAAATGAATACGGAAATTAAACTTACGGTCTATTTTCAGGAACCTTTTTGGGTTGGAGTCTTTGAAAAATCTGAAGGAGATAAGCTGTCTGTAGCTAGAGTTGTGTTTGGCTCAGAACCAAAGGATTATGAAGTATATGAATATATACTTAGAAATTATAAGGCTTTGAAATTTAGTATTTCTCTTCAGATTGAAAAAGAAATAGTTAGAGCAATAAATCCTAAAAGACTTCAAAGAAAGCTAAAGAAAGAAATACAAGTTGAGGGTATAGGGACCAAAGCTCAAGAAGTTATGAAGCTTCAGTATGAAACTCAAAAGGAAGAAAGACGACATAGAAGAAAAGAATATCGTAAGGAAATTGAAGAGAAAAAATTCATAAAAAAACAAGAAAAGAAAAAACAAAAGAAAAAAGGACACTAGTACAATTAAATATTTATGAATTATTAAAGAGTATCTCAAATTATTTTTGGGATACTCTTTTTTATATTGTGAGAATTTATCATAAATCTTCTTATTTGGTTATTTACAATGGCAAAAAGTAGGAGTAAAATAAAATTAAACAGTGTTCAATAAAAATACACTGTTCAAAAATGGAGGGTAATATGAGTATATCTGAGAGAAGAGAAAATGAAAAAGAAACTATAAAAAATAAAATAATAGATGCGGCAAAAGAAATATTAGTTGAAGAAGGATTTGAAAAATTATCAATAAGAAAGATAGCAAATAAAATAGAATATTCTCCAGGAATTATTTATCATTACTTTAAAGATAAAGGAGAAATTATCTCTGTAATGGTTGGAGAAGGGTATAAGAGAATATTAGAGACCATAAGTAAAGTGCCTTTAGATAGAGAAAATCCAGAAAAGACATTAGAGGAAGGCTTAAGGCTTTATATAGATTTGATGCTTAAATCACCAGAAGAATTCAAGATTATTTTAATGAGCAATATTGAAGAAGTTAAAGATAAGGTAAATATTTTAGAGAGAGGAATCTCAAAAGAAAGAAAAAGCCTTCAAGGATTATGCAATCTAGTAAACTTAGGAATGGAAACAGGAAATTTTAAACCTATGGATGTTGAACTTACTGCCCAAATATTATGGACAGCAACTCATGGATTAATTTCAAGACTTATTTTAGAAGAAAATATTTCAAAAGAACAAAAAGAAAGGCTTATTAATCATCACTTTGAAATACTTATTAATGGAATAAAGATTTAAAAGGAGTGTAAATTATGAAAACATTAATTGCCTATGCTACCAAACATGGATTTACAGAAAAATGTGTCGGGATACTAGAACAATCCCTAGAAGGAGAGGTTCAGAAGTTAGACCTAACTAAAGAAGCTGAAACTGATTTATCAAAATACGATAAGATAATTATTGGCGGATCAGTTTATATGGGACAAATACTAAAGGAAGTAAAAACCTTCTGCACTAAAAATCTTGATATCCTTAAAGATAAGAGAGTTGCACTTTTTATTTGTGGTATGAGAGATGGAGCAGAAGCAGAGCAAGAAATAAATATGGCTTACCCAAAGGAACTTTTAGACACTTCAATAACTAAGGGATTCTTTGGTGGAGAATTTATTTTTAGTAAGTTAAATCTTCTAGAGAGATTTATTGTAAAGAAGGTTACAAAAAGTGATAAAGATAGCTCAACTTTATCAAAAGAAAATATAGATAAATTTGCGAAAAATATAAATAAAGCTTAATAAATAAAAGGGAGTATTATTATGAAAAAGGTTTTAAAAGTATTGCTGACTGTATTAGTTATCCTAATATTAGTTATAGCTGGTGGAATATTTTATATGACTAGAGGATTAAGCTCAGGGAAAGAAGTGAGTGTGAATAAAATAGATGTATCAAAATTAAGTGACGGAGTTTATCACGGACAGTATAAAGAAGGAAGATGGACTAATGAATTAGATGTAACTGTTAAAAATCATAAGATTACTGATATAAGTGTAACTAAGGATGTTAAGTTTAATCTTTCTGATGTAACAAAGAATATTACTAAGGAAGTTATAGATAAACAAAATACAGATGTTGATATTGTGACTGGTGCGACTGTAACAAGTAAAGCATATCTTAAATCTATAGAAAATGCGCTAAGTAAATAAGTTTAATAACAGGTACATGCCTAATTTTTATAAGCATGTAGCTGTTTTTTCTTTATTTTATGTAATTTATTTAGAAAAATAGTATAATTGAAATTAAAACAAAGAGATAACAAAGGAGAATTTTATGTTTGAAATATCATTTATAATAAATCATTCTAATATTGAGGATATTCTTGAAAAGTTAGAAGAGATAGGATTAAGTTCAACTTATTACGAAACTCCGTTCCAGGTTACAATTGATAACAATGGTTATGGATATTATGAAAAGGAAGATGAGGATGTTCTTTTAAAGGTATATCCTGACTGTGAAAGTGAAGATGAATGTTTAAAAGTTATAGATAAAATTAAGAATAGATTAAAGTTAGATGAAGATATTAATTTATCTGAAATAAATGAGGGAAATTGGCAAGAACCCTTCGAACCTGTAGATTTAAAAAATGGATGGGTTATAGGTGAGCCGTCCCTTACATTAGAAAACTATAAGAAAATAAATTTTGAGCCTCAGGGTTCCTTTGGCACAGGATTACATGAAACTACTCAAGATATGCTTAGATATATATTGGATTTAGATTTTAGTGATAAAAAAGTATTAGATCTAGGTGCTGGTTCAGGAATTCTTGGGATTGGAGCTGCACTAAAAAATGCGGCTAAAGTAGTTGCATTAGATATTAGAGATGTGACCATGGAGGTTATGCATAATGCAGCATTAAATAACCTAACTAACGTAGAAGTATTAATAAAAGATGTTACAAAGGAAAAATTAGAGGTAAAAGAGAAATATGATGTTGTTTTTATAAACATAGGAGGGGAAGAAACCCTAGCTTCAATGGAACTAATCAATTCTGTAATAGAGTCTAATGGTATATTATTAGTATCTGGATTAGTAGAATGGAGTTATGAGGATGTATTTAAACAAATAGAATTTCAAGGGTATTCTTTAGTTAAAAAGACAAAAAGTAATGAATGGGTAACTTTATTTCTTCAAAGATCAATATAATTAAGGGGAGTTTTTATAATGAGTAGCAAGATATTTTATTTTTCGTCAACAGGTAATTCTTTATATGTTTCAAAAGAGATAGGAAATAGTTTGGAGAATTGCGAGCTTATCTCAATTCCGAGAGCTTTAAAAGAAGGGAAACTTGAATATGAAGCTGATATGATAGGATTTGTATTTCCACTTCATAGTTTCTCACTACCAATTTTAGTTAGAGAATTTATATCTAAAATAGTTATTAAGAATAATCCATATATATTTGCAGTGCAGGTAACTGGAGGAGGGCATTCAGACAACTCCTTTGCAGAAATAAATGAATTTTTAAAAGCTGGAAATAGAATAAATAATCATGCCGAAGTAAAATACATTTCAAATTATACAAGAATGGGACTAAATCCAACAGAAGAAAGAACAATTAAAGCTATTGAAGCTAATAAAGAGCTATTAAGTAATTTTATAGTATCCTTAAAGAACAGAGAGATAAAGAATAAGGATTTTAAGAAGGGCTTTAGCAATTTAATGAATAAGGCCTGGAGAGAGTTATATAAAAATAAGGACAAAAGCTTTAATGTAAATGATAGTTGTATTAATTGTAGTATATGTGAAAGAATTTGCCCAACAGATAATATCAAAATGGTTAATGAAAGACCAACATGGAATGGTAAGTGTGTGGATTGCATGGCCTGTATAAATGCGTGTCCAAAGAAAGCAATTAATCTAGGGAAGTCAACAATAAATAAAAATAGATATAGAAATCCATATATAAAAATAGAAGAGTTAATTTAAATTAACATTTAGAGGGAGTTGGGGTTTATGAAGGAACTAAATAACGAGGAAGTATTAAAAATTATTGAAAAACATAAAAAATACTTTAGAACTGGTGAAACAAGAAATATAGATTTTAGATTAAGTAAATTAAATGAACTTAAAAAAGTTATTAAGGAAAATGAAAGTTTAATTCTAGAAGCATTAAAAAAGGATTTAAATAAATCAGAATTTGATGGTTATGCTTCAGAAATAGGATACTTATATGATAGTATTAAATATTTTACTAAGAACCTAAGGAAGTTAGCTAAAGTGAAGAAGGTTAAAACTCCATTAGTTCATTTTGGTTCAAAAAGCTATATATATTCAGAGCCTTATGGAGTAGTCTTAATTGTTGGCCCGTTTAATTATCCTTTTCAACTAATATTTGAACCTTTAATTGGGGCTATAGTTGCGGGAAATTGTGCAGTAATTAAGCCTTCAGAATTTACTCCAAATGTAGCCAAGGTAGTAGAGAAAGTTATAAAAGAAACCTTTGAAGAGGAGTATGTCAGCGTTGTGCAAGGAGCAAGAGAGACTACATCAGCCTTAATTAATGCACCTTTTGACTATATTTTCTTTACAGGAAGTGTTCCAGTTGGAAAAATAGTTATGGAGGCAGCTGCTAAGAACCTTGTGCCAGTAACTTTGGAATTAGGAGGAAAAAGTCCTTGTATAGTAGATAAAGAAGTAGATCTACATATAGCAGCTCAGAGAATTGTTTGGGGAAAGTTTATGAATGCAGGGCAGACTTGTGTAGCTCCGGATTATTTATTAGTCCATAAACAAATAAAAGCTAAGCTTATTGAAAAAATATTAGAGCAGATAGAATTATTTTATGGAATAGAGATAAAAACAAGTAATGACTTTGGTAGGATAGTTAATGAACGACAGTTTGATAGGCTTGTAGAGCTTATTGATGAAAAGAAAGTTGTGTTTGGAGGAAGAACACATAAAGATACTCTTTATATAGAACCAACTATTATGGATAATGTCACACTAGAGGATAAGGTAATGGAAGATGAAATCTTTGGACCTATACTACCTATATTAGAATATAACGATCTTGAAGAAGTAATAGATATGGTAAATTCTAAACCTAAGCCTCTAGCATTATACTTGTTTACTGAAAATAAAGAAGTAGAGAGTAAGGTTATTGAGAATGTTTCTTATGGTGGTGGGTGCATTAATGATACGATGACACATTTAGTTACGCCTTACCTGCCTTTTGGTGGTGTTGGTAATTCAGGTATGGGATCATACCATGGTGTCAAGAGTTTTGAGACTTTTTCACATAAAAAAAGTGTTCTAAAGAAAAGTACAAAGATAAATATGAAATTTATTTTTCCTCCATATACAAAGGAAAAAGTACGTTTATTAAGAAAAGTAATGAAGTAAATAAGGTAGGGAGTATTCGAAATGAATGCTCCCTACCTTTTTACATAATTGATATTTACTTTATAAAAACTATATAATAGTATAAAAATATAAAGCAAGTGATAATCAAAATCAACTAAGGAGGCGCGATAGATGAGTGAAATAGCGAAAAGATTGAATCAATGCAGAAAACCTACTGGTGACTTGGGGAAATTTGTAGTTGATGATATGAATCAAAATCATTATGAATTAACTGGCTGGGGATTAGATAGACTTTCGATAAAAGAAGAGGGTATTATTTTAGATATTGGCTGTGGAGGGGGAAGAACAGTTAATAGATTAGCTAGTTTATCTAAGAATGGAAAGGTGTTTGGAATTGATTATTCTATAGATTGTGTTAACTGGGCAAGAGAATTTAATAAAGAACTTATTGATGAAGGAAGAGTATATATATCTAACGCCAGTGTTGAAAAATTACCTTATGATGATGAAATGTTTGATATTATTACAGCAGTTGAGACCATATATTTCTGGCTAGACTTTTTAGCAAATATAAAGGAAGTTCTTAGAGTTTTAAAACCAACTGGTAAATTCCTGATTATAAATGAAGTGTATTCAAGTGAAAGGTTCAAGGAGCGGAATGATGAATCTTTAGCAACTGGAAAGATGAAAATATACTCTCCAGAAGAATTAAAAGATTTATTGATCAAGGCAGGATATAACAATATATCTATAGATGTAATAGAAGAAAGAAATTGGCTAAGGGCAGTGGCAGAAAAATAGTGAATTAAGGAGATGTAGTAAATAAATAGTATTACTACATCTTTTAAATTTATTTATAAGCACAAGAAATAAAACAAGAAAAACAAACTAATCTTCAGAAAGGTACCTATATTTTGTTGGTGTGGGATATATTTGAATTACATGTGAATAGTGTTAAAAAAGTCTTCCTTAAAAAATCTATATTGTTGATAATATACAAAATAATGTAAAAAAGCTAAGGTGATTTATTAATTATACTAAGTAAAACAATAATTTATATAGCAAAGAATTTAGTTATAAGTCACATCTAAAAAAACAAGTTTTTTAAAGTTAACACTTATAATGAAGAGGTGAAATATTTATACAAAGAGGTGAAATATATGTTCCATGAAAAGCTAGAAAAATTTCCTAAAGATTTTCTTTGGGGTTCAGCATCAGCAGCATATCAAGTAGAAGGTGCATGGGAAGAGGATGGAAAAGGTCTTTCAATATGGGATGAATATGTAAGGATTCCAGGAACAACATTTGAAGGTACTGATGGTAGTGTGGCAGTAGATCATTATCACAGATTTAAAGAAGATGTAAAATTAATGTCTGAGATGGGATTAAAGGCATACCGTTTCTCAATTGCTTGGGCACGTATTTATCCAGAAGGAAGAGGACAAGTAAATGAATTAGGTTTGAAATTTTATGATGACTTAATTAATGAATTGATAAAATACAACATAGAACCAGTAATTACAGCATATCATTGGGATTTACCTAAAGCACTTCAAGATTTATATGGAGGCTGGGAATCAAGAGAGGTAATAGATGACTTTAATAATTATTGTGTAACATTATTTAAAAGATACGGAGACAGAGTTAAGTATTGGGTTACACTAAATGAACAAAATGTGTTTATTGGATTAGGCTATAGTACAGCATTACACCCACCAGGTGTAAAGGATACAAAGAGAATGCTTCATGCCAATCATATAGCAAGTTTAGCTAATGCTAAAGCAATACAATCTTTTAGAGAAATCGTTAAGGATGGTAAAATAGGACCAAGCTTTGCTTATGGACCAGTATATCCATTAGATTGTTCTCCAGAGAATATATTAGCTTTTGAAAATGCATTAGAGCATAACAATCATTGGTGGATGGACGTTTATGCATGGGGAAAATATCCAAAGATTATGTTCAATGAATTAAAGAGAAGAGGGGTAGCTCCTGAAATTCAGCCTGGAGATTTAGAATTATTAAAGGCTGGAAAACCTGACTTTATGGGAGTAAATTATTATCAATCTGGAGTAGTTGCATCAAACCCACTAGATGGAGTTGGTGAAGGTAAGATGAATACTACAGGTAAAAAAGGTAGTTCAAGCGAAAGCGGAATACCAGGATTATTTAAGAATGTACAGAATCCATATCTTAAGACTACTGATTGGGATTGGACCATTGATCCAACAGGCTTAAGGGTTGCACTTAGAAGAATAACTAATAGATACGATCTGCCAGTTCTAATAACAGAGAATGGTTTGGGTGCATATGATACTTTAGAAGAAAATGATGTTGTAAAAGATGAATATAGAATAGATTATTTAAGAGCTCATGTTGAAGCTTGTAAAGAAGCTGTAACTGATGGAGTAGATCTAGTTGGTTACTGTACTTGGTCATTTACAGACTTACTAAGCTGGTTAAATGGATATCAAAAGAGATATGGGTTCGTATATGTAAACAGAGATGAGCATAGCGAAAAAGATTTAAGAAGAATAAAGAAAGATAGTTTCTATTGGTATAAGAAAGTTATAGAAACAAACGGAGAAGAATTCTAAAAATTAGCTAGGGACGGTTAACAACAATAGACATAATGTGCAAGCATTATTGTGAAAAGTTGTTAACCGTCCCTATTTTGATGATAAAAACACAATAAAATTCTTAACAATTACTTATTTTTTTATTTTAGTATAGTAATAGGAAGGTTAATTTGATAAATTAGTAATATAGAATAAAAATTTATCGAAAATGTGCAGGGAGAGGGTAATTTGAATTTTATTGAAAAGAATTTAACCAGTAACACATTTAAAAGAGTTATGGCGCTTTTGTTTTTAGGTTTAATATTATTTTTATTTAGAGACTTTATGTCTTTGATATTTTTAACGTTAATTGAAACTATAGTTGTTTTAGATATATCAAAGCTTATTCATAAAAAGTTAGGGTTCAAAAAGGTATTAAGTAAAAAGATTACGAATATTATTTCATTCTTTTTGGTGCTTTTGGGTATAGTTGGTTTCCTATTGTTTTTTATTCCAGACATAGTAAATCAAGTTAATATGATAATAACCCAGTTTAAGGATTTCGATTTTTCTACCCTTACATCTCTTTTGGAAAAATATAACATCAACATAGATCAAGAAACAATTATGAAAGGTGTTTCAAGTATCAATGGTCTCACATTTAAAACATTTAACTATGTTAAATCTACAGGTGTTAATATAGGACTATCCTTTTTATTAACATTTATGTACATACTTGAAGAAGATAAGCTTAGAAGATTCTTTACTAGATTTGAAAAAGGAAGAAGTAAATTTTTATATACCTACTATAAAAATCTAGCAAAGAAATTTATGAAGTCTTTTGTAGTTGTTATTGAGATGCAGTTAGTTATATCCTTTATAAACTCTGCATTATCATGTATAGTACTTAGTTTATTAGGATTCAACAATGTGTTTATTTTAGGCTTAATGATGTTTATGCTAGGATTAATACCAGTACTTGGAGTAATAATTTCATTTATTCCCCTTGGAATATGCGCATTCCAAGTTGGTGGAATTTCAAAAGTTATTTCAGTTTTGGTAATGATAATTGCGCTACACATGTTAGAAAGTTATATTTTGAATCCGAAGATTATGTCTACAGCTGTAAACTTACCTATATTTATTACATTTGCTGTTTTGATTTTATCAGAGCATTTTATAGGACCATGGGGAATGATAATAGGTATTCCTATATTTGTATTCTTAATTGAATTAGTAAGCGGAGAAGATAGTGAAATAAGTATTTAGAAAATGAGTTGGTATTTTCAGTGTTTTATAACTGAATACCAACTTTTTTATTTTATAAATTTGAGTATGTGAGCATTCTTTTATATTTCAATATATTTCAAATTATGGTATAATATATTCCATTATTAAGTGGAAGGGGAATAAAAATGAAGTGTTATATTTATTTAACAGCGGGCTCATATAACAATGAAAAACCTGAGGTTTCATTAGATGTATATTCTGTTAGAAGAGATGGAGATTATCTTATGATAGAGGATACAAATGGATACAATCATATAGTAAATATGATTGAAGTTTTTGCGGTTACTTATAAATAATTCCAAGTTTCTTAGAAAGGTAAAACACTATGGAAAAAGTTGATATGTATGCAGTTTATGAGAATTGGAAACGTGGATTAGATAGATTTAGATGGCAGTTAATTTCAACACCTTTTGCATCTTCAAAGGAGTTTGTAGAGGAGCTTGATTTATCTGAATCTATAATGAAAAAAAGTATGTCAAAGATTATTCCAGTATCAATTTTAGAATTAATAAAAGAACAAAAAGAAAATCAAGTTCTATTGATAGATTTAAAGGGTGAGGATAACTTAGATCTAGCATTAGAGTTAAATGTAAATTTTGGAATTATACCAGTTTTAGTATTTGCACATATATTCCATAAGAAGGCTATAGTTGGTTCTAAAGAATTGCTTATTAAGCTTATAAAATATTCTTATGAGATAAAAAATATAGAAAATAAATATGCATTATTACTTGATTACAATAGATTTAGTGATAAGGAATTTTCTAAAAGGGAGTATTTTAACAATCAATATAGATTAACGGAAGAAGAAATGCCGTATTCAGAAGATCTTAATCAGTGGGGAATTAATGAGGTGATTATTGTCTCAGAGAGTCCAATGAAGATTGACTTAAAAGAATATGTTGAGTATTTAGAAAATAATAATATTAAAGTAAAAGTAAATTTAATTAATTAAATAGAGGGGATAATATGGACAAGACATGGAAAAAGAAAGCTTTATCACTAGCTTTAATGACTACCGTTACAGTAGGGGCTCCTACCGTACTATTAGGGTGTGAGAGTACTCCAAAAGTTAATGAAGTAGCAACAGAGGATAATCAAGATGATGCTTATCATGGAACTGGACAAGAACCATTTATGTTCCCAGAAACAGACAAAAGTAAATCAGCTTTAAGAGAAGATGAGATAGTATCTCATTACACCTATGTAAACTATAGAAGTATCGGATGGACTGCTTGGCAAGGGGCAAAGGATAACACTAATATTACTTCTTCAGAGGAAGGTAAAAGTAAAGGCTATTCCTCATTTATAAGATCAAGTGCAGGTGCTTAGGATAAGGGAAGGATAGTTATATGTATAAGAATTATTGGGATAAACTCCTTTTTGAATATAAACTTATACATTCAAAAAGAATAAAGAACATATATTCAGATGTTCCATATTTTATGGAGAAAGAAATTTATGGCGAATTTATTAATACTGCCAAAATTATTAATAATATAGCAGTTAAAATACAAAATGGAATAAATTCAGAGTTTCAAGATTTTAAAAATTATATACCTCCCTTTAAATATATTAATGAAATATTATCATTAAGACGAGAAGGCATTCCAATATTCTGGAGCAGATTTGATGGCTTTATTAGGGAAGATAATAAGGAGAAGAAAGTATTTTATAGCGAACTAAATTATGATAAGCCTTGTGCTCAAAGAGAATGCATGGTAGCAGAGGAAACATTAAAGGGTTATGGAAATATAAATGAAGGGTTTTTAGAGAAATTTATAAATAATTTTTACAAGATAAAAGATAAATATTATAAAAACTCGAGGATTAAAGTGGCATTACTTGTGGACCCGACTCATTATGAGGAAACACATTTAGCCTTGCTTTTTATTGAGAAATTAAGAAATCAAGATATTGAACTAATATTAAGCTCAGCAGAAAACATATATGTAGATAATGCTGAAGTGTTTTGTTTTCAAGAAAAAATCGACATTATTTTAAGATTATATCCGACTGAATATTTATATGAAATCCCAGACTTCTTAGATATTTTAAAATTATTTGATCAAGGAAAGATATTGATTTTAAATGATCCTAGAGTAATTATTGCTCAATGCAAAAATCTTTATACATATCTTTGGGTTTTAGTTGAAAACAAGGATACAAGGCTTAATGATAGAGAAAGAAAGGCTGTAATAGACTCTTTGCCATATACAGAAATATTAACTGATAAAAATTTAACTGAAGCCTCAAAAAACAAAAATAAGTACGTAATTAAGCCTGTTTATGGAAGATATAGTGATGATGTGTTTATAGGAAAGCTATATAGCGATGAAGAATGGAAAGAGACTATTAATTATATTAAAACTTCTAAAATTGAAAAACCATATATTATACAAGAATTTATAAAGCAGAAGCAGGAAACAACATATTATTATGATGGAGAATTCAGAATTCCAAAGGATGGATACGGAAACTTTGGGATATATTTTTCTTTAGATGAAGTGATTGGTACATGCGTAAGATGGAATCCAGACTATCTTACAAATGATGAGTATACCTGGTTTACACCAATTGGAATTGAAGAAAAGAAGTTTAGTATAACTCCAGAATATTTTAAGTTTAAAGAAATAGATTCAAGAATAATAGTAGATGGAGAATTTTCAGGCTTAAATATATGGAATAAGGAATATATTAATACTTCCATTGGAGTGCTAGATGAAAGTAAATTAAACGAACTCAAATATGCTACAGAGGAACTTTCTAAAATATTTGTTAAAACAAGAGATTATATTAAGCAGAATATTGATGTTTTAAAAGATATATTAAGTATTGATGGGTTAGAAGAAGTAATTAAGAAAGATGAATGTGAAGAACTTACATTTCTAGGAAGAATGGACTGGGCTCTGGATATTTATAACAACTGGAAACTTCTAGAATTTAATGCAGAGACTCCAGCAGGGGTTGCAGAAGCAATTTTTGTTGAAGAGATATTGTTTGATGAAATAGAAAAAAGAACTTCAAATCTAGAAGGTGTAAGAAGAATAAATGAAAAATTGAAAGATATGATATTTCAAGAGGGAAAGAAAATAATTGACAGTTATAACTTAAATAATCCTACCATAGGGTTTATTTCTTTAACCTATTATGAAGATTGGGTAAATACAAATGCTATATATAAAATATTTAAAGAAAAATATAATTGTATTTATGGAAATATTGAAGACATAGAAGTAAGAACTGATGGTCTTTATATATATAATGAAAAGGTTGATGTTGTATTTAGATATTATCCACTTGACTGGATGAAGGATGAAGAAGATATTGAATATAGTAAGTTGTTAGAGATAACATCTGAAAAAGTATTTTTCTTAAATCCTGCAAATACAATAATAACTCAATCAAAAGCATTATTCCCAATTATATTTGAACTTATAAAAAATAAATTTTATACAAGTAGGGAAGAGGAGATTATTAGGAATTATATTCCCCATACAACCTTTGATATTGAAGAATTAGTGAGCAATGATTTTTTCATAAAGCCTTTGCTCGGAAGAGAAGGAACTAAAGTTGTTCCTAGCTATAAGCTTAGGGAAATTCCTGATGAAGATATTGTGTTTCAACAAAGTGTATTAATGAAGACTTGTGTAGACAAAAAATATGTTATATTTGGAACATATGTTACTGGATGTAGTTTTGCTGGCATTTATACTAGACTAGGTGAGGAAGTAACTACAAAAGAATGTTCTTACATTCCACTAACGACAAAGGTATTATAAGATATAAATTAAAACCCTATAATAAGGAGTAAAGAAGGGGTAGTATGAGAAAAAAAGTAAAAAGAATTGCAAAGCAAAGAAAACAAAACAGAAATAGTTCACACTCAACTTTTAATAGCTATAACAGAAATAGATTAGCAAATAGTAATAGCATTTATAGATCAAGGAGGCCTTCATCAAAAGAAATATTTGCTACCCTTGCCATGGTTTTAGGTGTGGCAGTGGTTATAGTGGGAATAATAGTATTTGTTTCACTTAAGCTTACTAAAAGTAAGCCTGATACAATTAGTATATTTAGTGGTAAGGCTTATTTATCATCTTTAAATATAAACTCTAGTTCAAAATACGAAGATGTGTTATATGAAACTGATAATCTTCACAGCTTTGATGGGGTAGTATTAGGTGAAAGTGAGTACAACGGAGAAAAAAGATTTAGATTTTGCGTAGATAAGAATGGTATTACTTCATATGATACTGAAATTACTGAAGCCCAAGGTCAATTACTTGAATCTCCAACATATAAAGGGGTAGGCAAAGTTGAGGTTTATAAAAGAACTTATACAAATTCAAATGGAGAAGCAAAAGATACCTTCTACTATAAAATATATTGTGATCAATCAGAAGTTAAACAAATTAGTTTAGATAGTTAAAATAGTTTAACAACAAAGACAAGCATGCTGTTTTTGTTGTTAATTTTTTTTGCTTAAAAGATATGAGGATTTTGTAGGAATATATAGAAATAAAGTAATATTTGTAAGGTATTGAATTTTGGTGTAAAGTGTTCGATAATTAGAGTATAGAAATAAGTGTGCATTATTTTTAAAGTAATGGAGGGGGAAAAATGAAGAAAATAAGTAGTAGAATAACAGCATTGACAGTAATCATAGTTCTTTGTACAGGATTATCTATTGGTGGATTTTCTGTATACGTTGTCAATTCTGTAAAAGATGGAATTTTAAAGCAACAGAAAGAGCAGATGCTAAGTAGTTATGATTTAACAATAAAAAATCAGGTTGAATCAGCAATTTCTGTTTTGGATGGTTTAAATAGTAAATATAAAAAGGGAGAAATTACATTAAGTGAAGCTCAAAAGCAAGGTGCAGATTTGCTTAGAAATATGAAATATGGAAAAGAAGGATATTTTTGGGCAGATACTTTAGATGGAACTAATGTAGTTCTTTTAGGTAAGGATACTGAAGGAAAGAACAGATTAGATTCCAAAGATACTAAAGGAAATTCTTACATGAAAGACATAATTGCTAATGGTCAAAAACCAGAAGGTGGTTATACAGAATATTATTTTCCTAAAGCAGGAGAAACTGAAAGTTTGCCAAAAAGAGCTTATAGTAAATATTATGAGCCTTTTGGATGGGTCATAGGGACAGGAAATTACATAGATACCATAGATAAAACTATAGCTGATCAAGAGAATGCTGCAAATAGTGAGGTATATAGTAAAATAACGATATTAGTTGGTATTGCACTAGGAGCAATTGTTTTAGCAATATTATTAGGATCATACATAGGAAAGAAAATATCTAAACCAATTTTAAGGATTACTGAATTGATAAACAAGACATCAGCATTGGATTTAAAATATGATTCTAGCTTTGAAGAGATTAAAAAATATAAAGATGAAATGGGAACTATAGCTAATGCAGTAGTAAATCTTAGAGCTGAGCTTAGAAATATTATTACAGAATTAGCTACATCATCAGAAAGTATTCTTGTAAATTCAGACATATCTTCAGATGGAGCTCAAGGACTAGCACAAAATACAGAGGCTATATCTGTAACTATGGATGAAATTGCAAAAGGTTCAGTTGAACAAGCTGAAAATTATCAAGAGATAGTAGCAGCTTTCCAAAGCTTTACTGAAAAAATAACTAACGTTACTAAGGGTTCAGAAGAACTTAAGAGAATATCTAGCAATACAATAGAAGCAAATAGTAAAGGAAAAGGAAGTTTAGAAGTTCTAATTAATAAGTTCCAGGAAAATAAAGCAGCGTTAAATGAAATTGGAGATAGTATAACTACTTTAAGAGAAAAATCAAATTCAATAGGAAACATTGTAGGTAAAATTGGAGAAATTGCAGAACAGACTAATCTGCTTGCACTAAATGCAGCAATTGAAGCAGCTAGAGCAGGAGAACAAGGAAAAGGCTTTGCAGTAGTTGCTGAAGAAGTTAGAAAACTTTCGGAAGAAGTAAATAACGAGACTAAGGAAATTACAACAGTTATTAAAGAAATTCAAGATAAGATTAATATATCTCAAACCACTATGAATAGAGGAAGAGAAATAATTGAGGATGTTAGTGAGGCAGTTAATGATACTACAGAGGTATTTAATTTAATTGATGATGCTACAAATAATTCTTTAGACAAGATAAATTTACTATATAGTAATGTAGTAGATGTAGATAGAGATAAAACAAATGTTATGGATTCAATCCAATCAATTTCAGCTATATCCGAAGAGTCTGCTGCTGGACTAGAAGAAGTTTCAGCGTCAATGGCCGAGCAAAATACAGTGGCAGAAAATACATTGATTTTAGCTGAACAGTTACAAGATATTTCTAAACAATTAGATGCTATTGTGAAAAAATTTAAGATTTAATATTAATTTGGTGGTGAAAGATTTATTTTAAAATTTATTTTAATAAAATCTTCATCACCACTTTACTTTTAAGCCCAAATATGATATTTTTACTTTAGACCCCCTGGGTAGGGGGGTAAGGAGGTAAATATGAAAGAAGAGATTTTCAAGATAGAAGGAATGACCTGTGCAGCATGTGTTAGAGCTGTAGAAAGAGCTACAAAAAAGCTTCAAGGTGTTGAAGAATCTTTTGTTAATCTTGCTACAGAAAAATTAAATATAAAATTTAATGAAGAAGAGGTTACCACAGAGGATATAATTGCAGTAGTGGATAAAGCTGGGTATAAGGCAATACATGAGGAGAAAGAGGAACAGCTTATAACTTCTAAAATTTTCAAAATAGAAGGAATGACTTGTGCAGCTTGCGTTAGAGCTGTAGAGAGAGCAGTAAATAAAGTTCAAGGCGTAAATAGTGGGTCAGTTAATTTAGCAACTGAGAAGTTAACTATAGAATATGATTCTAGCAAAGTAAGAAGCATGGATATAGTGGCAGCAGTTGAAAAGGCCGGCTATAAGGCTAAAGAGGAAGAGGAAACTCAAGAAGAAACAGAAGATGTTAAGTTAAAAGAATCAAAGGCTTTATGGAAAAGATTTATTGTTTCAGCAATATTTACAGTACCTTTACTAATAATTGCTATGGGACATATGTTAGGATTTATGCTTCCAGGAATTATTGATGCAGAAATGAATCCTATGACTTTTGCATTAGTTCAATTAATATTGGTAATACCGGTAGTAGTTGCAGGAAAGAAATTTTATAAGGTTGGATTTAAATCATTATTTTCAGGAAATCCTAATATGGATTCATTAATTGCAATAGGAAGTGGAGCAGCTATTTTATATGGATTATTTGCAATATATCAGATCTCAATTGGAAACCATGAGTATACAATGGACTTATATTTTGAGTCTGCAGCAACAATCCTTACACTTATAACATTAGGAAAATTCTTAGAGAGCAAAACAAAAGGAAGAACCTCAGAAGCTATAAAAAAGTTAATGGGATTAGCTCCAAAAACTGCAACAATAATAAAAGATGGGAAAGAACTAGTTATTCCTATAAAAGAAGTAATAGTTGGGGATATAATATTAGTTAAGCCAGGAGAAAAGCTTCCTGTGGATGGAGAAGTTATAGAAGGTAATACTTCAATAGATGAATCTATGCTTACAGGAGAAAGTATACCAGTTGAAAAAGTAGTAGGTTCTAAAGTAATAGGTGCTTCAATAAATAAAAATGGATCAATTAAATATAAGGCTACAAGAGTTGGAAAAGATACAGCACTAGCTCAAATAGTCAAGTTAGTTGAGGAAGCACAAGGGTCTAAAGCTCCAATAGCGAAACTTGCTGACATAATATCTGGATATTTTGTACCTGTAGTTATGACATTAGCAGTTTTATCAGCAGGAACATGGTTCCTTTTTGGAAAGGGAACAATATTCTCCTTAAGCATATTTATTTCAGTACTAGTAATAGCGTGTCCATGTGCATTAGGATTAGCAACACCTACAGCTATAATGGTTGGAACAGGAAAAGGGGCAGAAAATGGTGTGTTAATTAAAGGTGGAGAGGCATTAGAAACAACTCATAAGATTCAAACTATCGTATTTGATAAAACAGGAACTATTACAGAGGGTAAGCCTAAGGTAACAGATATAATTACAAAGAATTATGATGAAAGACAGTTGCTTTTATATGCTGCTAGTGCTGAAAAAGCCTCAGAGCATCCTTTAGGAGAGGCTATAGTAGAAAAAGCTAAGGAAGAAAACCTTGAGTTTGTTAAAGTAGATAACTTCAAAGCTATTTCTGGTAAAGGTATAGAAGCAGTTATAGAAGGTAAGAAGTATTATTTAGGTAATCTTAAATTAATGGTAGAACAAGAAATTAGTCTAGAGGACTTAAAAGAGGCTTCAGACAATTTATCAAAAGAAGGTAAAACACCTATGTATATAGCTGAAAATGGACTACTAGTTGGAATTATCGCAGTGGCGGATACAATTAAAGCTAGTTCTAAGAAAGCTATAGAAACACTTCATAGCATGGGAATTCAGGTTGCTATGCTAACTGGAGATAATAAGAATACAGCAGAAGCAATAGCCAGAGAAGTTGGCATAGATAAAGTAATTGCTGAAGTTTTACCAGAAAATAAAGCTGAAGAAGTAAGCAAACTTCAAAACGAAGGAAAGAAAGTTGCTATGGTTGGTGATGGAATAAATGATGCTCCAGCACTTGCAAAAGCAGATATTGGAATAGCTATTGGCTCAGGTACAGATGTTGCAATAGAATCTGCCGATATTGTATTAATGAGAAGTGACCTTATGGATGTACCAACTGCAATACAGTTAAGTAAGAAAACTATAAAGAATATAAAACAAAATCTATTTTGGGCTTTTGGGTATAATGTTTTAGGAATACCTGTTGCAATGGGAGTATGGTATGCATTAGGTGGTAAATTATTAAATCCAATGATTGCTGCATTAGCAATGAGTTTTAGTTCTGTATCAGTGCTTTTAAACGCTTTAAGACTTAAGGGATTTAAGCCAGTTAAATAAAGTTAATATGTTTTAAAATTTATTATATAATAAAATTAAATAAAAATATTGGAGGGATAGATATGAAGAAAATAATAATAGAAGGTATGTCTTGCGAACATTGCAAAGCTAGAGTTGAAAAAAGCTTAATAGAACTAGATGGAATTACTGCTGCTATTGTTGATTTAGACACTAAAACAGCAACAATAGAAGGAGATGCATCAGAGGATGCTATTAGAGATGCCATTGATGATGCAGGATATGATGTAGTATCCATAAGTTAATATAATTATAAAGAAACCAGCCTTTGGCTGGTTTTTTTTGTATAAATCAGAAAATAAAATAATAGTATTAAAAGTGGAGCAAAAAAATTAATTGGAGGAGAATTATGAATTTTTTATTTCTTACTGGGTTAGTTGGGATCATAGCTCTGATGTTTTCCTTTTTAACTGGACGGTGGATAATAAAAAAACAAGTAGGAAACCAAAAACTCAATGAAATATCTTCATATATAGAACAGGGGGCTATGGCTTTCCTGAAAAAAGAATATAGGTATTTGACAGTATTCATTGTAGTTGTATTTGTGACTATTTCTCTATTCTTAAGCATCAAAACAGCTATATGCTTTTTGGTAGGTGCGATTTTCTCAATACTATCAGGATTTTTTGGGATGAAGGTAGCTGTTAAGGCGAATGTAAGAACAGCAGAGGGAGCGAAAGAAGGAATAAATAAGGCCTTATCTTTTGCATTTTCAGGAGGCTCTGTTATGGGGTTATCTGTTGTTGGATTAGGCATACTCGGTATAAGTATTCTTTCGATAATTTTTAATCTAAATAGTGAATATATAACAGGCTTTGGCTTAGGGGCTTCCTCAATTGCTTTATTTGCAAGGGTTGGAGGAGGAATTTATACTAAAGCAGCAGATGTTGGAGCGGATTTAGTTGGTAAGGTAGAAGCTGGTATTCCAGAAGATGATCCAAGAAATCCTGCAGTAATTGCTGACAATGTAGGGGATAATGTAGGAGATGTTGCTGGAATGGGGGCAGATTTATTTGAATCCTATGTTGGTTCAATAATTTCTGCTATAACATTAGGGTTAACTTTAAAAATAACTAGTGGTAATGAAGAGGCTCTTTTCCCTATTATGCTCTGTGGCATAGGTGTACTTGCCTCTATAATTGGATCATTAACTATTAGATATAGTAAAGGCGATAATCCACAAAAGGTTTTAAATAGAGGAACATATATTGCATCAACAATTATAATAATTTTTGCAGTAGTATTAAGTAAGTATTTTCTTGGTGATTACAAAGGATTTATTGCAGTTTTATCAGGAATTGTTGTTGGGATTGCTATAGGTAAAGTTACAGAAATCTATACTTCCCCAGATTATAAATCAGTAAAGGAAATTGCAAATGAATCTAAAACTGGAGCTGCTACAAACATCATTGCAGGTTTATCAGTAGGAATGAAATCTACAGTTATTCCTATAATATTAATATCTATAGGAATATTAGTAGCTTATTTTTCAATGGGTGGAAATACATCTCCAATGAATGGGCTCTATGGCATAGCTTTATCTGCAGTTGGAATGCTATCAAATACAGGAATTGTAGTAGCGGTAGACGCTTATGGTCCTATAGCTGATAATGCAGGAGGAATAGCTGAAATGGGAGCTATGGATAAAAGCGTAAGAAAAGTAACTGATAAATTAGACTCTGTTGGAAATACAACAGCAGCTATAGGTAAAGGGTTTGCAATAGGTTCAGCAGCCTTAACTGCCTTAGCATTATTTGCATCTTATGCAGAAACTGTTGATATTAAAGTAATAGATTTATTAAATCCATTAACCTTAGTTGGGTTACTTATTGGCGGAATGATTCCATTTCTATTTGCAGCCTTAACTATGGAAGCAGTAGGAAAGGCTGCAGTTAAAATGGTTGAGGAAGTAAGAAGACAATTTAGAGAAAAGCCAGGTATAATTGCGGGGACAGAGGAACCAGATTACTCAACTTGCGTTGAAATATCTACTGAAGCAGCTTTAAAGAAAATGATATTACCTGGTATATTAGCAATAATTATACCTTTAGGCATAGGCATGTTATTAGGCAAAGATGCTCTGGCTGGATTATTATGCGGAGCAGTTTCTACAGGGGTTTTGGTTGCAGTATTAATGGCAAATGCAGGTGGAGCCTGGGATAATGCTAAAAAGTATATTGAAGGTGGAGAATTAGGAGGAAAAGGAAGTGAAGCTCATAAGGCTGCAGTAACAGGAGATACTGTAGGGGATCCATTTAAAGATACCTCTGGACCATCAATGAATATACTAATTAAATTAATGACTATTGTTTCATTGGTATTTGCACCACTAATAGCTGAATATGGCGGATTGCTTCTTAATTTATTTAAATAATTTTTGGGGACGGTTAACAACTAATTCTACTATTTAATGCCTTAAATATGACTTGTTATACAGGCATTAAAGCAAAAAGTTGTTAACCGTCCCCTTTATGATATATAATCAAATTAGAAAAATTTTCTTATAAAGCTATTTAAGTTCGATTGAATTAAATATAAAGGTTAGGAAAAAATATAAAATAGATAAATTTTAAGGAGGACAGTTATGGGAATAAAAGAAACAGTTTTAGGATTCATGAAAGAGCAAGCATATAGACCAATGGATCTCCAAGAATTGAGTGAAGTGTTTGATATAAAAAGAGATGAATATAAAGCTTTCAAAAAATGTATAAAGACCATGGAAAAAGAAGGACTTGTAATTAGAAATAAGAAGGATAAGTTTGGAGTGCCTGATAGAATGGGCTTAGTTACAGGAAAGCTTCAAGTTCACTCAAAGGGGTTTGGCTTCTTAATTCCTGATGAAGAAGGAAGAGCAGACGTATTTATACCAGCTAACAATATGAATGGTGCTTTAAATGGCGATAGAGTTATTGCAAAAATTCTAAAAGAAGATGTGGCTGGTAAAAAATGCGAAGGGGAAATTAGAGAAGTAATAGAAAGAGCTAATAAGAGTTTTGTTGGAGTATATGAAGACTCTAAAAACTTTGGCTTTGTTGTTCCAGAAGATAAAAGAATACAAAATGATGTATTCATAAGTAGAAAAGATACAAATGGAGCAACAACTGGAGACCTAGTAATAGTAGAAATTACAAAATGGGCAGATCAAAGAAGAAATCCAGAAGGTAAAATAGTTGAAATACTAGGTAAAAAGGGAGAAAAAGGTTTAGATATATTAACCATAATTAAAAAATTTGGTTTGCCAGAAGAATTCCCTGACAAAGTTATAAAATTTGCAGAAGGAATTGATGTAGAGATAAAAGAAAAAGATATAGCAGGTAGAAGAGATTTAAGAAACATAAAGATGGTTACTATAGATGGTGAAGATGCAAAAGATTTGGATGATGCTGTATCTATAGAAAAGCTTCCGGATGGAAACTATAAGCTAGGGGTACATATTGCGGATGTAACACATTATGTTAAAGAACAAAATCCATTAGATAAGGAAGCTTTAAAGAGAGCAACATCAGTATATCTTATTGATAGAGTAATACCAATGTTACCTAAGAAACTATCAAATGGGATATGTTCTTTAAATCCACAGGTAGATAGATTAGCTTTAAGTTGTAATATGGTTATTAACTCAGAAGGTAAAGTTATAGATCATGAAATATACGAATCTGTAATAAAAACTACTGAAAGAATGACATATACAGACGTAACTAAGATACTTAGAGATAATGATAAAGACTTAATAGAAAGATATAGTAACCTACATGAAGATTTTAAGAACATGGAGGAACTATGTAATATACTTCATAATAAGAGAATTAAAAGAGGTGCCATAGACTTTGACTTTGAAGAATCAAAAATCATATTAGATGAAAAAGGTAAGCCAATTGATATTAAGCCTTACGAAAGAGAAATAGCTAATAGAATTATTGAAGAATTCATGCTAGTTTGTAATGAAACCGTAGCTGAGTATATGTTCTGGACTAAACTACCATTTGTATATAGAATTCACGAAGATCCAGACTCAGAAAAATTAGAGAAGTTTAAAGAGTTTTTATACAATTTAGGATATCCAGTTAGATGGCCGCTTGAGATACACCCTAGAAATCTTCAAAATGTTTTAGAAGAATTTAAAGATAAGAAAGAAGAAACTGTAGTAAGTACACTTTTACTACGTTCTATGATGCAAGCTAGATATTCACCAGAATGTACAGGACACTTTGGCTTAGCAGCTAAGTATTATTGTCACTTTACATCACCAATTAGAAGATATCCTGACCTTCAAATTCACAGAATAATAAAAGAACACCTTCATGGAGGAATTGATGAAGGAAGAGCAACTAAGCTAGTTACTATAGTTGATTATGCAGCTAAGCAATCTTCAGAAATGGAGAGAGTAGCTCAAGAAGCAGAAAGAGAAGTAGATGACTTAAAGAAGGCTGAATACATGATGGATAGAATAGGTGAAGAATTTGATGGTATTATATCTTCTGTAACAAGCTTTGGTATATTTGTTGAATTACCTAATACTATTGAAGGCTTAGTTCATATTAGTGATTTAGATGATGATTATTATATATATGATGAAGATCATCTTTGCCTAATAGGTGAGAGAAAGAAAAATATGTATAAATTAGGTGATGAGGTTAAAGTAAGATGCGAGAAAGTAAATATACCAAATAGAGAAATATACTTTAAGCTCGTAAGTGATGAAGAACAAGAAGAGGAAACACCTAAACCAGAATCTATAGATAAGAACGGTTTAGAGGAGTTTGCAGACACTAATGTTGAATGTAAAAGTGAAGAAGAAGTTTTTTAATTAAAGGTTTATAAATACAGAGAATTAGTTTAGGAGATTTTATTAATTAAACTAATTCTCTGTTTTTGGTAGAATTAAAAAAATATAGTCATTATCATGAAAAAATTGTAATTTTATGAGATTTAATATATACTATTTAATAGGTATTTGAATATAATTTAAAGAATAATAAAAAGTGGTGGGGAGAATATGAGGCAAGAAATGAAAGACAAGTCTAAGAAAAAAACAAAAAATAAGTTTAATAAATTAAACGTCAATGGTAAAGTTAATATCAATTTTAAAAGTATAAAAGGAAAGATATTAGCTATTTTTTTGGTCATTTCATTAACTTCATCTATAGTAATAGCGGTAACAAACTATTATTTTGCTAAACAAGCAGTAACTAAAACAGGACAACCTTTAGTTGAGAATTTAGGCGAGCAGATTTCAGGAAGAATGGCAGAAAAGATAGATTCAATTAAAGGAGATATTAAAAATTTATCCGTAGATAATAGACTAGTAAATGGAACAGATGAAGAAAAGAAAGATTTATTAACTAAGTATGCTAAGGACAATGAATTCTACAGCATGGGTATAATAGATTTAGATGGTAACATTACATATTTAACTGGAGAAAAGGAAAATTTAAAAGATAAGGATTTCTTTAAAGCAGCTCTTAAGGGTGAAGCAGTAGTTGGAGAACCTTACTTTTCAAAGCTTGAAGGAGACATATTTGTAGCACCTTTTGCAGCACCAATTAAATCAGGAGATCAAACAATTGGAGTCTTATTAGGTGTTAAGGAAAATTTAGTTTTAAGCAATTTTGTTAAGAGTATAAAAATTGGTGATGCTGGAATAGCTTATGCATTAGATGGTAAAGGTAATGTTATAGTTCATCCAGATTCAGTATTGGTTTATAGACAAGAAAATGTAATAGAAAAAGCAAAAAGTGATTCAAGTTTAACAGCTCTAGCTGATATTGAGAAGAAAATGATAAAAGGTGAAAAAGGCACAGGAAGTTACACCTATGAAGGAGAAACTAAGTTTATAGGGTATGCTCCAATTGAAGGGACAAACTGGTCCATTGCAGTTGCAATTCCAGAAAAACAATTATTTTCTGAGTTATCAAGCATGAATAAAACTTCAATAATAACAATTATAATTGCGATTATAGTAATAATTGTCTCAGGTTTAGGTTTAGTTAACTTTATAATAGGAAACATAAGAAGAGTTCAAGATGACATATTAGAATTATCACAAGGTAACTTTATGTTTGAAGGTGACAAAAAACTTCTAAAGAGAAAAGATGAGTTCGGTAATATAGCTCAAGCACTTTCATCATTAAAAGAAGTTCAAAGAGACATTCTTAACGAAGTAGTAGATAGTTCAAGTGAAGTTAAGGCACAAGGTAATTCCTTAACTAATATATCTAAGGAATTCTCTGAGACTACATCCAATATAGCTAAATCAATTGAAGAGGTTGCTTCAGGAACTAACGAGCAAGCAACATCTTTAAATAGAATGGTTTCAATCTCAAATGACTTTGGAAGAGAATTAGATAATATAACAGATAATTTTAAAGAAGTTCAAACTATGATTTTAGATGTTTACAAAAAATCAGATGAAGAAAATGATAATGTAATTGCTGTAGCTAATGAGTTTAATAAGATGATTACTACCTTTGAAGACTTTAGAAGTAAAATTGACGATATGAATGGAAACATTAAAAAGGTTAATGAGATAACATATTTAATAAAGGAAATATCAGAACAAACAAATCTTCTTGCATTAAATGCAGCAATTGAAGCAGCTGGAGCAGGAGTAGCAGGAAGAGGTTTTGCTGTTGTTGCAGAAGAAGTTAGACAACTAGCTGAAAGAAGTAAGGAAGCATCAGAAAATATTGAAAGTATAGGTAAAATAATTCTTAAAGATAATAAAATGATCTTCTCTGAAACAATGGAATTAAATGATATATTATCAGAGCAAAAGAAAGCTATAAATAAGACATCAGATAGTTTCACTGAAATAGCAGGACTATTAGAAAAAGTAGCTCCAAAGATGGATGAAGTAAGTACTTCAAGTGTAGCTTTAGAAAAGAAGAAGGATGAACTTATAAATGACATTTCATCAGTATCTGCAATAGCTCAGGAAGTATCAGCCTTTACTGAAGAAATAACAGCTTCATCTGAAGAAATGAGTGCTGCAAGTGAAGAAATATATGGAGCTGCAAGTACCTTAAGCGAATCAGCTGATATGGTAATTGCTAAATTAAGTGTATTTACAATAAAATAATTGAAACCTATAGCTTGTTTTGTTGTTATGAAGAAGGTTATATATTATAATAGAGAAATGATAATAAAACCAAGTAGGTGGATAATATGGTAAGAAAGAATAATGATAATAAAACATTAGCTGAAAATAGAAAAGCTCGCCACGACTATTTTATAGAAGAAGCAATGGAAGCAGGAATAGAATTAGTTGGAACTGAAGTTAAATCCATAAGGGCAGGAAGAATTAATCTTAAAGATGCCTATGCGGATATTAATAATGGCGAAGTATTTATTAAAAATATGCATATAAGCCCTTATGAGCAGGGGAATATATTTAACGTAGATCCTTTAAGAGAAAGAAAACTACTTTTGCATAAGGAAGAGATAAGAAGACTTATAGGGCTTATTCAGCAAGAGGGGCTTACTCTAATACCACTTTCCTTATACCTAAAGAAGGGAAGAGTAAAAGTAAACCTAGCAGTAGGTAGAGGTAAGAAGAATTACGATAAGAGAGACACTATGTTAGAAAAAGCTCATAAGAGAGATGTGGAAAGAGCATTAAAGGAAAGAAGTAAATTTTAGGTGGTGAAAAATGATGCCCTTTATTAATTCAAAGGTAAGTGTAAAGTTATCAAAGGAAAAAGAAGAGGTTATTAAAGATAGACTTGGTAAGGCTATAGAAATAATCCCTGGTAAAAGTGAAAACTGGCTTATGTTAGGCTTTGAAGATAATTATAAGTTATATTTCAAAGGTGAGAATCTTGAAAAGGGAGCATTTATTGAAGTAAAGATATTTGGTAAAGCTTCAAAAGAGGCATATAACAAATTAACCACAGCTATCTGTGACATATTTTATGAAGAATTAGCTATTCCTGTGGATAAGATTTACGTAAAATATGAAGAAGTAGATAACTGGGGCTGGAACGGATCTAATTTCTAAAAGAATACTTAAGACTTAGTAGAAAACCTGAATTATCAGGTTTTCTTTTTCATTATGGGGACGGTTAACAACTAATAGCTTTAATGGTAGTATTGCTAATAGATATCTGTTGAAGTAAGTGCGTAGATAGTATAATATAATTCATGCAGGGAACAATTCATGAGTCCTTGCAATAATTCAAGAAATGGTCTATAATTAATATCTGGATCAAATAAAACTTAATATGGTTTTTAATTTTAAAAATCAAATGCGTTTAAAAACTTAAGTATATAATCTTTAAATAAATTATTATAAGAAGATTATAACTTACCCATAATACGGGGGCGTTATGGCTTCGACGGGGGTAAGATGGGTTTGATAAGCGAGCCGGGGGAAGCATGGTCCCACGAGATCAACTATGCAATAAAGATAAACGCAGAAGATAATTTTGCATTAGCTGCCTAGTTAGCAGCTCGTCAGCCTAAGCTTCCCGCAGCTTAGAATCTGGCGCCGATAGCGGGGAACCGAGCCTGCCAAAGCTTTGAGGTAGGAACGGAATTTATGAAGCTACTGAAGCAAGAAGCCTGTCTATAGGCGTCTTGTAGAGGGAATGTTAAACTATAGACTGCGCTCGGAGAAAGTCAGGCTGGTCTGCTTTCGGACAGGGGTTCGATACCCCTCGCCTCCACCATAAAATCCACGACTACTTGTAATGTAGCTTAAATAGCTGATTACAGGTAGTCGTGGATTTTTATTGTTGTGGGTAGCGGTACCATTAAAACTCTCATGCTAATTTAAAAAAATGTTATTTTAATAACTTAGATAACATATAAACGAATGATCAATATAGAAGTTTGCTACAAATAGAGAAATTTAATAATAAATTAAAAGAGCAAGAATGAGATAAAGATTTTTGATTGGTGTTTATCAATATTATAGAGTGAACTACTTATGAATCACGATGAAGTAATACTTATTATGATTTTTTCTATTCTTATATAATAGGAAAATTCGTATTAATTATAATAAATTACTATTATAAATTGCTATAAGAAACAATTATGGTAAAATAAACTTGGTAAGAGATGGAATATAAAATTAGAGTTCTAGATATTCATAGTGACTGTGTAAACTAATATGTTTCAAATAATATAAATATTTATAGATAAAATATAGTGTAGTTACTTAAAAAAATTTCCATTTAGAATGATGCATACATTGAGTTTGTGTATGTAATAATTAAGAGAGAATTACTTAACACAATATAATTAAGGTGTATAAAAATTATATTGAGGGAATTAGGAAGAAAAATCTGAAATATGGGGGAGGAAATATGAATAAGTTAGTTTATTTATTCGAATTAGATTCTGTAAGAAAAACTGATAAACAGATATATAAAGGTCAATTAGCAATGTTTGATGAACTTTTAGGGAATGGAAACATTATTGTAATGTCTATGAATCAAATTACTGATTCAAAAGCATTTTTATGTATGCTTGAAAGTGATGAACACTATAATATTGTAAAAAAATTAATAAAGCAGGGATACATTCGAATATCAAGATATGGGGGAACGCGAACTGTTTCTCAATATATACAAAATGCTATAAATAAAAATTTAGATAAAAGTGATGATATATTTATTTTTTCTGCTATTCCAGTAAAAAGTAATCAAAAACTTTTACTGAAATTAATGCAGAAGGTTTTAACGAATACTGACTTATCAATAATTCAGGAATATATAGATTTAGGAGATGAAGATAATCAAAAGATAGTAGAACTTTTTAATGAATATAGTATTGATGGAACAATTAAAGAAAATACTATAAATATTAATAACGCAAAAGAGTATTTAGAATTTCTTTATCGTTTTCTAGAATTAACAATTATTGCGAGTATGTATGGTGATTCAATAACTCCCCTTATAAAATATAGTGAAATATATATAGAAAAAAGTTTCTTTACTATTATGGAGAAAATAGTAGATTTTAATTGCAATAAAAGTGAATATCCTTTATGGGATGAAACAATTATTACATTAAGAGAAATAAAGAATCAGTTGATTGTTAATGCAGGAAGTGAAAAAAATAATCGTTCAGTATGGATAAAAAAGATAAAGGAGTTAGATGGAAAGAAAAATAAAGAAAATTTATATTATGCTGAATTAATTGTTAATTTATGCTATAACTATACGGTGGAACTTAGTATTTATGGTGTTTCAAAGCATTATGAAAGAGATGATGATATTAATATTGATTCATTTGAAAGAGAATTTTTTTCGCGTTTAAAATATGAATGGAATGGTGGAGAAGAGGCAGTATCTAGATTTTTACAGGAAGAAACAAACGAATATGTGCAATATAAAGGGAAATATCCAGATTGGAAACGTGGTATGAGGATAATTTCGAGACGGAAACATATTAAAATAAACTTTAATGATTATAAAAAAATACCATTATATGAATATAGTTATGAAAGTCAGCGTAAAAATGAAAAGAGAAAAGATGCTGGTAATATTTCCAAAGTGCTAATCACTATATTTATTAATGCATTAGTTCTTTATTTTTTGGACAATAAAATATCATATTTACAAGAATATATAAGTACATTTTTAAAATCAGTGATAACTTTCTTTGCAATAGCTGTTTTAAATGATATTATATCTAAATTATTTAATCTTCCTAATATATTAGAATGTATTCAGGTTGTGGAAAAATCAATGATTGATTTATTCGCAATTATTTTTAGAAAAACAGATACATATATAAATTATGATAATTTTAATAATGATCATGTAGAAGAAATACCAAACATTTTAAGGCAGGCAGATACAAAATCAAAGGCATTACAAGAATATATAGAGTTGTGGAAAAATAGACCGGATATGTTTAAAGAGTATAATAATATGATTATTATTGAACCAAATAAAAATGGAATTAAAGAAATTATCAAATATGAGACAATTTTTAATAAAAATATTGGGGTTGTTTATAAGAGTGATTATAATATGATGGTAGTTGATTTAATTCGAAATATAGAAGGCAAATATAGTACATATGAACGCTTAATGCCTACAGTTCGAGAAGGAGCTGTAGTAGTTGTACCGGTGTATAAAGGTAATTTTATTCTTTTAAATCAATTTCGTCATGCGATAAGACAAAAACAGTTAGCATTTCCACGTGGATATGGAGATATGGACAAAAACGGAAATGAAATAGATACTGAAAATAATGCCATTAAAGAAATAAAAGAAGAATTGGAAGCTGAAATAATTGATAAACCACAAAAATTAGGAAGTATCATTGCAGATAGTGGAATTAGTGCTAATAAAGTAATAGTTTATACAGTTAATATTGCTAAATATAAAGAAAAATTTGGATATGAAGGTATTGAAAATATACAACTAAAAACTGAAGAAGAACTTATTTGCTGTATAAAAAATGGAGAAATTAATGATGGGTATACATTAGCAGCATATATGTTATATATTAATAAACTTAAATAAAAATTATTTTTAAGTTTGTATAATAGCTTTGATAAATTTTTCAGGATAGTCTATAGTTTCTTCATTTTATATTTTAAAAGAGAAGCTAAGAGGCTATTAATAGATGCATAATATGTGGTGGATTTCAAGGGTAATGCTTCGCCTCCACCATATAAAAACCTAGACAGAGATGTCTAGGTTTTTTAAATATTTATCAACAGATGAATCGTACAATAAGTGAATACGGTTTATCTAGAAAGATGTGTAATGAAAACTAATATAGATGATGATTAGATTAATATAAAATTTATTTTTAAAATTTTAGTAGGATTTCAAATTAATATGTCGAAGTTTACTAGTGATAAAATAACAATAACTTGCTTAAACAAGGAGGTATAATATGGACATGACAACAATTAATATTATCGCAAAGATGGGTATGGATTTGACAGAACTTGCAGTAAAGAGTACTGCTACTGCCATTCACGGAAAAATTGAATCTGTAAAAAAAGAAAAGAACATTGAAACTGTTAGAAACACATATGATGAGATAGTAAATCAATTATTATCTGAAAGAGAAGAATCAATTCGCATTGCCCAAGCTTATAAAGAAGAACTTGAAAAAGTTGTTATTAGTGATCAGGATATAGAGCATTTACATAATACAGTTACTAAGATGTTAGAAATTTTAAAATTGATGAGTCCTCAAAATGAAGCAATAAATAGTTTTGAGATGTTAAAAGAATTAATTAGTATTGATACATTAAAAACAATGCAATTGTTGGGATTTAATTATAAAGCAGCTATTGGTGAACCGCTAACAGAATTGTGTGCCAATGCTATTGGGAACTTAGGGAAAAAAGAACGAAATAACCAGAATAAACGAAAATAGATATATATAAATTTATTTGAATAATTATATTAGGATGAAAGTGAAGTAATAAGAATCTATGATAGGATGTCATCTATTATTTCCAAGGAAAATTTAAAAAAGGCACTGGTGGATATAATCAATTCCGTATAACCTAGATTTAGTGAATGTAAGTAAGTTTATTAATGTACCTTAAACGTAATTAAATTAAATATAAATATATATTATACATTAGAAAGGAATAGTTGTTAAAAGATAAATAAGCATATACAAGAACAATCGGAAAGTAATAAATCATCAATAGAACTAGTAGTAAAATAGCTAGAGGGTATTGATATGAAGAGAAGTAATATAATAAGTGCAATTACTCAAGTATTTGATTATGACAAATTTAAAACAAAGAAGGAGTAGTTGAAGGATAGGAAAAAAAGTTAGAAGTAATTCTAAGGAAATAAGAGGCTAGAGGTCAAGCACCAAAAATAACAGAAGAGCAGGTTAAGAATTTGTTTTCAATGTTTGGAGGTTTTGTAAAAGAAAGAAATATATCAGAATGTAAAAAAATTATACAGGACTTCGTAAAAGAAGTAGTAATTTATAAAGAACACATTGAAGTAATCTTCAATGTGTCTTTTTCTTTACTAAAAAGTAGTGAGGGGGTAGAGGTTATAAGTAAAATTAAGCGGTATGACTTATATGAAAGATATAGTCAGAGTTTTTATATAAAGGTTTGTTAGAATTTTAAGTTGAAAAACTAATATCTATGGAGATGTATAATATTATATGGAGATATATGATATCATTTGAATAAAAGTATAAAAAAGTATATTATTATATCAATGAAAATACTATTTTTAAAAATAATGTGACAGGAAATACGTAAAGGGATAAGGGAGGTTTTATTATGGAAGATTTTAATGTTTTTAGTGAGGCTTTTAATAGGATTGAAAAGGAATTAAGTGATATGGATAATGTAAATATACTTATTGTTGGTAAGACTGGTGCTGGAAAAAGTACTTTAATTAATAGTGTTTTTAGATCAGAAATGGCAGAGACAGGAACAGGTAAACCTGTTACACAACATTTAAAGAAAATTAGCAAGGAAGGTATACCAGTTAATTTATATGATACAAAAGGGTTGGAACTAAATGAAAGTGTACAAGAAGAAATAAGAAAAGAAATTTTAGATGAAATAGACAAATGTAATGACTTATGTATAAAGAATGATGATAAAAGTGAACTAATACATGCTTGTTGGTATTGTATTGATGGTTCAGTAAGAAGATGTGAGGAAACAGATATTGAATGGATTAGTGAAATATCTCAAAAGGTTCCAGTTATTGTAGTGATAACCAAGGGGTTTCCTAAGAAAGATACAAGAGAATTCAAGACAAAAATTGACAATATTAATTTAAATTGTAGAGCTATAGTACCAGTATTAGCGCAACCATATGAAGATAGAGATGAAGAGGATGAAGAGGATGAAGTAGTAATAATACCTTCATATGGTTTAGATAAATTAGTTGATATAACATATGAAGTTTTACCAGAAGGTGTTAGAAAATCTTTTAATAATGCACAAAAAGTAAATTTAGATAGAAAAATTAATGCAGCAAGAAAATGGGTAACTGGATATGCAGCAACAACAGGAGCAATAGGGGCTTCACCTATACCTTTTTCTGATGCTCCATTATTAGCGGGGGCACAATTATCAATGCTTGCCCATATTACTGCTATTTTTGGTTTACCTATAGAAAAGGCAGTATTAACTGCTATCATAAGTTCAGTTGCAGGAGTATCTGGAACAACACTGGGAGGTAAAACATTAGTATCTAACTTATTAAAGTTTATTCCAGGAGCAGGGACTGTAGCAGGTGGGGCAATAAGTGCATCAGTTGCATCTATTATGACAATGGCGTTAGGATTAGCTTATATTAGTGTATTAAAGTATATATTAGAAGAAGAGAGTAAAGGTAATGAGGTAACTACAGAAGTAATAAAAGAGAAGATGAAAGAGGCATATAAAAAAGAACTTATATTTACTAGAAGATAGTTAATTGTTAATAATATTTCATAAAAGACACATTGAAGTGATATTTGATGTGTCTTTTTCTTTAATTAAAAATCGTAAAGAAGTAGAGGTTATAAGTAAAGTGAATAGGTATGATTTATATGAAACATATAGTCAAAGTTTTATATAAAGGTTAGTTAATTATACAAAATTTAAATATTAATAGATAATAATATGATGGAACTATGTATATTTAAAGAGCGTTTTGAAGTAATAATCAGCAAGGCATTTTTAGTACTTAAAAATAGGTAAGCTATAGATTTCCTTCTAAGCAGAGAAAAGAAAAGGCTAATATAAATTGTTTTATAATAATATTTATCTTTTTGTATTGCTAAGAAATAATGTCGTTAAAGGTGTGTTTAGTGAAGTATAAATAGATAATGTATTAATTAGTGCATTTAATATAAAAAAGGTATAATTCAAGAGTTAACTGAAGAAGTTTATAGAAACTTAGTAGGATGAGTATAGGAAAAAATCGAATTTAGAGACTTTGATTACAAACGGGTAGTAGGTATATAATAAAATCATGACAAATAAAAGGAGGGAATATATATGAATGAAAGACATAAGTGGTCTATAGTTGATGATATTATAGCATTTTATTTATACAAATATAGTACTAAAGAAGTTAATTACACGTATGATGAAATATCTAATAAGCTTGGAATGAGCACAGATAGCTTAAAGATGAGAAGAGCAAATTATGAGTCATTAGATAAGAATACAGGCTTATCAGATGTATCAAAGCAAACAGTTAAAGTATTTGAATGCTTTAAAGACATAGATTCTAATGAATTTAGAGCAATAGTTGAGAAGTTACTAGATTAGCATTAGTCTATAAAGATAGTATTATTTGCTAATGATATAAGAGAAAATATTTTATATTAATACCTCAAACCATATTACTATAAAATTAGTAATGTAGCTTGAGGTATTTTAGCTTTATTAAACTGTATCATAATTACATAATAAAGAGAAAAAGTATTAGATATAATTTAATGCGTTTCCTTTATTCGAGCTAAATTCAACTGCTTACTTAAGGTTATAATTGGTCTTCATAAATACATAGGAAGTTTTCAATATGGTATGGTGCAAGTGTGATTAAAGGTGAAGGAAAATCACTCTGTTGGAAGTAAGGAAATTCCTTTTTATTATCCCAAGTATGATATTTAGGGTTATAAGCTAAACTTAAGCTTTGAAACAAGTTCTTTGCACCGTTTTCAGAGCCATTATGAATATAGACATAATCTGGAGTAATCATCGGTTTAGAGCTTCCATTACTTGGATTTAAGGTTACTGAGGAATTAACTCCGAAACGTAAACAACTGTCATAGATACAAATAGAGCCGAATCCAACAATCAAACCAATTTGTCTTTGGCAGTACATGACCTTTAATAATTCTTCGAACTTTTTAGAGTGTAATAAATCAATCTTAAAATTGGTTATTTTGCAATAATGTTCCATATCGGAGAGTGAAGTATTTGAGATACAGTATTGGTGTGATTTTTGTGAACTAAGTTTAAGTCTATATGCACTATATATTGACCTTTTTAGTAGTTCATTAAGAGTATTTACAGCATTATAGGAATTTAGCTCATTATTATATGAAATGATAGAGCTGTTTGTATAATCTGAAACTAGTTGAGATAAAGGTTTTGTTAATATAAATAAATTATCCCCCTATTTTAATTAATTACAGGAAAAATATAAACAGATAGAAAATTTTACCCCTTATATTTGTTAGAAAGTTCTTTAATTTGGTTTGAAGTCAAATCAGGTTGTGAGTTCAGTTTATTAATAATACCTTCGGCAACTTGACTGTCTATTGGAATGTAAGTATCACCAGGGCGAGGTCTAAAATCGACATTAGCTTCCTTTAAAGATATTCCTTCTTTAGGCGGAATAATAAATTTCACATCAAACTGTAATGGCCATCGGCCAGAAACTTCTATCATAGGTGAAATTATTTCGACCAAAGATATTATTCTTTTCTCAGGGGAAGTTAGATAAATAAAACATTTTTGACCAACCTGAATCTTGCTTGCAAGTGATTTACGATTCTGGAGAAAGCCAATTCTAGGAGTATTAGTAAATTGATAGAATCCAGGAAATAATATCTTGATAAAATATTCTGGAATGAATCCTTTACTCAGTGCAGAATTACGTAAATGAGTAACATTTGAAGTTGAGCAGTTAAGTTTTTCAGCTACTTGTGTTAGTGAATAGCCTTTATCATAAATTAAATCTGTAGCAAGCTTTTCATTTTCAGTGAATTCTTCGTTAATTACAGGTACATATCCATTGATTGCAAGCCAGGTATAATATCTGCGAGCAGTAGGTAGTGAAACACCTAGTATCCTTGAAATTGAGGATAAACTTTACCCCTGGCTGTAAAGGTCAAGGGTAGTTTTGTAGTTTGGATTCTCTGGGAGGTGAGGTAGTAGCTCTACTGTCTCAGCTGGGCTCATCTTCAGCTAATATGTCAGCCACGATTTGAGCATCTAGTAGAGGTTCAATTCTTGACCAAATTTTCGATTGAACCGCCTTTAATTCCTCATCAATTATCGATTGTATCTGTTCTTTAAATTGTACATTCATTATTAATCTCATATACTGTGTGAAGTATACTCTATTGAGTACACACTCGATATACTATACTGTATAGAGTATGTCAATAAATTTCATAGAAGAACTTTTCTGCATAAATATATATAAATCATCAACAATAGTATGTTTAACGACAATAAGGGTACAGCAAATTACTTGATGATACGCATAAATTATGCTTTGTATGGGAAAATAATATTACAATGATGTAGAGGTGAGTTATGAAAGATAAAGTTATATCATATAAAACAAGAGCAAAGAAGAAGGCAACAGCCAATAGACTGAAAAATAAACGGCACAAAAACTTAGACAAACAATCGATAGAGAATAATGTAATTAACCTACAGTATATAATTGCACCAGATTTTTATGAAGATGATTTGTTAAGGCAAGAAGTTATTGGCAATTTACGCAGTAGAAGGGGGAAGACTAATGGCAACTAATAAGATAAACAAACTAGATAAGATGGAAAGAATGAAAGATAGAATTTTACGTTCTTCTGAACTAACAGCTGCAGATACATTAGAGTTATGTGCAGATGATATTGCTCCATTATCTGGAGAATACTTAGGAAATGGGGATGGAAGATTAATGGTTAAATATAGAAGTTGGAGGAAGGACGCTAGAGAAATAAGAGAAAAATATGGTGTTAAGTAGTGGATCTTACCAACCGCGCTTCGCCTCCACCATAGAAAAACCTAGACAGAGATGTCTAGGTTTTTTCATTTGAAAGGTATAAGAATAATTGGAGCACATTTATGTATAGATTATATACATATGTTACTTGAAATTCCACATAAAATGAGTGTATCTGGCTTCGTGGATTTTTAAAAAGAAAAAGTAGTTTGATAATTTTTGAAAGATATTCAAATTTAAGATATAAGTACGAAATAGGCATTTTCGGTGCAGTGGTTTTTATGTTGATACTTTAGAAAAAATAAAAAGGTAATAGAAAAATATATAGGAAATCAGTAAAGGGAAGATATATTAAGAACAAATTAGTATCAAAGAGTACATGGACCCTTTTAAGGTAGCAATTAGAGAAGTATGCGGATGTGAATTTTTTTATATATGACTTAAGGTATAACGGAAGTAATATGCCCTTAGATTAAAAGTAGAAATGGGCAGAGAGGAAGTAAAACGAATAGATATAATTTACCTTTTATATAGAAATGTTGAGTAGATAATCATGTAGTTTGAGGATGGTTACAATTACTATATTAAAAGACAAAAAATGATTCGGATTTCAATAAATAGAAGGATTTTCAAAAAAAGTGTAGAATATTATCTTTACATAACATAGTATTTGTAAAGGAGTTTAGAGTATGAGTATTGATGATAAACCAAGTGTTTTTGTAGGTTCTTCAACTGAGTCAATAAGTATTGCAGAAGCTGTTCAGGAAAATCTTCAGCATACATGTAATATTGAGTTATGGTCTCAAGGTACATTTCAACCATCAAGTACAAGTTTAGATGACTTATTAAAAACGATAAATAGGTTTGATTTTGCAATCTTTATATTTAAGCCAGATGATGTAACAAAGCTTAGGGATAAAGAATATAGTACAGTGAGAGATAATCTTATTTTCGAAATGGGGATGTTTATAGGAAAAATAGGAAAGGAAAGAACTTTCTATATTACTCCTAGAGATACAGAAATACATTTACCTACAGATTTAATAGGATTTAGCCCCGCTACGTATAATAAAGACCAATCTAATATTATTGCTGCTGTAGGTGCAGCTTGTTCCGCAATAAAGAGAAAAATTACTGAATTAGGCAAGATAGTATGATATTAAATAAACGGGAAGTACTAATAATTTTCTCTTCGTATGGCAAAGAGTATGCAGACTTATTACAAGAAGAACTTGATAGGGGAGCATATATATTATTACAAGATCAGATTATTGGATTTCCAATGCAGAATAGGTTTGAAAATATAATTTGTGAATTAAATAATTCAGATTTCGGCATTGTTATTATTACAGAGAAAGATATCAAACTGCATAACAAAGATTTAATATTTTTAGTTGGACTTTTAGTAGGCCAATTAGGATTACAAAGGTTTGCAATTATGTTGCCAAATGGCTATAATATAAATACTATTAGTAATCATTTAAGTGGACGTGAACCTAATTATTATGATATGAATGACACAAATAAGAGTAGAGCTATATCAAAATCTATTATAAATGTGAAAAATGCTTTGAGAACGATTAGTAAAAGGAAAACAGAAAATGATTATGTTATACTTGAAAATAAAAAAGAATTGTTAAGAATAGCACTGGATACCTATTCAGAAAAGAAAGAGAGATATAATCCTTTTTTAGTGTATCTTGTTAAATGTTTTAATGTAGATGCAGGATTTAGTTCCCCTAAAGTTCTTGGAGCTACTCTATTTTCATTAGGCAATAATTGCCTTAAGCAAGTTGGTACTGCAGGTATTAAATCTAATCATAAATTTTCTCTTGAAGAAGTAGATAAATTTGTTGTTCAATGCTTTTCTCAGGAAGATGACTTATTATTAGGTGAAAAATTTGATAGGTTAACAGGTGATGATGAATCTTATGAATATATTTTTTGTCAATCTATTCATAGAAAGTATGTTTTGACAGTACACATTAATTGTAGAGAAAAAATAGATAATAAAGATTATTCAAGGCATCTTAAGTGTTTAGCTGATTGCAATGCAGGATATATTGCAATATTAGAATTGTTTCTAAAAGGAGGTAGTATTGTTGGTAAGAAAAATTATATGTAGAGAAATACAACCCGGAATAAATTCATGCAAAAGAACAAATAAGAGATATTTTAGTCATTCAAAAACTTATTTAAGAAGACGCTCTAATAAAATTGAGTTAACTTATGATGGACCAACAATTTACAATGTAAGTGGAAATGTAAAAATCGTAGCATCTGCGAAATCTGATAAAGAATTATATGTAATATAAAAGAAATTGAGTATGCTCTTGAGATGTATAAGAGACGTACTCATTGCATAGATAGTACACTATAGGTGGTAGAATTTAAAAGCTCAAGTATCATCCACTATAAAAAAACTAGATATTTCTATCTAGTTTTTTTTATTGTCTCAATTAAAATCACTTGCTATGCAAGTGTGTTCGGAAAAGCTTTAGCAGTGAGACAGTAAAAAACCTCATTTAGTTAAAATAGAATTAAGATTCGCTGCTAAATTTTAAAACAAAAGGAGGCATCCAAATGGAGGATAACAGTTTAGCATGCACCAAATGGAAGTGTAAATATTATAAGTCATCGCGCCAAAGTATAAAAGAAAAGAGATTTATGGGGAGATGAAGACCGAAATAGGGAAAATATTAACACTGTTGTGTGATTGGAAAGGTGTAAGAATAATCGAAGCGCATGCATGTATAGATAATATACATATGTTAGTAGAAACTCCACATAAAATGAGTGTATCTGGTTTTGTGGGATTTTTAAAAGAAAAAAGTAGTTTGATGATTTTTGAAAGTTGTTTAAATTTAAGATATAAGTATGGAAATAGCATTTCTGGTGCAGAGGTTTTTATGTTGATACAGTTGGAAAGAATAGAAAGGCAGTAGAAGAATATATACGAAATCATGAAAGAGAGGATATGTTAGTAAATCAAATTAGTATTAAAGAGTATATGGACCCTTTTAAGGGTAGAAAGTAGGCAGTATGCGGCTACGAATTTTTTTATAGGTGCCTTAAGGCACGACGCAAGTAATAGAACCATATATGGCTAAAGTAAAACCACCAGTTAAGCTGAAGTTGTCAGCCTAAAGTAGACAGCAATAAAAGCAATCATTTGGAATTGTCAAGGTTTGGTAGACACAAAGTTAAGCAATTTTATGAATTCACTTCTTCAAATTGAGATGGAGAGAGATATCCCAATGAAGAATGCATTCTCTTAGTATTGTAATACATTTCAATATATTTAAAGATTTTTTTGAGATTGTTCAGGAGACTCATAATTTGCATCCTGAATAAGCTCTCTTTTTATTGTTCTATGGAATGATTCCAGTACTGCATTGTCATATGGGTTACCTTTTCTACTTTGGCTACGAATCGCGTTATATTTTTTAACAATGCTTGAAATCTTCATCTTGTAAACTAAGAACCTTGATCTGTATGTACAATCAGTTCTTTTTCAGGGTGCTCTTTTCCGTACGCCTGCATAAATGCTCCGATAACAAGAGTATCTTTCACTTTATTACTCATAGATCAGCCAACTACTTTCCTTGAATATATATCAATAAATACTGCAAGATATAGAGTGCCCATTTTCGTTGGTATGTAAGTTATGTCCCCAACCCATATTTTATTCCTACCATCAGATTCAAAGACTTGATTCAATAAATTGGGTCTTTCAACTGTATTTACTTTTTGATTGTGCTGTTTATAGAGATAGCGGAAACCTTTTGACAAAAGTTTCATATTCCTCATTAGACTAGATACTCTTTTCCTACTAACATGGATTCCTTTATGGTCTAGAACCTTAGCAATTCTTTGAACCATATATGCTTTTATTTTCCTCAAAGATCTGTTTTATTTCTTTGCTTAATACTTCATTTTCTATATCTCTGTTTGATGGCTTATGATTCAAGTGTTTATAAAATCTAGATATTGAAGTATTTAGCATTTTACAAGCTTTCTTGATGTTGTACTTATCCAGGTTTTCTTTGAAATATTGAAACCTTATTTGTTTTTTCGCTTCAAGAAGGTCTGGTATTTTTAAAATAAATCTAATTCCTTCCATAGCTCATTATTTTCTTGTTTCAGCTACTGACAAGAATAGAGCGCAGTCCCATGTCCAGGAAACGCGTTCTCTCCATATTCTTCATACTCACTTATCCAACGGTATAAGGAATTGTAATGGATAGATAATTCCTTTGCTACATCAGCAACAGAAGTATTATCTTCCAAAACTAACTTGACCGCTGTAACTTTAAATTGTTTATCATAATTTCTTCTCATAAAGCAGACCACCTTTTCACATTTTTCTCTTATCTTGGTGTCTACTTTATTGTACCACTTCCACCCTCTGTTTTTAAATGTAAGGGCGCCTTTCTTTTAAAATAATAAAAATATTAACTAATATATAAAACCATAAAAAAATTAGCATAATTATTGTCTAATACATTCATTTCTATGAAAATTAATACTTATAGAGTATAAATTACATGAACTTAAGAAATACTTAAAAAATAGTTAATTTTAGTGTTGACAATTGAATAGCCAAGGTATATTATGGAGTAAATTACATATACTGAAAATTCTAAGCAGCATGAGTCATAGATTTTGATTCATGTAAGATATGTCAAGAAGTTTCTGATTCGTATTAAAGTATATTGATAGGTAGATTTTTGTTTACATACGTTTAATATACAGTCAATATTAGTAGAATTCAGCCCTTCTGACAGTTCAGGAGGTTTTTTGTTGTGTAATTTAATAATTAAATTAAGGAGGTAACAAGATATGTTACAACTAAATCAAATTATTAATAGTATTAAACGCAATGAAGGTAAAGGTTCTGCTAATACCATAGTAGGTCCTACTGAAGCTGGGAAAAGTACATTCTTAGCTGGTGCGGCTAAGTCGGAGCCTGTTTTTGAATTATTAAGTGAAAGAACTTCCAATGGAAAAGGGAGTTTAGTTAATGCGGAAATTAACATTACTGATGATCCAGAGATAGATGAAAATAAGTTATATATACATGGGTATATATGCAAAATGACTGTGGCCGATATTGGAGACGATAATAAACTTCTTGGTAGTATATTATTTTTGTCGGCAAAGGAATGCTCACAGAATAAAAGAATAGATACTAACGTGTTTGTGGATAAAATTGAGAAGACTTTCAATATTGCTCTAAAAACTCCATCTAATGACACCTTGGCATATAAGATAGCATCTTTTAATGATGATGAAAAGAAAAAAATTGTTTCAATTATTTCAGAATTTCCTATTAATGATGTTGTTAATCTATATGAAGAAGTAATGGCAATACAAAAGGTTAATAATAAAAAGGGACAGTATGCAAGTAATATCTTCTCAGAAAAAATAGGTACATTAAAAAGTTTAGAAGAGTATGTTAATGGATTTTGGAATTGCGTTATAGAATGTTTAAACTCTGGAGTGGAACGTTTTAAACAAACATTAGATGAAATGAAAGATATCACGTATGTTGATGCGGAGATTGAGGGTAAAAATGAATTTTATGTGGTTTTAAGTGGAAATGATAATGAACAAAAAATTAGAGATATTTTACTTAAAAGTGAAAATGGCTCTAAAGAATATTTGTTATCAAAGCTGTCCTTTGTTTTTAGAGGTGCAGATTGGATTTTTGAAAATGCTGAAATAGATAAGGATACATTTATTGTTGCAGAGTATAATAACAAAAAAATACATGTGATAAGATTCATTGATACAATGGGGCTATTCCATGAGTTAGGGAAAGAAACAGAAGATGAATATGAACGTATATTAGATATACTTTCCCAATATCATTCGGAAAAAGTTATTTTTGTTATAAGTTCTGATGTTAATGCTACTACAAAAAATGGATATCAAGCTATACGTGAATTTTTAACTAAATCTAAAGGGAATATTAGTGTTTATTTAATGTTTACAAAATGGGATATATTCATGCAGTCCAAAGTATCTGAAAATGTAGGGAAAAATAGATTTGCACGAAGAAAGAAGATAGAAGTTGATTGGTCTGAAATTTTTAAAACTTCCCAAAATGAACAAGATTCATTGATAAATTCATTTGAAGTGGCTGTTTCAGATAATAGTAGTAAGAATAAGCCAATTATTAAAGGAGCATTTAAGTATGGACTAATTTCAGGAAATGATGATTTAGATAATTGCTTAGAAAAGGAAGAAGTAATATATGAAAGTGCTATTTCAAAGTTGATTTGTTCGTTAAATTATGCTGAAAAATTAAATGGAGATAAGATACGTATTAAAATTACTGAGGATAAACCATACTCAGTATTGATAGACTCGCATAGAAAGATAATCATTTCAGCTTTGTTTAATAATTTAGTAGCTGAGTGTAAAGGTAAGAAGCTATATGCATCAACAGTAGCCGCTTGTATTCGTAAATGGAAAATATGTGTACCTCATTTATCAAAAGTTGTAGCAAATCAATATGGATATGAAAATATTGAGACGAGATTTGTACTTGAAATAGGAAACTATGCAAAGGAATTATCGAAAAATACTATAGCTTTAAATCCAAAAATATTGCTAGGTGGAGATGATGAAGTTACACTACTCCAAGGAATCATTAACAGAAAAGTTTCAAATAATATAGGTAAGACGTTTGCAGCTAGAGTGTTAGATGATTCTTATAGAAATGGATTCTCAAGAAATAGTGATATTTATATGACACAGTATAACCGTTTTTCAAACCTATTACAGTACACACAAGATAATTATTTTAATTCATCCCAAATTAATGCTAATCAACATATCATTGAGTGTCTTGAGAAAGCTATAGAAGAATGCATTAATGATGTTATAAATGAAAATTGTATTGTGGTTTATTAATTATTAAATAAATAAGATAACAATGACTGTAAGAATTAGTGGAAAATTAATTCTTACAGTCATTCATTGATTAACAAAGAATACTAAGAACATTTCTAAATAGATTTGTAGCATATTAATGGAGGTGATTTAATGGGAGATAGATGCATTTATTGTGGCTTATCAGGAGAATTATCAAAATCTGATATAATTCCTGATGCACTAACCAATGCAAAAATTATTAATCCAAAAGTTTGTAGGATAGAACACAACAATAAGTTTAGTGATTTATTTGAAGATGAAGTTATTGGGAAGCTAGCAATAATAACAAATGAACTTGATATCAAATCAAGTAAAAGTAAAAAATATGCACCATATGAGGCAAAAGTAATGGTTGCCGGAACAGAGTATAGTACAAAAATTACATCTGAGGCAGAGTTGTTCCGCAACAAAAAGATGCGTAGTGTTGATGGAAAATCATTACTAGGACCAATTGATGAAATAAGAAAAATTAAAACAGCAAGTGATACAAACATAAAGGAAATTGATATAAACCAAATAGAGATTGAGAAAAGAGTTAATATTGATTTTTCGGTATTTTTTAGTCAGGCTATGTATAGAATGGTAGCTAAAATTGCTTTTGAATGGTTTTGCTTGAATAATGATGTGAATGATAAAATAAATTCTTTTGATCCAATAATTAAGTTTATAATAAATGGAACCGGCGATGGATTGGTTTCTATTGTAAGCAATAGCGAACTATATGACTTAATTAATAGAACAATGGATTTTGGAAGTCATACACTTTTGTCATATATTGGAGATGATGGCTCGGTAAATATATTGGTGAGTCTATTTGGTATGGCAGTATATAACATTCGAGTAAGTGATTCAGTTATAGATGAATGTAAAAATAATGTGCTATTTCAAACACTTTCACTTGATGCAAAGAGAGTTCAATTTAAGTATGATACTTTTGGTAATTTTTCAAATAATCTTAAGTATAGTTTTGTAGAGTTTAAACTGGATAATGGTTTCACTGCAATGTTACCCAAAAATATGATGGATACTACACTAGAATATAAGGTGTTTTATGGATTAAATTATCCTTTATTTCAAAATCATTTACAGTATATAAATGAACCCAATGAGCAAAGTATAAATCTTATTAAAAAATATATGGAAGACATATTGCAATCATCTGCTATTACAATTAGAGGATTAAAACGGTTTGTAAATGAATACTTTAAGAGTTTTAATGAAAAAGTTAGATTGAATCCAAAAGGTACCAATAAAAAGTCAGTGTTTTTGTTTTACATACTATTTCTTGTAGGACAAACTGACTTGGGGATAAAGAATCTTCATGATTTAAATAAGGTACTAAAAGAGAAGTTTAATAATGAAGCGATTATAATTAATGATGAGTTAACTTACAAATTAAACGATGTAATTCTATCTGCTGCAGAATACTCAGACATAATTAAGAATGGTGCTAAGGCCATTGATAGTTGGGAATATTAGTTTAAGTAGGTATTATTGATATATTCTCATATACGCTGTTATATAAAAACTAGCAATCGACTTATTTGAATGAACGGAGAAATGAAAAATATATAAAAAGTATTGCTTTCATCTACTCAACTAGAGCTGTGATATTAATCTAAGCATTAATAACCATATGGTAAAAGTAAACATATCAAGTTCAAATATTTATATTTTAGTATGCTTCTTAATTATTTTTGTGGGCATATCGGGGATGTACAAATGGTCTTTCATCTATGGACAGACCCAATGAGTTTTCTTTGGTGAATGCATTTTGAGAAAAGTTATAGATAGATTGGAATTAGTTAAAAGGAAATATTTGAACGTAGAGTGGGAGCAATTGAACTCCAACTAACTTAATTATGCCTATAATCCTCAATAGATTTCGTACATTTCATACGATACGGTTCGCCTCCACCATAGAAAAACCTAGACAGAGATGTCTATGTTTTTTCATTTTACTTCCATATACGAAAAGGAGTTTTTATATTTATTTTTATCGCCCCATTATTTATCAGGATTTTGCATAGTATAATTGCACTGATATCTTTATCTAACTTGATTCCATATCAAATCTTAATTCCTTTACTAATAAGCATAAGTGTGTATGTTATTATCTATAGTGTATATTATTTTATAACAATTTGATCTTATTATATAATTATTAGCAGGACGTAGATTATAGTTTAGTTTCTAATCGAATAGCATACAGAATAATTGCTAATAACTATATGTTAAGGGATTTTATCTTTTGTGATAGGGTTAGAATTTCAAATATATATTAACCTATCTCAATATATGATAAAATGTATTGATTAGTATTTAGGAAAAGGAGGATTCAAATGCAAAATTATAAGATGATGATAGCCTATGATGGTAGAAAATATATGGGGTATAATAAATCCAAAGATAACGCAGAAAAGAGTATTCAAGGTAAGCTAGAACTGATATTATCAAAGCTCTATGACCAAGAGATAGAGGTTGTTGGTGCGGTTAATACAGATGCTGGAGTGCATGCTAAGGGGCAAATTGTTAATTTTATAGCGCCAGATAATAGATTAAGTGAGAAAGAAATTTTTGATTATTTCGAAAAATATTTAACTGATGATATTATTGTTTTATCAGTAGAAACTGTTGATGAAAGATTTCATAGTAGATATTTAATGAAGAGTGCCACTTACGAATATAGATTATGGAAGAAAGATGCGCCTAATCGTCCATTGTTTGAAAGACACTATGTTAACTTAATGAATCAAACAATAAATGTAAATAAAAGCAGAGAAGCTGCAAAGCACCTTCTAGGTGAACATGATTTCTTAGCTTTTACTACTAATAAGAAAACAAAAAAATCAATTAAAAAGCTAATTTCTCTTGATGTAAGGGAAACTACAAACGAAATTATTATTACTATGACAGCAAATGGATATTTATTAAATATGGAAAGAGTAATAGTAGGTACATTAATTCAAGTGGGACTTGGGCAATTACCTTTGAACATAATTCAAAAAGCTTTCGAGTCTAAGGATATGAATGATGTAGGTCATAAAGCTAGTGCAGATGCGCTTTGTTTATTAAGTGTTCAATACTAGTATATATCCACTGATATGTACAAAAAAGATGATAAGGTAGATATGAACCTTATCATCTTTTTCTTTGGAATATTACATGGTTAATGGATATATTTTTCCTTTAAGATTATCTGTATAGGCTAGTTTTCCATCCACAGTTATTACAACAGCACCCATCCCATTAATTCTATTAACACTATGAATAATTGAAGCAGCATCTAATCCAAACAATTTTGTAGTATATATATCGCAGTCCAGGGATTTATCAGCAATAATAGTTAAAGAAGCTATATTACTTTCTATTGGGTAGCCTGTTTTGCTGTCAAATATATGGTGGTATTTACGTCCATCCTTTTCAAACACTCTCTCATATATTCCTGAGGTTACAACGGATTGATCTTTTATTTTAATAAGTGCTACCGCATTACCTCTTGGTAGAAATGGATTTTGTATTCCGACTTTCCAGTCACCACCTTCGGATGGTGATTCACCAAAAACAAGAACATTACCTCCCATATCTACCATAGCTGAAATAGCCCCATTTTTCTTAAATAAATCCATAACTTTATCAGCAAAATAACCCTTAGCTATGGCTCCAAGGTCTATCTCAATACCTTTTTTCAAGAAATACACGGTCTTTTTTTCATCATCTAGTTGTATATTTTCTGGCTTTAAAAGTTCCAGTACCTTTACTATAGCTTCTTTCTCTGGTACATGTGCCTCCTCAAAACCTATTCTCCATAATTTTATTAATGGTCCTATTGCAATATTTAAATATGTATTCTCACATAGACTATGTTTTTTACCTATTTTAATTAGCTCATACAGTTCCTCATCTACTTCTTGAGGGGCCAATGAAGCTGTTTTTTTAAGCATCGCAAGCTGAGAGTTATCACTGTTAGCACTAAAGACTTCTTCATAATGAATCAGCATATCGCAAGCCTTTTCTGCAAGCTTTTCAGCATCCTCTCCCTTTAGATATAGAGAGATTTTTGTTCCCATAAGATATATTATCTTCGTATACTCATTCATTTTGCTCTCCTATATTGAAATTATTTTGACCATGAGCTAGAAATGCATCTATAAGGTCTTTATCAATGGCAGTTAGTTTTTTTTCACTGTTATATGCTATGAAATAATCTAAACTCAGCTCATCAATTGGAACTTCATATATATTGTATTCAGATGGACACTCCTTTACATAGATGCTTTCTGGTATAAAGGTCAGCCCCAAGTTACTCGTTGCAAGGTTAAGTATAGTATAGATTTCTGTACTTTCCATTATGATTTTGGGTTCCACCTTATAAATGCTGAATAACTGATCTAGCTGCTTTCTTATAGCAGAACCTTTGGAAGTTAGTATTAGCTTTTGACACAATAGCTTGTTTATGTCGATAGTTCCTTCTGGAATAATGGATACATCTTTCTGATAGAGATCACAGCAGCGAGGAATAATAGCACGGTATCTGTGTCTGCCCCAAGTAATCGAGTTTAAGTTCGGAGAAATATTTCTTGAATTTTGTCCAAGCCAAAAATCCAATTCACCATTTTGAGTTAGTTTCTCATTTTTTTCTGGTAAAGCCTCCGAAAGCTCTATTCTACAGTTTGGATGCATATCCAGAAATTTTGGTAAAAAAAGAGGTAAAAGGTAGGTTCCAAGGCTAGGAAGTACTCCTATCTTTATAACCTTGCTATCTATATCTGACACAGCTGATATTTCCCTAAGCAGCTTAGCATAATTATTTTCTATTGAAGTTAAATACTGATAATATATCTTCCCCTGTTCGGTTAATCGATATGGCAGATTGCTACGACTTATAAGCTCACAGTTTAACTGACTTTCTACCCTTTTAATAACCTGTGTCAAGTAAGGTTGAGATATATAAAGTGATTTGGCAGCCTTGCCATAATTACTGTACTTTAAAATTGCATCAATATAATACAAAATATCCTGAGAGTAGTATTTTGACATTTAATTCACCCTTTTGCGAAATAATTAACTTATTTATTATTGTGTTTGATTATAACAAATATGTTATCAAGCTTCAATAAAATAACTATTAGATATAATATATTGAGCATGTTAAAATTATATCAAACAATTACTAGAATTATGAAATTTTGAAATACAGAAAGGGGATTACTATGAAGTATTTAGCAATTGTAGGCACTAACTCAGACGTGTCAACTAATCGTATGCTGCTTCAATTTATGCAAAAGCATTTTTCGAGTGAGGCAGATATAGAACTATATGAAATTAAGGATTTACCTGCTTTTAATGAGCCAGAGGATTCTGATATTCCTGAGAAGGTAGCAGAATTATCTGATAAAATTCTTAAAGCAGATGGAGTAATAATAGCAACTCCTGAGTATGATCATGCCATACCTGCAGTTTTAAAGAGTGCTCTTGAATGGATTAGTTACACTAGTCAGGCGCTTACTGACAAGCCTGTTTTAATAGTAGGGGCTTCTCTTGGTATACTTGGTTCTTCTCGTGCGCAGGCACATCTTAGACAAATACTTGATTCACCTGAGCTTGCTGCCAGAATCATGCCAAGCAGTGAATTCCTTTTAGGAAAATCACAGGGAGCATTTGATAGCGCAGGAAATCTTATCTATTCAGATAAGCTATCAGAGCTTGATGAAATTTTTAGAGAATTTCTTCTATTTACAGATATTACATCAAAACTTTTAGCAGAAAAAGTTTTACATAAAAAAGTTAAAAAATTCACTTGGCAAGAGTAGGAGGATTAATATCAATGAAATTTATAGCAATTGTTGGAACTAGTGCAAAAAGATCATATAATCGTAAACTACTTCAGTTTATGAAAAAATACTTTGAATCAAAGGCAGAAATAGAAATACTTGAGATTACAGATGTTCCTATGTTTAATCAATCTGATAATCAGTCCTCAAGTGAAGTGATACAGATGTTTAATAATAAGATTACAGCAAGTGATGGTGTTATTATAGCAACTCCTGAGTATAATCACTCAATCCCATCAAGTCTTAAAAGCTTAATTGAATGGCTAAGCTTTGATCTTCATCCACTTGCAGGCAAACCAGTAATGATCCTTGGTGCATCTCTTGATAGTCAAGGTTCTTCACGTGCGCAGCTACATCTTCGTCAAATTCTAGATGCACCAGGTGTAGATGCAAATGTAATGCCAGGATATGAGTTTTTACTTGGAAGCGCAAATAAAGCATTTGATGAGGAAGGTAATCTAAACAATGAAAGAACCATAGACTTCCTAGAAATATGTTTCCTACGCTTTATGCGTTTTGCAAAGATTTCAAATCAGCTTAACGAAGAAGAAGAGTTTACCTTTAAACCAGGAGTATATGAGGTAGATGCAATAGGTCACAGCGGAAGTCTTCCAATGAAAGTATCCTTTAGTGAGAACAGAATAGAAAGTATAGATATAAATACAGATGGAGAGACGGAAGGACTTGCAGATGTAGTTTTTGTAAGAATACCAGATAAAATAATTGAAGGACAGACATTAAATGTTGATGCTCTTTCTGGTGCTTCCGAAACTAGTAATGCTGTACTAGACGGTGTAGCCAAAGCAGTTAAGCTTGCAGGAGTTAACCCTGACATACTTAAGAGACGACCAAAGCCTGCTAGCAGCCTAATCAAAGAAGATGAAGAATATACTTGTGATGTAGTAGTTGTAGGTGGAGGCGGCGCTGGACTAAGTGCAGCTGCAACAGCGCTACAAAATGGTAAAAGTGCCATTGTTCTTGAGAAATATCCAGCAGTAGGTGGAAATACAATACGTTCAGGTGGTCCTGTCAATGCTGCAGATCCAGAGTGGCAAGTAAAATTTGATGAAAATCCAGGAGAAAGACATACTATTGAAGCACTACTGGATACAGATGAGAGCTTAATTCATCCAGAATATATAGATGATTTCCGTGCACTTAGAGAAGAGTTTTCTGCTTACCAGAAAAAGTTTGGCACACAAAAGGGACATCTATTTGACTCTCCACTACTTCACAGAATGCAAACATATTTTGGTGGTAAAAGAACTGACCTTAATGGCAATACTATATACGGACAATATGACCTTGTAAAAATCCTTACAGACAGAGCTTTAGAGAGTGTTAAATGGCTAGAGGAGATAGGGGTTGAGTATGATAAGAGCATAGTATTTGCTCCTGTTGGTGCACTTTGGCGTCGTGGTCATAAGCCTACCAAAAGCCATGGCTCATCATTTATACTTGCACTAACCAAATATGTACAAGATAACTCAGGAAAAATCATTACTGATAGCCCTGTAAAAGAATTCATCATAGAAGATGGTGAAATAAAAGGAGTTATAGCAACTGGTGTAAATGGCCAAAAGATAACTGTTCATGCAAAAGCAGTAGTGCTTGCAAGTGGTGGTTTTGGTGCAAACACAAAGATGCTAAAAGAGTACAACACTTATTGGAGTGAAATTGATGATGATATAAAAACTACTAATTCCTACGCTATGACTGGTGATGGAATATTGCTTGGTAAAACTGTAGGAGCAGCACTTACAGGAATGGGATTTACTCAAATGATGCCTGTATCTGATCCTGAAACTGGTGAATTATTTAGTGGACTTCAAGTACCTCCTGAAAACTTTGTAATAGTAAATAAAGAAGGAAAAAGATTTGTTAATGAATTCTCTGGAAGAGATGTTTTAACAAAAGCTGCTATTGACCAGGGTGGTTTATTCTACCTTATAGCTGATGATGAAATAAAGAAAACTGCAGCTAATACAAGTCAAGAAAAGATAGACCGTCAAGTAGAAGCTGGTACTCTATTTAGAGCAGATACCCTAGAAGAGTTAGCGGTAAAAGTTGGTATGGATCCTGCAATTCTTGTAGACACTATTAATAAATATAATTCATATGTTGATGCAGGTTTTGATCCTGAATTCCATAAGGATACATTTAGCTTAAAAGTTTTAAAAGCACCGTTTTATGCTACTCCAAGAAAGCCAGCAATTCATCATACAATGGGTGGACTTAAGATAGACACTAAAGCCCACGTATTAGACGAAAATGATAAACCAATAAAAAATCTGTATGCTGCTGGAGAAGTTGCTGGAGGCATCCATGCAGGTAACCGTCTTGGCGGTAATGCATTAACTGATATATTTACATTCGGAAGAATTGCTGGTAAAACTGCAGTTGATGAAATGAAATAAAGATGAACAACTAGTTCATCTATAGTTAATGTTTAGATAATTAAAATAAGAAATTTGACTCCACTATAAAGCCCACGGAAATCTAAAATTTAGATTTTCGTGGGTTATTTTATTTTAAAATTTTAAAATTGTATTCTTAATTTATTGTATCTATAATTTTGTTCATTATTTTTATTAAAGCTTTCATATCTTCAATTTCTTGACTAGAAATTTCTTTTAAATAATCACGTTGTCTTTTCAAGGAATTTTCTAAAATTCTAATTTCATAATCTACATTTGGACTTGGTTCATCATATTTAGATTTTAGTGAATGCGCTAAATCATATAAATCCTCATTTGGCTTTTTTATCATACTACTTCCAAAGGAATCGCCATTGCCATAAGGTATTCTATAAGAAAAGAAGTCATATGTCTTCTTGCTAAATTCAAAAACATACCTGTTGTTGTCGATAGGCTTAATATATTTTTCTACTATATCACTTAAAGATTCACGCCTGTTTTTTAAGCTTGAAATAGCCTTGGTCAATAAATCTATATTTTTCATAGATACAGAGTGAGGGAATGTAAGTGTATGAATACTTTGTTCCCAATAAAATGCTAAAAAACAATCCTGGATTTTTTTTAATAATTCAAATAACATATGATTAATATGATAGGAGTCTCCAATATGATCAATATAACTGGAATTAGCAAATTGAATTGTCTGGGAGAGTCTTTTGGAAGTGCGGCACAGCTCATAAATGACATCTTTTAAATCATTACTTATAATAGAAGGTAATAGTTCCTTTTTCATAATTTCAAACCTTGTATTAAAATTCAAAGGTTTTATTGGTAAAGAATCTAGGCTAAGAATCATCCTACCATATAGTTTATGAATCATTTCATAGGTTTGTAGGTCAAATCCTACTTTTTCACTATCCATTGAACTGTGATAATAGTTTTCGTAATATATGGAGTTTTCAAAATCTTCTCCTGGCATAAGGGTTGGAATTCCGTTTTTATAATAAGAAAAATCATCAGCAAAAATAAGACTTGGACAAATTACCTCATAATTATAACTACTCTTAGACGTAAAATATTTTATGAATTTTTCAACATACGTATATAATTCATAGGAACTGTAAACTCTAAAATTCCGTTCGTTAGCTATTGGAAAGTTTCCGTCAAAATTAATTAATGCAAAAGCTTTTTCTTTAAATTCAGGATGAAGTTTTTCTATCTCATAATAAGAACCACATGACCAGTCGTAATCCGTATAACCTTGTCCCCATTCTTCAGCCCCTTGAGCTATAACTCTTATGGTTTTCATAGGAGTATATCCGCTGTCTATTATTGCTTTACTAATACCAAGAATCTCTGAAACCCCACCAGCATCGTCAAAAAATGAATGGTAATAACCATCATAGTGTGCGATTAAATATATTACCTCTGAACTTTTTCCTTTGATTTCGCCTACAACATTATAAGAATCTGCATAAGGTACAACTGTAGAATTTGCATTAAAAATAGCTTTAATCTCATTATTAGGGCTAGCTGAAATTAAGTCTTTTAATTTTTTCACATCTTTTATACTTATAGCTAAAGTAGAGCAGTAGGCGGGAGCCTGGAGATCAAAAGAAATTAATATATCATCATGTTCTACTTTCCAAGTTAAGGCAATCAATATACCTTTTGCATTATGAAGGTAAGCTTCATATGCAGGAAGGTTAATCCAGTAGTCAGTGGTGGGATTAATTGTTGAGACCAAAACCAGTTTATTTTTTATATCTCCTAAAGCGTTTAACTCATCTATAGTACCTCTACCACCATCAACAATACTTACTTCTTCATTTACAGCTTTAATATTCGAAGCATATCCTCCTAAAATGATTTTCTGTAAGAAACCTTTATCATCTTTATAAATTATATTAGCACCTTTGTATGTCCAACCATTAACCTGAAATTTATCCATTGATACATTTGTAAGTCCAGCTTCCTTAAATTTACTAAACAAATATTTTGCAGCATCGTAGGAGGCCTTTGAGCCTGCGGATCTGTTTCCAGTGTCTTTATCATCTCCAAATTGACCTAATTTCTCCATGATTTTTTTAGAGAAGTTTAGGTCTAAAGCTTGGCAATAATCTCTATAAACTTCAAAATCATTCATCATTAAAATTCACCTCAATATAGATTATGAAATAAAACAATAGTTGTGATTATGTAATTTTTACAGTTGTAACTTATGTAATTTATCATTGTTCTTTAAAAACCACGAAAATATAAAACGCTACAATTTAGTGAGATGACCCCATCTTTTTTAGTAGTAACACAATAATTTAACGTACACTAAAAAATAATTTATAAAAATGTTGACGTTTACTTTGGTCCATGTTATACTTCATTCATAAGATAAAAGTATATAAATATCAGGCATGTGACTGGTAATGCAGGCAGGACTTGAATAAGCTAATATTATATTAGTTTATTTGGGTCCTTTTTTATCTTGGCCGAATAAAAAGTCTGCAACCATTATTTAATGAGAGGAGACAAATAATATGAATTATAAAGAGGTAGCATCAAAAATATTAAAGGCTGTAGGTGGAGAGGAAAATGTTAAACATCTTGAACATTGTTCAACAAGATTAAGATTTTCTCTTATTGATAATAGCAAAGTAAAATTGAAGGATCTTGAAAATATTCCTGAGGTATTAGGTATTAAGCAAAATGTACAATGCCAAGTGATAATAGGAAATGATGTCATTGAAGTATATGATGAGATTAAAAAACTAATTTCTGATAAAGGAGTAAATAAAGAAAATAATAAAGAGAAAAGAAAAATAGGTACAATAGCTTTAGACTTTGTTATAAGTGTATTTCAACCATTGATTCCGGCTATAGCTGGAGGTGGTATTTTAAAGTCACTTTTAATGCTTTTAAACATGATTGGTATTTTATCAAATACTACGCAGACCTACAAAGTATTGAATTTTGTTGGTGATGCACCATTATATTTCTTGCCGATTTTAGTAGCTATTACAACTGCTAATAAAATGAAAGTTAATCCATTAGTTGCAGTATCTGCTGTTGCAGCACTTTTAACTCCTAATTTATCTAAGATGCTGGGAGATGGAACTTTATTTTTTAATATACCAGTACAAAATATAAACTACGCATATCAAGTTTTCCCAGCAATATTGTGCGTATTATTGTATTCACAGTTAGAAAAATTCTTTAATAAAATTAGTCCAAAAGTTATTCGTAGCTTTTTTGTTCCAATGATGTCGTTACTTATAACTGTACCAGTAACTTTACTCCTTCTTGGTCCTTTAGGTTATAATTTTGGACAAGGATTTGCAAGTGTAATCTTATTTATTTTTGCTAAATTTGGATGGATAGCAGTAGCAATCTTAGCAGCATTCTTGCCATTTATGGTTACTACAGGTATGCATAAGGCAATGATTCCTTACGTTGTTACTTCTTTAGGTCAATCAGGGAAAGAATTAATATACAATGCTGCATCGTTAGCACATAATATTTCAGAAGCTGGTGGATGTTTTGCAGTAGCTATTCGTACAAAAGATAAAACATTAAGATCTACATCTATCTCAGCGGGTATATCAGCGTTATTTGGAATTACTGAACCAGCATTATATGGTGTTACAATTCTACATAAACGTGTTCTTTATGGTGTAATGATTGGGGCTTTTACAGGAGGAGCATTTTTAGGAATAAAGGCTGTAGAAGCATATGTAGCAGTAGGACCTGGACTAGCAAGCTTATCAATGTTTATTTCTCAAACATTACCAAATAATTTAATGAATGCAATAATAGGATTAGTTGTTTCATTTGTAGTTTCTTTTATTGCAGTAGCAGTTTTATGGAAAGAAGAAGTAACTAATAATAAAGATGGAAAAGTTCAAAATAAAAAAGAAAAATTTAAAGCACCATTAGAAGGAAAACTAATTCCTTTAAGTGAAGTAAAAGACGAAGTTTTTTCTAATAAATTAATGGGAGAAGGTATTGCAATTATTCCTTCTAAGGGAGAATTATACGCTCCAGTGAATGGTGTAATAGAAATGATTTTTGAAACAAAACATTCTTTAGCTATGAAGTCAGAAGATGGGACTGAAATTTTATTTCATATAGGATTAGATACAGTGAATTTGAAGGGAAAATATTTTAATCCAGAAGTACCTGTGGGAAGAAATGTAAAACAAGGAGATTTATTATTAAGCTTTGACTTAGATAAAATTGTTGCAGAAGGTTTTGATCCAGTAACTGCAATAATTATTACAAATAGACCAGATGCTAAGATAGAAACAATAGAAAGCAAAGAAGTTAACAAGAGAGATAATGTGTTTGCAATAAATTAGATTGGAGTTGATGTATAAAATGTCGTTTAGAGAAGATTTTTTATGGGGTGGAGCAATCTCAGCTAATCAAGTTGAAGGAGCCTTTGATGCTTACGGAAAAGGAATGTCAGTAGCTGATGTAGCTAGCTATAAGCCGAATTTAAGTGTCGAGGATTATGCAGGCCATAATAAGGTTACTTCAAGAATGATTCAGGAAGCCATAGAAGATAAAACAACAAAATTTTATCCAAAGAGAAGAGGAATTGATTTTTATCATAATTACAAAGAAGATATTAAGTTGTTTGCTGAAATGGGATTTAAAGCCCTAAGAATTTCTATTGCTTGGACAAGGATTTTTCCAACTGGTGAAGAAAGTGAACCTAATCAAGAAGGAATTAAATTCTATGAAAATGTATTTAAAGAGCTTAAGAAATATAATATTGAACCAATTGTTACACTATCACACTATGAAATGCCTTTAAACCTAAGTTTGAAATATAATGGATGGGTTGAGCGAAAATTAATTGATTATTTTGTTAAGTTTTCGAAAGTTTGTTTTGAGTCATTTGGAGAATATGCCAAGTATTGGTTGACATTTAATGAAATAGATAGTGTTGGCAGACATCCATTTACAACTGCTGGAATTATTCCGGATAAGTGTCCAGAAGGAAAGCTTGATGAAGCTGTTTATCAAGCTTTACATCACCAATATGTTGCAGCGGCTTTAGCGACAAAAGAATGTAGAAAGATTATTAAAGATAGTAGAATGGGATGTATGTTAACAAAGCTTACAACATATCCTAATACTTGCAATCCGGAAGACGTATTACTTTCATTAAGTAGTAATTTAGGAAATCATGTACATGCTGATATTCAGATATTTGGAGAGTATCCTAGATTATATAAAGCCAATTTAAGAAATAATGGAATTCAAATTAAAATGGAAGAAAATGATGAAGAAATATTAAAGAAGAATACGGCTGACTATCTTTCTTTTAGTTATTATATGTCAAGAACAGAGTCGGCTGATACAACTAAAGAAAAAGCATCAGGAAACACTATAATGGGTGTAAAAAATCCGTATCTGCCTTCTACGGAGTGGGGTTGGCAGATAGATCCAGTAGGACTTAGAATATCATTAATTGAATTATATGACAGATACAGAATTCCATTAATGATAGTAGAAAATGGAATGGGTGCCAAAGATGTTATTGAAGAAGATGGAACTATTCATGATTCATATAGAATTGAATATTTTAGGGAACATATAAGAGAAATGAAGAAAGCTGTGGAAATGGGAGTAGATTTACTAGGATATACTAGCTGGTCACCTATTGACTGTATAAGTGTTTCTACCTCTCAGATGAGCAAGAGATACGGATTTATATATGTTGATCAAGATGATGAAGGAAATGGAACATTGAAAAGATTAAAGAAGGATTCTTTTTTCTGGTATAAAAATGTTATAAAAACAAATGGAGATATTTTAGAATAAAGAAAATAGGGGGAATGATTATGAAAATAAAAAAAGTGCTTAATTCTAGTGTCATTTTAGCTATTGACGAGAATAATAAAGAATTCGTTTGTTTTGGAAAAGGTATAGGTTATAATAAAAAAAATGGAGACATTGTTGAAAAGAAGGTTGTAGATCAAATTTTTATGCCTGTGGAAAGCATCCAAATAAATGAATATTTAAAATTATTAGATTCAATTCCCCCAATATATCTTGAAATAACTCAAAAAATTGTTTCAAAAGCTGAAAAGGATTTAGATTCTAAGCTTAATATGAGCATATATTTTACATTAAGTGATCATTTGAATTTTGCAGTTGAGAGAGCAAAGAAGAATATTAATATAACAAACCGTGTTTATTGGGAAATAAAAAATTATTATTCTGAGGAATTTAAAATTGGAATATATGCAGTAAACCTTATAAATGACTTAATAGGTATTAAACTTCCAGAGGAAGAGGCTGCTAATATTACATTCCATTTAATTAATGCGCAATCACAAAGTAATGATTTAAGAGATAGCATGAAATATGCGAAAATGATAGGTGGAATTGTTAACTTAGTAAGGTATTCAATTGGTAACAGTCTAAAAACTGAAGGGATTCACTATCAGCGTTTTATTACACATGTTAAATTTTTTACAGAAAGATTTTTTAATAATGAAATGTTGAAAGATGAGAATGATGCCATGTTTGAGCAAATAGCAACATCATATCCAGAAGCAATGGAAATTTCTTTTAAAATAAAGGATTATATAAAAAAGGTTTATGATGGAGTTATTCCTAAAGATGAATTAACTTATTTAGCAGTTCATATAAATAGATTACAAGATTATAATGAAATAAATAAGTAACCATATAATATCATAATATAATGAAAAATCTTCCGACTGTAGTTTTATATAGTCGGAAGATTTGTTTTTATATCTAGTCGTATAATTTATTATCCGAAAGTGATTTTACATATTTTTTTGGAGAGAATCCGAACTCATCTTTAAAAGCTTTTAAAAAATTTTGATAGTTATTAAATCCACTCTCAATATATGCAGAGTCAATAGAAGCCCCATCATGCAAATGAATTTTGGCAATAATAAGTCTTTTTTTACTAATATATTGATGTATAGTAAAGCCAACATATTGCTTGAACTGACGACTTAGATGATACTTGCTTATATAAAATTTCTGAGATAATGCGTCAAGGGATAAATCTTCACATAAATTTTCATTTATATAATGTACTACATTGCTTATTTTCGAATTCTGCTCAATATCGAGTTCAATTTCTTTAGATGTATCAAAATATGCTCTATTGAGATAGATTAATAATTCTGTTATGTAGATTTGCCTAAGAAGAGTATCACCATAATCATTGCCGTTGTAGGACTTTTCAAACTTTTCATATATTTTCTTAATAATATGAAGAAGATCTATATTTGGACGAAGAAGGTTGTAATGATGTTTTGATGAATCTTCAAAACAAAGTGTAAGAGGGGTTTCATTATTTTCAATCTTTTTTACAAAGCTTGGATCAACCCAAATAACAATTCTTTCATAATTAATTCCATTCTCAATTACAGGTTTATGTAGCTCTCTATTGTTAGTTAGAAGAATATCGTTAGGTCTAAGATTGTAGGTTTTTCCTTCAATAATATATTTAACTCTTCCGGAGATAAAAAAGAATATCTCATAAAAGTCATGATTATGATATTCAACATTTAATGAATGTTTATCTGAATAGTGAAAAAACTCAAAATCAGGTGAATTCATCACTTGTCTTGATGTAAATTCTAGTATGTTATTATCCATGACTCCTCCTAAAAAATTTATAAGTATACAATATAGCAATTTTTGTTATTTTTCAAGCAAGAAAAACAATAAATATTATAAATAGAAAGGTATAATTTAGATATAGAAATAACGAAAAGATAATTTAAATAAGAGGTGGTTATTATGAAATTATCATTTAGATGGTATGGAGAAAATGATCCTGTAAAATTAAAGTATATTAGACAAATTCCTAATATGAGAAGCATTGTTACAGCTGTTTATGATGTGTCAGTTGGAGAAGTATGGAGCCGAGAAAGTATAGCAAAATTAAAAAAAGATGTTGAAGAGGCAGGTCTTGTCTTTGATATAGTTGAAAGTGTGCCGGTCCATGAAGATATAAAGCTAGGAAAGCCTACTCGTGACAAATATATAGAAAACTATAATGAAAATATTAGAAGATTAGCTGAAGCTGGTGTTAAAGTTATCTGTTATAACTTTATGCCTGTATTCGATTGGACAAGAACTCAGCTTGATAAAGAATTAGAAGATGGATCAACAGCACTTGTTTATTACAAAGATCAACTTGAAAAAATGGATCCGTTGAATGGTGAGTTAGCTCTTCCAGGATGGGATTCTAGTTATAAGAAAGAAGATTTAAAAGCTTTATTTGAAGAGTACTCAAAGATTAATAAAGAAACACTTTGGGGGAATTTGCAATATTTCTTAGAAAAAGTTATTCCAGTTGCAAAAGAAAATGATATAAATATGGCAATACATCCAGATGATCCTCCATTTGATATATTTGGTCTTCCAAGAATAATAACAGGTGAAGCCAATATAGATAGATTTTTAAAACTAGTTGATAGTCCTAATAACGGATTAACATTATGTACAGGCTCATTAGGATGTACAAAATCAAATGATATTTATCAAATGATTGATAAATATAGCGCACAAGGAAGAATTCACTTTATGCATGTAAGAAATGTAAAAATATTAGATGATGGAAGTTTTGAGGAATCAGCTCATTTCTCAGCTTGTGGTTCACTTGACATTGTTAAAATCATGCAGATTTTACATAAAAATAAATTTCAAGGTTATTTAAGACCAGATCACGGAAGAATGATATGGGGCGAAACTGGTAGACCAGGATATGGATTATATGATCGTGCATTAGGTGCAAGTTATATTACAGGTATATGGGAGACACTTGGAAAATTGAAATAATTATAAATTTTAAGAGGAGATAATAATTATGAAAATACCGTTTCAAATAGATTTAAAGGACAAGGTAGTAGTTATTACTGGAGCTGGCGGAGTACTTTGTAGTATGTTTGCTATTGCAATTGCTGAGTGTGGAGCTAAGGTAGCTCTTTTAGATAAAAACATTGAGAATGCACAAAATTATGCAAATGAAATCACAAAGTCTGGTAATATAGCAAAAGCTTATGAAGTTGATGTACTTAATAAAGAAAGTTTAGAAGCAGCACGAGCACAAGTTACTGCTGACTTTGGAACTTGCGATATTTTAATCAATGGTGCAGGTGGAAATAATCCTAGAGCAACAACAACTAATGAATATTATTTTAATGGAGATATAGATAAGAGCGATATTACTACATTCTTCAACTTGGATCCTAAGGGTGTTGAATTTGTATTTAACTTAAACTTCCTTGGAACATTAATACCTACACAAGTATTTGCTCAGGATATGTTAGGGAAGGAAGATACAAGCATTGTAAATATCTCATCAATGAATGCATTTACTCCACTTACAAAAATTCCTGCTTACTCAGGAGCTAAGGCGGCAATAAGTAACTTTACACAATGGCTTGCAGTTCATTTCGCTAAGTCAGGTATCCGTGTAAATGCTATTGCACCAGGATTCTTTGTAACTAAACAAAATCGAGATTTATTATTTAATGAAGATGGTAAACCTTCTGATAGAACCACTAAAATTTTAAATAGTACTCCAATGGGACGATTTGGGGAAAGTGAAGAACTTTTAGGAACATTATTATTCTTACTTTCAAAACCAGCAGCCAGCTTTGTTACAGGCGTTGTAATTCCTGTAGATGGTGGATTTAACGCATATTCAGGGGTATAAAGCATAACTTTTCAGATGAACATATACCAAATCAAGGGGCATCCCGTCCAAGAGCGAGCAGAGGTTATCTTTCAATTGAAGAAGATGGACTATTACAGATGCTAGCTATTGGTCAAAAAAAATGTTTGAAAGTAGGATGATTAATTTGAAAAAATTTATGGATGAAAACTTTTTATTATCTAATACAACAGCAATAGATTTATATCATAACTACGCAAAGAAAATGCCTATTATCGATTACCATTGCCATGTAAATCCAAAAGAAATATATGAAAATAAAAAATTTAATAATATTACTGAAGCATGGTTATTCGGGGATCATTATAAATGGAGAGCAATGAGAAGTAATGGGATAGATGAAAAATATATCACAGGGGATGGAAGTGATTATGAGAAATTCCTAGCTTGGTCAAAAACAATACCTATGGCTATAGGCAATCCTCTTTATCATTGGACTCACTTAGAACTTCAAAGATTCTTTGGAATAAATGATGTTCTAGATGAAGATACTGCTCCATTAATTTGGGAAAAAGCTAATGCATTACTTAGTGGAGAAGGTTTTAGAGTAAGAGACTTAATTACAAGGTCAAATGTTGAATTCTTATGTACAACAGACGATCCTATTGATACATTGGAATATCATATGAAAATTAAGGAAGATGAAAGCTTTAATGTAAAGGTATTGCCAACATTTAGACCAGATAAGGGAATGGATATAAATTCTGATGGCTTTATTTCATGGGTAAAAGATCTTGAGAAGATATCTGAAGTTACTATTAACTGCTATGATGATTTTTTACAAGCGCTTGAATCAAGAATAAAGTTTTTTCATTCAGTTGGGTGTAGAATATCAGATCATGGCTTCAACAATACAGTAGTATATTCAGAAGCTTCAAAAGAAGAGGCGACAGATATATTTAAAAAAGCGCTAGACGGTAGGGTTATAAGTATAGAAGAAGAAAAGAAATATAAGACATATACATTTAGATTTGTAGCTAAACATTATTATAAGCTTGGATGGGTAATGCAACTTCATATTGCGGCGCTTAGAAATAATAATGCAAAAATGGCTGAAAGTTTAGGTGTAGATACTGGCTTTGATTCTATAGATGATAAAAGCATAGCTTACCCCCTTTCTAGACTATTAGATTCACTAGAAAGAGAAAATTCTCTTCCAAAAACAATTTTATATACATTAAATCCAAAGGATAATTATGTTTTAGGCAGTATGATTGGAAACTTCCAAGGGGATGGAATTCCGGGGAAAATACAATTTGGTGCAGCTTGGTGGTTTAATGATAATAAAGATGGAATGATTGAGCAAATGAAAGCATTAGCTAACTTGGGATTATTAGGCCGTTTTGTTGGAATGTTAACTGACTCAAGGAGCTTCCTATCATATACAAGACATGAATACTTTAGGAGAATAGCTTGTAATCTAATTGGAGAATGGGTTGAAAATGGTGAAGTACCAGATAATATAAAATTATTAAAAAATATTGTTCAAGGTATATGTTACAACAATGCTAAGGAATATTTCGGCATATGAAAGAGGTGTACGCTCAATGGATGTAATTACAATAGGAGATGGAATGATTGCAATGTGTCCTATACAAAAAGGACCAATAATGTTTTCAAATACTTTTGAAAGAAAAGTAGGAGGAGCAGAATTGAACGTTGCAATAGGTTGTGCAAGATTAGGATTGAAATCTGGATGGATAAGTAGACTAGGAAATGATGATTTTGGAAAGTATATTTTAAAGACTATAAGAGGAGAAGATGTTGATATATCAGAAGTTAAGCTTGTAGATGGATATCAAACATCAGTATATTTTAGAGAAGTTTTATCTGATGGGTCTAGTAGGTCATTTTATTATAGAGAGAAATCTCCAACAAGTACAATGAACCCAGAAGATTTGAATGAAGAATATTTTAAGAATGCAAAAATACTTCATATTACAGGAGTTTTTCCTTCAATTAATAAAAATAACCAAAGTGTGATTATAGAAGCAGTAAAATTAGCAAAGAAATTAAATTTAAAGGTATCTTTTGATCCTAATATTAGATTGAAAATGTGGACAAAAAAAGAAGCAAAATATTTTATACAAAGGATTTTACCTAGTGTTGATATTCTCTTAATAGGAGATGAAGAAGTAGAACTATTATTAGAAGATACTAATATAGAAAATGCAATAGAAACTTTTCACGGTTATGGAATAGAGAAAGTTATTGTTAAAAGAGGAGCAAAAGGAGCAATAGGTTCAGATGGTAAAAATGTTTATGAAGTTCCGGCTATTAAACCAAAAGCGTTAGTAGATACAGTAGGGGCAGGAGATGGATTTGCGGCAGGATTTTTAACTGCACTACTTAAAGGTGAAACACTAGAAAGTTGTGTTAGATTTGCAAATGCAGTTGGATCCCTAGTAGTTGGCGTCGAAGGTGATAATGATGGACTACCCTATTATGATGATGTTTTAGTACATTTAGGACAAGCTAAAAAAATAGAGCGATAGAATAACCTTAAATAAAAGGTGAGGTGTAAATAATGTTTGAAGAAATTTATAATACTTTAAAAGAAGAAAAAGCAGTAGCTGTTATTAGAACTAACACATATGAAGAGGCAAAGGAAATTGGTATTGCAGCTATTGAAGGTGGAATGAAGATTATAGAAATAACTATGAGTGTACCTAATGCACCTAAGCTCATAAAAGAATTAAAAGAAGCATATAAAGGTACGTATGTTGGAGCAGGAACTGTTTTAACTAAAGATGCTGTAGATGAGTGCATCAATAATAATGCTGATTTTATTGTTTCACCTTGCATTGATGAAGAAATAATAAGTTATGCGAGTCAAAGAAAGGCATTAATAATTCCAGGTCTAATGACAATGTCAGAAGTAAATAAAGCTTATAAATTAGGATTAAGATTTATAAAATTATTTCCAGGAAGTGTTGTTGGAAAAGGATTTATAGGAGCAGCAAAATCAATATTTCCAGATATTAATATAATGCCTACTGGTGGAGTAAATAAGGATAATATAAGTGAATGGATACAAGCTGGAGCAGATTGTAGTGGAATTGGTAGTGATTTAAATAAAGTATATAAAAGTAGTGGTGTTATAGGTGTAAAAGAATATTGCGTTAAAGTTATGGCAAAAGTAAAATGAATGCACAAGTAGTGAAGTGATTTAAATAATTTTGGAAAGTTATTTTGAATTTCAAAAGTCATGTTTCGTCTCCACCATATAAATCCACAACAGAATTGTCGTGGATTTTTCATTTCACTTTAATAAATTTTTTTATAAAAATCATGTTCTTTTCTAATAACCCTTCTTAAGTTTCCACTTTATTCATATAATGAAATACTATGTTGTAATGGTTAGGCAGTTAAATTAACCTTATAGAAAAATGAAAAATACAGATTGTCAATATATTGTGGAGATATATCAATCCGAAATAAAAGTAATTTTTATGCAAAAGGGGGAAAAAGATGATACAACTAGGAAATGCACTTATTCTTTTAGCACTTGTAGTTGCTCTAGTTCTGGCTATCATTGCAATAGTACGAGGCTATAAAGGCATGAAGATGAGCAAACTTTTCGATACCGATGATAAAAAAGTAAAAGTTGGTTATTGGTTACTTTCAGCCATACACATGTGGGTGGGTATTTTAATTACTTTGTGCTATTTGATTGCAGGAGTATTTATTTTGAATAGATTTTAATGGAGGTGGACTGATGTTCTTTTTTATTTTACCGTATTTAGCGGCTATAATTGGAATTGTTATTGCATTTAGTTGTTTTATAGGAATATCTCTCATAATTATTGGTGGTACAGGGGTAGCAATGGATAAAATATACTTAAAGCAGATGGATACAAAAAATGGTGTATCAAAACCTTTATTTAATACAAGTTCAATAATTTTAGGATTTATATTCATTTTATTTCCTATAGGATATGTTCTATATAAGATTATTCTTTCATTATCATAAAGATAAGTATAATAGTAATGAAGCCCTGGACTAATTAATTAGTCCAGGGCTTTATTGGTTACAAGCATTCAGTAATTATGAAATTATATAGACCGTCCTGATGTTAGATGGGGAGGTCGTGAGCCTGTTACTAAAGACTAAATTTAGAGTAATTTAATCAGTGCTTCTAACTCTTCTAATAAGGCTTTTGCAAGTGTAAAATCAGTATTTTTTAAAGCAGATTCTATTTTTATTTCAACTAATTTTTTCTTTTGTTCAATTTCTAAATAGTCTAAGTTAAAATGCTTAGTATAAATCATCTTTCTAAATTTTCGCATATTCATTTTTCTAATTGTCTTATCTTCAATGATTAAAACATAATCCATACAATTAACGATAGAATAGAAATCGTGCGAAATCATAAGTATTGCGCCTTGATAGTTTGATATGGCTTTCTCTAGTGCTATTTGTGAATAAGTGTCTAAATGACTTGTAGGTTCATCTAGTAGTAACATGTTTGTTTTACTATCAGAAATTTTAGCCAACTGAAGTATATTCTTTTCTCCACCAGATAAGGACCCTATCTTTTGATTAATGCTTTCTTCTTCAAAACCATAGTTTAAAATATGTGCTTTAATATCATCATAAGTTTTAAAGCCAGCATCAAAAAATTCTTCAAGTATCGTATTAGATTCATTTAGTGTTTTGCCTTGAAGCTGAGATAAATAAGCTATTTTAACATTTTCATTTATTTCAATAGAATCATGATTATTTTTATATATTTCTTGGAGTAAGGTTGTTTTACCTGTACCATTTGAACCGATAATGGCTATTTTATCTGTAGATTTAATCTCAAAGTTAACATTTTCTAGAAGCAAATCGTCAAAGGAGATGCTATAATCATTAACTTTTAAAGCAACAATTTCTTCGGGCACATTATATGTAGATAAACGTATATTCGGTTGTTTAATATCTACAAATGGTGCTTTAATCATACGTTTTTCTAATCTTTCTTGATATTTAACTCTAGCTCTTAGGGTTCTCCCTCTAAAAGCTTCAGCATTATCAGTTGCTATATCTCTTAGTTTTTTTATTAACTTTTCGTTTCTCTCAAATTCTTCATTATCAGAAGCAGCTAGCTCTTGTAATTCAATCTTTGTTTCGAGTAATGAGAAGTTATAATCAATAAAGTTTCCGTCATACTCTTGAATCTCCATGTTTTCTAGGTGAATAATTTTGTCAAAACAATGATTCAATAGATATCTGCTGTGTGTAATAATTAACATTGTTCCTTTATGTGAATTAATTAGATCTTTAAGAGCTTTAAGATTATCAAAGTCTAAAAACACATCGGGTTCATCCATAATCATTAGGTCTGGAGAGTTGAGCATTTCCTTAATTACTTGAATAAGCTTGAATTGCCCACCGCTAAGATCAGATATCATTAAATCTTTATACTTTATTAAGTTTGCAAGATTTAGGCTTTTATTAATGTTGTTTTCGTAGTCAGCACCATTAATTGCATCAAATGCATCTAAAGTTTGTTGATACTTTTCTAGTAAAGCATCAATATCAGAAGATGTCTCCATTTCAGTACAAATAGATGTTATTTCATTTTGTAATTTAATAAATTCTTCTGCAATATAATCGAAAACTGTAATTTCTTTTATCTTGTCCAAATGTGAGAATTGACTTACATAACCAATTCTACAATTAGGGGATAGTTCTAAACTACCATCGAACATATATTTTTCTGGATACATAATTATATCTATCAGTGTACTTTTTCCACTGCCGTTTGTTCCTATAAAAGCACAATGATTACCATCTTCTAATGTAAATGAAATGCTATTAAATAAATCTTTTTGGGGGAACGAATAGGACAAATTATCAACTTTTATCACGTTATTACCTCTCTTTATTACTAAAAAAGAGCCTATAAAAATAAGCTCTTCAATATATTTTTTAAATTGCAATGTTACACTTGTTATTTAAATAGTAAAGACATTATATTAAGTTTAACTTTGATAGCATAACACTTTTTCAGGCTAAGTTCAATCGATTTATATTGGCAACAAAAACTGTTCTAATTTTAATAAGATATATAATGCACATATGTGATTGAAATCACATAAAGTTTCTCTATTTATCTATAATATATATACTATAAATCATCTATATCGGAGGTAGAACTATGTCAAGATTTAAAGCACAAGTAGATGCACGTATATATCCACCAAGGGAAAAGCATACTAGAATATTTGATACTTTTAATAACCTAATGAGTGGAGAAGAAATGGAGTTATTAAATGACCATGATCCAAGACCACTACATTACCAATTTTTAGCGGAATATACTGAACAATTTGAATGGGAATATCTTGAACAAGGACCAGAGGTATGGCGTGTAGCCATTAAAAAGAAATAGAATTAGTATATAACTTTTAACTAAATTTTATAGGTATTAGAAACCCTAATTGTGAATTATTTCAGAACTCCCCCCAACCGTTTGTAAGTAACTTAAATAGCTATTTGCAAGCGGTCATATTTTTTTAAGCCTAATAGAATAGGCTTAAAATGAAAGTTAAAGATAGAAAATTATCTATATTTGGAATATTATGAAAATTTCAAGGCGATTGGTGCAAAAATATTAACAAATATTGAACAATATAAAATAATATAAAATAATATGATTTAATACCTTGAATTATATAAAAAAAAGTGCTATTATGAAAACGTAGTCAAGTTAGGAGTAGTTAAATAGCGGTTCCTAAGTAGATTGCAGAGTAATAATAAATAATAATATCTAGCATGTTACTAATTCAACTAGGCGTTATCATAGTAAATAAAACAATTTAATATTGATTTGTATTCACTATTTTTTGTACAGTTTTATAAGGGTATTATGATGTTTTTTAATTAATTTAATTCAGTGTGCAAACAGTATGATGAAATCTAAACAATATGTATTTTGTTTTATATTATAATGCTCATGCCTTTTGTTTTTGTAGCAAATAAAAATTAGGAGGTATAAGTAAAAATGGTAGGAATTATTCTTGCTAGTCACGGTGAATTTGCTAAAGGCATCTTGCAATCCGGTACGATGATTTTCGGAGAACAAGAAAACGTTAAAGCTGTTACGTTGATGCCAAGTGAAGGACCTGATGATCTAAAAGCAAAAATGAAAGAAGCAATCGCATCTTTTGACAAGCAAGATGAGGTTTTATTCTTAGTTGATCTTTGGGGCGGTACTCCATTCAACCAAGCAAACTCTCTATTTGAAGAACACAAAGATAAATGGGCTATTGTAGCTGGTTTAAATCTTCCAATGTTGATTGAAGCTTATGGTTTACGTCTTTCAAATGAATCTGCACATGAAATTGCAGCATCAATTTTAACATCAGCTAAAGAAGGAATTAAGGTTAAACCAGAAACATTAGAACCAGTTACTGGTGTAGCTCCACAAGCCTCAGCTCAACAATCTAATGCAGGTGCACCTGGATCATTCGAGTATGTTTTAGCTAGAATCGACTCTCGTTTGCTTCATGGACAAGTAGCAACTGCTTGGACAAAAGCTATGCAACCTACACGTATTATTGTAGTGTCAGATGATGTTGCAAGAGACAAACTTCGTAAGAACTTAATCACACAAGCTGCTCCTCCAGGGGTTAAAGCTCATGTTGTACCAGTAGATCATATGATCAAACTTGCAAAAGATGATCAACATTTTGGTGGACAACGTGCTATGCTTCTTTTTGAAAATCCAGAGGATGTACTAAGAGCAGTAGAAGGTGGAGTACCTTTGAAGACAATCAATGTTGGTTCAATGGCTCACTCATTAGGTAAAGTTCAACCAAACAAAGTACTTGCTTTTAATCAAGTAGATATTGATACATTCAATAAGCTTAAAAAAGCTGGACTAAACTTTGACGTTCGTAAAGTACCAAATGATTCAAAAGGAAATATGGACGAAATACTAAAAAAAGCACAAGAAGAATTAGCAAAACTTAAATAATTTAACTATTTAAGAAATCTAATTATTTAGACAAAAGGAGGTTTAATAATCGTGACTTTAAATATAATTCAAATAATATTAGTCATTATTGTAGCATTTCTAGCTGGTGTAGAAGGTATATTGGATGAATTCCAATTCCATCAACCAATAATAGCTTGTACATTAATCGGTTTAGCTACAGGAAATTTATTACCATGCCTTATCCTAGGTGGTACTCTTCAAATGATCGCTTTAGGCTGGGCAAATATCGGTGCTGCAGTAGCACCTGATGCAGCATTAGCATCTGTTGCATCCGCAATTATTTTAGTTCTTGGTGGTCAAGGTAAAGAGGGAGTTGCTTCAGCAATCGCTATAGCTGTTCCTCTAGCAGTTGCAGGTTTATTATTAACAATTATTTGCCGTACTATTGCTACTGCATTTGTACACTTCATGGATTCAGCTGCAAAAGAAGGAAATATCAGAGCTGTTGAAATGTGGCAAATAGCTGCTATATGTTTACAAGGTGTACGTATAGCAATACCTGCAGCTTTAATATTAGCAATTGGTGCTGATCCAATACGTTCATTACTTAATTCAATGCCAGGTTGGTTAACAGGTGGTTTAGCAATCGGTGGTGGAATGGTTGTAGCTGTTGGTTATGCAATGGTAATCAACATGATGGCTACAAAAGAAGTATGGCCATTCTTTGCAATAGGTTTTGTATTAGCAACAGTTTCACAAATTACACTTATCGGATTAGGTGCTTTAGGTGTTGCTTTAGCTCTTCTTTACTTAGCACTAAGTAAACAAGGCGGCAACGGCGGAAGTTCAAATACTGGAGATCCATTAGGGGATCTTATAGATAGATACTAAGAAGGGAGAGGACGAAAATGGCAAAAGATTTAAAATTAACTAAAAAAGATCGTATTTCTGTTTGGTGGCGTTCAGCTTTCCTTCAAGGTTCTTGGAACTATGAAAGAATGCAAAACGGTGGTTGGGCATTCGCAATGATTCCAGCAATCAAAAGATTATATAAGACTAAAGAAGAAAGAACTGCAGCGTTGGAACGTCACTTAGAGTTCTTCAACACTCATCCATATGTAGCTTCACCAGTTATTGGTGTAACTCTAGCGTTAGAAGAAGAACGTGCAAATGGTGCACCAATCGATAACGCAACTATTCAAGGTGTTAAAGTTGGTATGATGGGACCTTTAGCTGGTATCGGAGATCCAGTATTCTGGTTTACTGTAAGACCAATATTAGGAGCATTAGCTGCTTCACTTGCTATTAGCGGTAACATTGTTGGACCATTCATATTCTTCTTTGCTTGGAACATAATTCGTATGGCATTTATGTGGTATACACAAGAGTTCGGTTACAAAGCAGGATCTCGTATCAGTGAAGATTTAACTGGTGGTTTATTACAAGATATTACAAAAGGAGCATCTATCCTTGGTATGTTCATATTAGGATCATTAGTTAACAGATGGGTATCTGTTAGATTTGCACCAGTAGTATCATCAGTTAAATTAAGTGATGGAGCATTCATTGATTGGAGCAAGCTTCCTGATGGAGCTGCAGGAATCCAACAAGCTCTATTACAACAAGGATCAGGTATGGCATTAACTGATACTAAGGTAACAACTTTACAAGGTAACTTAGATTCATTAATTCCTGGACTTGCAGGATTATTAATCACACTTATCTGTATGTGGTTACTTAAGAAGAAAGTATCTCCAATCGTAATGATTCTTGGATTATTCGCAATTGGTATTGTTTTCCACTTAATCGGATTAATGTAATATTTTAAATTTAGCCTAGGCTTTTAGCCTGGGCTTTTATTAACATATCGAGTAGTTAAAGTAGAGTAAAAAATAATTGTTACAATACTAATAATATAAATTGGTAAGATATGTGTTAAGTCTATCGACTTTCAAACACTTGATAGTAACATATAAAGAATATATAATAGTAGTAATAAATTTTTGTATAAGTAGAAAAGAGGTAGATCGGATGGTTGAATCACTCAATACAAAAGTAGATCTAGTAATTGAAGCAACAGCGTTTACGGGTTTTTCAGATTATGGTAAACTCATGATTGGCGACAAGGGTTTTGAATTCTATAATTCTCGTGATACACGCAAATTTATTCAAATTCCTTGGGAAGAGGTTGACTATATCATTGCATCTGTAATGTTCAAAGGAAAATGGATTCCAAGATATGCAATCAGAACAAAGAAAAATGGTACATATACTTTTGCTTCAAAAGATGCAAAAAAGGTACTTCGTACTGTTCGAAATTATGTTGATCCAGAGCGTATGGTTTCTTCGTTAAGCTTTTTTGATGTGGTAAAACGAGCAGTAAAATCACTATTTAAGAAGAATAAATAAAGTAAATAAGTTATTATGTAAACTTAAAATAAAAAACAAGGGACTTGCTCTTTTCTGTAGTAAGTTCCTTTTTATTTTCAAAAATTGAGAAAAGAGTTATCATTAAATTATAAAAATGTAAAGTGGTGATTTTTATGAACATAATTATATGTGAAGATAGAAAAGAATATATAGTAAAAATTTCTCAAATAGCAAAACTTGTTTTTGAAGAGAGAGGATTGGAATGTAATATCAAAGCATTTAATATGTATGAAGAAGCAATAAAATATATTAAATCTTTAAAATCCTATGAAGATTGCCTTTATATTTTGGACATTGATTTGAAACAGGAGAAAAATGGGTTAATGCTAGGAAGAGAGATAAGAAATATTGATGAATATAAAGGAGAAATGATATATGTTACTTCTTATGTTCATCAAATGCAAAGCGTATTTAAATATAAGCTGAAAATATTAGACTTTATAGACAAAGGCTTTGACATGGAAAATTCGATAAGAGAAGCACTTAATACATATATTAAAATTTATAAAGATAAGATTGAGAATGAATCTTTAATATTTAAGGTTGGTGGAAATGTATTTATTATAAAGCCCTCAGATATTATTTGTATTGAAACTGATAAGAGCAAAAAGAAGATTATTATATATACAATAAATAATGAAATAAGCGTGAATTTAACTCTAAAGGAAATTCAAGAAGAACTTTCAAATCAATTTATACAAATTCATAGAAGTATAATTGTTAATAAAGAACATATTAAAATGATTGAAAATGTTAATGAGGATTTATATGTAGTTCTTACCGGTGGTATAAGGGAGATTGTTTCTAAGAGAAGAGAGAAGGAGATACGATCATGCTTTACACAGTAGCAACCACAATAGCTCAAACCTATCTCATTTATACTTTTTCTGATAAAAAGATAAATATTAAACTTAAGGGTGTTATTGCAATAATAATAGTGATGCTTATTAAACCAAGTGTAATGCAGTTTTTAGCCGATAACCTTTTATCATTTATATTTGTATGGTTTTGCAATTATATAATAACTTATTTCTGCATTGGCAAGAATTTCAGAAGGAATTTGGAACTTTCCTTTTTTGTAGAGTTAATTACTCTCATTTCCTATTATATGAGTTCAGGTATAGTGCTTATTTTAGGATATAGAATAAATATTGCAGATATATTTAATTTTAATATTTTGTTACATCCTATTAATTACAGTTTTATATTAATTTATTTAGCAATATTATTAGCATTTGGATTGTTTAGGACATATATCCCTTTAAGCTTTCCAGATGATAATGTTGAAGAAAGAAATTTTAATGGTATATATATAATCATTCTAATTAATATATTGATAAAAATAATAAATGATTTAAATATTAACTATGGAATTAAACTAATCATATTTGTTTCGATAAATTTCTTTATTTTAATGTTTTACATCATAAATAATAAACTCGACATTAAGAATATAAAAGATGAATTAGAATTAAACGAAAAAGAAAAGAAGATTAAGGAATTAACCCTATACATAGATACCATAGAGAAGTTAGTGGAGAAATATAGAGAGTTTAAACATGATTATAAAAACATAGTTTTAGGCATTGGAATGGATAACTTAAAAGAAAATGATCTATTAGATAAATTAAGTAGAGAAGTGGTAGGGGATAAAAGTTATGATGCCTTCCTAAATTTAAAAGATATAAATTATATCCCATTAAAATCTATTCTTTCATATTACATAATGTTAAGCATAAAGAAAGATATAGAAGTAAGCTTAATAACTATAGGGAAAATAAAAGAATGTAATATATCAGAAATGGAATTTTCTAGAGTTATGGGAATAATATTAGAAAATGCATTAGAGGAAATATTAAAAAATGAACATAAAAAATTAGAAATTTATGTGGAGGTAATTGATAATAACTTAAATATTACAGTTGCAAATACATTTAAGAAACAAGAATTGAATATGGATAAAATTTTTAATAAAGGATATTCTACAAAAGGTGAAGATAGAGGACTAGGTCTATATATACTAAAATCTATAGTAGATAAGAATCCAAATATGAACCTAAATACATTTGTAAATGAAGGAATGTTTACACAAGATTTATATATTTTTTCTGCAGAGGAGAAGTTAAAAGGAAAATAGTACTTTTAACTTCTTTTTACGTTTAGTAAGAAAAAAAGCCTCCTAACGTAATAAAAAATTGAATTAAAGGTGTGGGTAGAAACGTTGGAAGAAAAGCTATTTTAACTTCTAATGAATAGGTATAATATGAAATTGCTCACAAATTATAATTTTAAATTAAGTATATATATAGTGAGCGTATTCAGTATTTAAGCACTTTTCAAGCAATTGTTATTAAAATCTAGTAAATAAAAAATAAAAAAAGGTTTAGGAGGAAAACATATGGCAAATTATAAAGGTAACGATCGTTTGTTATTTGGAATGATTCTAGGTGTTGCAACTTATTGGTTATTTGCAAGTGCTATAACAGCAGGTGTACCACCACTTACTAGTGACTTAGGAATTTCAAGTTCCATTGTTAGTACAGCAGTCAGTATTACTGCATTAATTTGTGGTGTTAGCATTGTAACTGCAGGAAGTATCGCTGACAGAGTTGGGAGAGTTAAGATAACTCAAATCGGATTTATTTTAAGTATTATTGGTTCCATACTTTGTGCTATAGCTCAGGGAGCTACACTTCTTATTGTGGGTCGCGTCATTCAAGGATTATCAGGCGCATTTATTATGCCAGCAACCTTAGCTCTTATAAATGCCTATTATCCTGGTGAAGCTCGTCCACGTGCTCTTAGCTTTTGGTCTTTAGCTTCTTGGGGTGGCAGTGGTGTTGCTAACTTCTTTGGAGGTGCAGTTGTATCAGCATTAAGCTGGCGATGGTTATTTTGGATTACAGTCCCAGCAGCATTAATTGGTATGTTTTTAGTAAATGGTACTCCAGAAAGTAAAATTACTAGTGGAGAAAAACGAAACATTGACTATTTTGGAATTATTACTTTAGTATTAGCATTACTTTCATTAAATTTAGTTGTTACTCGTGGACGACAACTCGGATGGACAAATCCAATTATTCTTTCATTAATAGCTGCTTTTGTAATTCTATTTGGTATTTTCCTATTTATAGAAAGCAGAAATTCAGCACCATTAGTTGATTTATCACTATTTAGCAGCAAAGGTTATAATGCAGCAGTAATTTCAAATTTCTTACTTAATATGTGTGCAGGTTGTCTATTTATATTAATGCCTTACGTTCAAACAACACGTGGCTTAAGTTCATTCCAAAGTGGACTGTTAACAATTAGTTATTTAGTTGCTATAGTTTCAACAATTCGCGTAGGAGAAAAAGTTATGCTTAAGACAGGAGCACGTTTGCCAATGTCTATAGGTACATTAATGGCTGCTGCAGGAATTTTCTTAATGACACTAACATTCCTACCTAATGTTGCTTATTATACAGCTGTTGTAGTCGGTCTTGCTATCATGGGCACTGGATTTGGATTTTATGCTACGCCATCTACTAATACTGCAGTTGGAAATGCACCAGCAGAAAAAGCAGGTTCTGCATCAGGTATTTATAAAATGGCAAGCTCTTTAGGAGGTAGTTTTGGTGTAGCCATTTCTGGAGCAGTATCAACAGCTATTATTATGAGTGACAAAACAGCTCAGAATTTATCAGCTGGTTGGGGATTGGGAGTTAGTGTAATTGCGGGAACCATATCACTAATTGCAGTATTAGCACTTGTACCTAAAAATAAGAGAAATGAAAGTAGTAAGAGAAAGGTAGCTTAATTATAGTCAAAAATTACATATGAATGTTTATGAAAATATAATAGAAAGGAAGTTTTTATTATGTCAAACATATTAGATAAAGCTAAATTAAATGAAGATTACATTATTAATTTTAGAAGAGATTTACATGAAAATCCTGAACTTAGTGGTCAGGAATTTAAAACTCAAGAAAAGATTATGAAGGAATTAGATAAACTTGGAATACCATATAAGAAAGCTGGAAATACATCTTTGATTGCAACATTAAAAGGTGGGAAAAGTGGTAAAACAGTAGCTTTAAGAGGTGACATAGATGCTCTTCCAGTAAAAGAGGAAACAAATGTTGAATTTAAATCTAAAACCCCAGGGTTAATGCATGCATGTGGTCATGATGCTCATACTTCAATGCTACTTGGTGCTGCAAAAATCTTATCTGAAATGAAGGATGAGATTTGTGGTGAAGTTAGATTTTTCTTCCAAGAGGCAGAGGAAACATTCTCAGGTGCGAAAAAAATAATTGAAGCTGGAGGAATGGATGGGGTAGATGCATGTCTTGGCATGCATGGAATGCCAGAATTAGAGACTGGATATGTAAATATTGAACCTGGATATAGAATGGCAGGATGTGATACTATTTATGTTAAGTTTGAAGGAGTATCAGGACATGGGTCAGTTCCACATATGGCTAAGGATACTATTCATCCTGCATGTATTTTTGTTACAGACCTTCAAGGGATAGTAACTAAAAATATTAATGCTCAAGATCCAATAGTGCTTTCTGTAGGAAAGTTTATTGGTGGAACAAAGGCAAATATAGTTGCTAAATATACAGATATTGATATTTCTATGAGATACTTTAACCCCAAAGTTAGAGAAATAGCTCACGAAGCAATAAAAAGACATGCAAAAGCGATTGCAGAGGCTTATGAGCTTAAAGTTAATGTAAGAATAGAAGAAAGTGCCTTAAGTCTATATAATGATGAAGACTTAGCAGCAATAGCAGATAAGTCAGCAACAAAAGTATTTGGAGAAGGCAAAAATAAAATCCTACCTAAATTCATGGGGTCAGAGGATATGCCATACTATTTTGAGCATGCTAAAGGAGTTTATGCATTTGTAGGTTATAGAAATGAGGAAAAAGAAGCTATATATTTCCCACATCATGAAAAATTTAAGATTGATGAAGACTACATGAAATATGGTACTGCATTACATGTACAATTTGCGCTTGATTTTTTGAGTAAATAGTATGGATACATAAGTATTAATTTGTTAGAAAAATTCAAGGATAAGTTATACTATATAATTATAGTATTAAACATAAAACCCACTACTGAATAAAATGTACCCTATAGAATAGACAATTTAAAAAAGCCTATTCTATGGGGTACTTTTATGTATAATAGAATAA